>JBIQKK010000015.1:33473-40012 GCA_044506585.1 Hyphomicrobiales bacterium
CCGCGATAGAGCAGCGGCATCTTGCTCGCCGGCATGTCGTCGATGATGACCGGCAGGGCCTTCTTCTGCTGGCGCGCGGTTTCGGCCTCGGCTTTCACCCAGTCGGACTGTATCGACTGCTTCGACCAGAGGACCACCACCACGCCGGATCTGTCGAGGACGGCGGTGATCTCGTCTTCGAACCGCTCTCCGGCCAGCAGCGCGTCGTCCCACCAGACCTCGTAGCCGGCCTCGGTGAGACGCGTCGCAAGAAGGCTGGCAACCTCGTGCTCTTCCTTCTTGTAGGAAATGAAGATGTCCGGCATCCCCGTCCCGAACCCCAGCCCCCGATATGCCGACACTATTGCAACGGGGCGTGCCGTCCAGTCGGGGCAGCGCTTTGTTTCTGGTTTGTTCTGTGCTAATTCGAGGGTATGACCCATCGCGCCGGAAGTGCCGACCTCCCGCTCCATGGCGGACGCGTGCCGGAGTGGCTGGCGGGACGCATGGCGAAGCTCGGGGCAGTGATCGCGGAAGCGGTCGTGCGCGAGTATGGGCGTGACGAATTTCTAAGCCGGCTCGCCAATCCCTTCTGGTTCCAGTCGTTCGGCGCCGTAATGGGGATGGACTGGCATTCAAGCGGCATCACGACCTCGGTGATCGGCGCCCTGAAGCGCGGACTGACGCCGCTCGAGAAGGAGTTGGGGCTGCATGTCTGTGGCGGCCGTGGCAGGCATTCGCGCAAGACGCCCGACGAACTGGTCGCCATCGGCGATCGCGTGGGGTTTGACGGCCATGCGCTCGCCAGGGCGTCGCGGCTGGTCGCGAAGGTCGATAGCGCTGCGGTGCAGGACGGGTTCGAGCTCTATCTTCACGGCTTCATCGTCGCGGATGACGGCAAATGGGTCGTCGTGCAGCAGGGGATGAAAGACGAGACATCGACTGCGCGGCGCTATCACTGGCACTCCCAGGGCATCCGCGATTTCGTCGAAGCGCCGCACAGCGCGATCGAAGGGCAAGGGCAGGGCACCATCGTCAATCTGACCGACATACGCGCATTGAAAGCGCGTACGGCGTCGGTGGATATGCTGGGCGACATCGGGCCGGACAGGCTCGTTGCCGAGGTGGGCAAGCTCGAGGGCCGGAGTGCCGAACCCGCCGAGGACGATGAGCCCATGCTGCCGCATCTGGTGATGCCGGCGCACCACGATGTGCGGCCCAAGGACGTGATCCTGCGGCGGTTGCACGGGTCATTGACTGCGGCAGCAGATCAGGGGCCGGCCGATTTTGCCGAACTGCTGCTGGTCCCCGGAGTCGGCGCGCGTACGGTGCGGTCGCTCGCGATGGTTGCGGAGGTCATCCATGGCGCGCCGCATCGCTTCACCGACCCTGCGCGCTTTTCGATGTCGAAGGGCGGCAAAGATGGGGCACCCTTTCCGGTCCCGCTCAAGGTCTACGACGAGACCATCAGGGTGCTGAAATATGCTGTGGTGAAGGCCCGGCTCGGTGCGAGCGAAGAACTCGCAGCGATCAAGCGGCTCGATCGGCAGGCACGGATGGTCGAGGCAACCGCATCTGGACCGGCATTCCACGAATATGTCGCGGAGGAACGGCGGCGCTCGCCCGAATATGGTGGGCGTACCGTGATGGACGATGCGCGCGATCGGGCGCTCCCGCTGCCGAAACGGGATACGGGCCGGTAGCCCCGGGTGCGTCGTGCGCCTTTGGTAGAGGGGGGCTTGATCGTGGCGTGAAGAAGTGGCCTCTTCCCGATCTCTCCCATTTCCTGCCCAGAATTCCATGCCCTTCTACGATCTTCCACTGGCCCAGCTCGAAACCTATCGCTCGAGCGCGGCCAAGCCCGCCGATTTCGATAGCTTCTGGGACACCACCCTCGCGCAAGCGCGGGGCTTCGCGCTCGATCCCGTGTTCGAGAAGATCGACGCGGCACTCCCCGTCTTCGACGTCTACGACGTGACGTTCTCGGGGTTCGGCGGGCACCGCGTCAAAGCCTGGTACATCAAGCCGGCGGGACGGGACGTGTCGCGCTGCGTCGTGAAGTTCATCGGCTATGGCGGTGGCCGCGACCTGCCGCAGCAGCACCTTCTGTGGCCGGCGACCGGCCGCGCGGTCTTTGTGATCGATACGCGCGGACAAGGCAGCTCGTGGTCGGTGGCCGATACGCCCGACCCGGTCGGGTCCGATGCTGCCCATCCGGGCTATATGACCCGAGGCATTCTCGATCGAAACGCCTACTACTACCGCCGCGTCTTCACCGACGGCGTGCGCGGCGTCGAGGCGGTGCGCACGCTTAGCGAGATCGACCCGGACAAAATCGTCGTTGCCGGCGGCAGCCAGGGCGGCGGAATCTCCATTGCGGTGGCGGGACTCGACCCACATATCTACGCCCTGATGGCCGATGTCCCCTTCCTATGCGATTTTTCCCGCGCGGTGGGCCTCGCCGGGCGCGATCCCTATGGCGAGATCGTGCGCTATCTCACGGCACATCGCAGCAAGGTCGCGCAGGCGTTCGAAACGCTGAACTACTTCGACGGCGTTCATTTCGCGGCCCGGACCAGGGCGTCCGCGCTCTATTCGGTGGCGCTGATGGACGACATCTGCCCGCCCTCGACCGTCTATGCCGCGTTCAACGCGCATGCCGGACCCAAATCGATCGAAACCTACCGCTTCAACAATCACGAAGGGGGCGGTACCCTGCATGAGCGGCGGCAGGTCGCCTGGCTCGCTGAGCTCGGCTGACCACAGCATTTAGGAGTACGACAAATGATCATCGTCACCGGCGGCAGCGGCAAGGTCGGCCGCGCCACAGTCAGGGACCTTATGGAACATGGTTACAAGGTGCTGTCGGTCGATCTCTCGCGTCCGCCAGGCATCTCCAATCCGCCCAAGCCGACCGATCCGGTGTTCAGCGTGGTCGATATTACCGATTTCGGGCAGGTGATGACGGCGCTCTCGGGCATCGATGACCGGTGGGAAGGCGAGAAAGTGGAGGGCGTCGTGCATCTGGGCGCCATCGCGGCCCCCGGCCTCTCCGCCGATCCGGTGATCTTCGAGGTCAACATGAAGTCGACCTACAATGTGTTCGAGGCGGCGCGGAGGCTGGGCATCCGTAACATCGTTTGGGCCTCGAGCGAGACCGTCTACGGCATTCCCTATGCCGGCGGGCCGGCCTATGTGCCGGTGGACGAGGAAATCGAAGCCCCGCAGTCCAGCTATTCGCTCAGCAAACTCATGGGCGAGAAGATGGCGATTGAATACGCCAAATGGGACCGCAAGACCAAGATCATCGGCCTGCGTCTCTCGAACGTCCAGGAGCCGCAGGACTACGAGCACTTCGCGAGCTACCAGAAGGACGCCAATTCACGCCGCTTCAACCTGTGGACCTACATCGACGCGCGCGATGCCGCGCAGGCGATTCGCAAGGCGCTGGAGGTCAAACTGACCGGCGCGCATGTCTTCGGCATCGCGAACTCGAATTCGCTGATGGTGCGGCCGAACGATGACCTACTCGATGAAGTTTTCCCCGGCACCAAGCGCAAACGGAAGCTCCAGCCCAACGAGTCGCTGATCTCGATCGAGAAAGCGCGCAAGGTGCTGGGTTACAGCCCCGAGCACGACTGGAACCCGGGCAAGATCCGCGCCCCCCGCGTGGTGAAGACACCACCCAAGGTGGTCACGGACAATCTTGGCAGGAAGACCCGCGGGAAGAAGTAGTGGACGCCCCCGCCTCGCGCGTCGCGATCAAGACCGACATCGTGGTGATCGGCGCCGGGCAGGCGGGACTGAGCACTGGTTATCACCTCAAGCGCCTCGGCATCGCGCCGGGTCGCGGCTTCGTCATCCTCGACCAGAACCCGGTGGCCGGCGGTGCGTGGCAACATCGATGGCCGTCGCTCACCCTGAGCACGGTCAACCGCATCCACGATCTGCCGGGAATGAGGTTCTCGGATGCGCTGCCCGATGCGGGGGACAGCGTCGAGGCCGCGGTGGCGGTGCCGCATTACTTCGCTGCCTACGAGAAGGCGTTCGAGCTGCCCGTCTATCGCCCGGTGACGGTCCGCGTCGTCTGCGAGAGGGCAGGGCGCTTCCGGGTGGAGACCAACCGTGAGACGTTCTCGGCGCGCGGTCTCGTCAACGCAACGGGAACGTGGGAGACGCCCTACGTTCCCGACTATCCCGGCCGCGAGCTGTTCAAGGGCCGCCAACTTCATACGCAGGACTACAGGACTGCCACAGAGTTTGCGGGAAAACACGTGCTCATCGTCGGGGGCGGCATCTCGGCGATCCAGCTGCTCAACGAAATCTCTTTCGTTACGCGCACAAGCTGGGTGACGCGCCGGCCGCCCGAATTCCGCAAGGGCGAGTTCAACGAGGAGGCCGGACGCGCGGCGGTGGCTATTGTCGAGGATCGCGTCCGGCATGGGCTGCCCCCGACGTCGGTCGTCTCGGTGACCGGCCTCCCGATGACGCCGCTGATCGTTGCGATGCGTGAGCGCGGCGTGCTCGAGCGCCAGCCCATGTTCAGCGAAATCACGGAGAGAGGCGTGCGCTGGGACGATGGACGCACCCTCGATGTCGACGTCATCCTCTGGTGTACCGGTTTCCGATCTTCGCTCGATCATCTTGCTCCTGTACTCGTGCGCGAAGCGAGCGGTGGCATCATGATGTCCGGCCGCCTTGCGACCCAGGTCGCGCGCGATCCACGTATTCATCTTGTCGGCTACGGCCCGTCGGCGTCGACGATCGGTGCAAACCGCGCCGGCAGCGCAGCGGCAACCGAACTGACCCGCCACCTCGGGCTCCCCACCCCTCTTGACGCCGAACCGTAACGTACGGTACACCGCGTGCCGACCCCGAATGGCGAGCTCCAGGTCTCGCCCATGCGGGCAGGGAGCGAGCGTCAGTGGCGGTTACAATCCGGCAGGCATCGGACACGTTTACCCCGCGTCAGCAGGCCGTGCTGACGGCGGCGCTCGATCTGCTGGTCGAGGCTGGCGACGGGCTGACCATGACGGCGGTGGCGCGGCGCGCCAGTTGCTCCAAGGAAACGCTCTACAAATGGTTCGGCGACCGTGAGGGACTGCTCACGGCGACGGTGCAGTGGCAGGCCGCCAAGGTGCGCGTGCCGGCAGTCGACCGCAGGACCCTCGATCCGGTTTCGCTGCAAAGCAGCGTTCGGCAATTCGCGCGCGACCTGCTTTCGACCATTGCCGGAACGACGTCGGTGACGCTCAACCGGCTGGCCATCAGCCATGCGAGCGAGGACAATGGGCTCGGCGCGATCGTGCTCGACAATGGCCGGTTCACGATGGGCAAGCGGCTGAAGCCCGTGCTCGAGGCCGGCCGCGATGCGCGATTGCTGAAATTCGACAATTCGGAAGTCGCGTTCCGCACCTTCTTCGGGCTGGTGCTGCGCGACGTTCAGATCCGCCTGCTGCTGGGTGACAAGCTCGATCTCACGGCCAAGGAGATCGAGGCCGATGCCGAGCGGGCCACCGAACAGTTCTTCATGATCTACGGAAACAACCAGGCGCCGCGGGCGCGATAAGCAAGGAGGCACTCATGCGCGTCTATTACGATCGGGACGCCGATCTCAACATCATCAAATCCAGGAAGGTGGCGATTGTCGGCTATGGCTCGCAGGGCCATGCGCACACGCTCAACCTGCGCGACTCCGGCGTCAAAGATGTCGTCGTTGCGCTCCGTCCCGGCGGTGCATCGGCCAGGAAGGCCGAGGGCGAAGGTCTCAAGGTCATGTCCATCGCCGACGCCGCCAAATGGGCCGACGTCATCATGATGCTCATCCCCGACGAGCTACAGGCTGACGTCTATCGCGAAGAGATCGAGCCCAACATTCGCGACGGTGCCGCGATCGCGTTCGCGCACGGCCTCAACGTGCACTTCAACCTGATCGAACCCAAGAAGTCGGTCGACGTCATCATGATCGCCCCGAAGGGTCCGGGGCACACCGTGCGCGGCGAGTACCAGAAAGGCGGTGGCGTCCCGTGCCTCATCGCCATCCACAACGATGCGTCGGGCAATGCGCAGGACATCGCGCTCGCCTATGCCTCGGGCATCGGCGGCGGCCGTTCGGGGATCATCGAGACGAACTTCCGCGAAGAGTGCGAGACCGACCTGTTCGGTGAGCAGGTGGTGCTCTGCGGTGGTCTCGTCGAGCTCATCCGCGGCGGCTTCGAGACGCTGGTCGAAGCCGGCTACGCTCCCGAGATGGCCTATTTCGAGTGCTTGCACGAAGTGAAGCTGATCGTCGACCTGATTTACCAGGGCGGCATCGCCAACATGAACTACTCGATCTCGAATACCGCCGAGTGGGGCGAGTATGTTTCGGGGCCGCGCATCATCAATTCGGACACCAAGGCCGAGATGCGGCGCGTCCTCAAGGACATCCAGTCGGGCAAGTTCACGTCCGAATGGATGCAGGAATACAAATCCGGCGCCTCGCGCTTCAAGGCCACTCGCCGCCTCGCCGACGAACACCAGATCGAAGTCGTCGGCGAAAAGCTGCGCGGCATGATGCC
>JBIQKK010000016.1:0-12758 GCA_044506585.1 Hyphomicrobiales bacterium
GTGCCAACCGAGGCACTCGACATCGCCCGGCAAAGAGCCCTGCGAACCAGCTCCGCCACGGTGACGTGACGAAGGTCAGAGACGCATCTACCGGCCGCGATGTTGGCGATCGCGGAGGGGCTGGCTCGCCGATGGCGCGATGGCGAGGGGTTCCGGTGCTGAAGCGTCCCGGAAAGACTACTCTTGCCGGTCAGGGTGAGAGGCCGGCCTGCGTCGGTCGTTGGCTGCGAGGTCGCGATTGGCATCTCATTGTCCAGTCATAGAGGACAGTATCTACCTGCGCTCGCCGAAAGCGGACTTGATCGCCTTCCACAGTTGAAGGGTGGGTGGTCGCCTCACTTGAACTATCCGCAGAGCGACACTTTCCCAAACTCGACGTCCGTGCAGGCGTTGCGAGTAGATCGTCCCAGACGACGTTCCTAGCGAGCGACGTTGACGATCTTCAGCTGCGAATATTCTTCAAGTGCCCTCACCCCTCCCAACTCAGAGCCTATTCCTGATTGTTTCGCCCCGACGAAGGGAATGTGGTTCCAAGCTCCACCATGACGATTGATCCAAACCATTCCTGCTTCAAGGCGGTCTGCGATTTGGTAGGCTCGTTCAGCATTCGACGACCAGACCGAACCGCCTAGGCCAAAGGGCGTCGCATTGGCTCGGGCCAGAGCATCTTCCTCGGACGAGAAGCTCATCACCGGGAGGATTGGACCAAACTGCTCCTCCTGAACGATCCGGCTCTTGTCATCGACATCGCGTACGATCGTTGGCTGGATGAAGTATCCACGCTCTCGTGCTGGCACCTTCGCGTTGCCCAACACCTTGGCGTGCCGCTTCGCGTCGGCCAACAGCTCCTTCACTCGATCGAACTGACGCACATTGTTGACCGGTCCGAACTTCGTTCCCTGGTCCAAGCCATCTCCAATCACGGCTTCCTCGGCAAGGCGGGCGAGCTCGTTGCAGACATCGTCATATAGCGACTCATGAACATAGACGCGCTTGATCGCAGTGCAGACCTGACCCGTGTTGAAAAATGCTGCGTTGAAAAGTTTAGCCGAGACCTCCTTCGGTTGGGCATCATCCAGAACAATAGCCGCATCGTTGCCACCGAGTTCGAGCGTGAGATGTTTCAGAGTGGGCGCCGCGCTGGCCATAACCCTGCGCCCGGTCACCACCGATCCGGTCAATGACACCTTGTTAACGTCCGGGTGAGACGTAAGTGCATCACCCAGGTCATTGTCGTCGGTTATGATGTTCAACACACCTGCAGGCACAGCACGACTTACCAATTCGCCGAACATCAAAGTGGCAAGCGGTGTCGTGGGCGCTGGCTTGACGATCACGGTGTTGCCCACCAGCAGCGCTGGGGCGACCTTCCACGACATCATTCCGAGCGGGAAGTTCCACGGCACGATCGCGGCTACGACACCGAGCGGCCTGCGATGCGCCTCAACTCGCATCGTTTCGCTGTCTTCCAAAATTTCGACATGGAGTTCCTGAGTTCCCCAGTAGCGGAAGCGATCGCTCACCGACCGGACTTCCCCTAGTGAGTCAGCGAGCGGCTTGCCTTGCTCCTGGGTCAGGACCCTTGCAATTTTGTCGACATTGGCGGCCAGGATGTCGGCGATGGTCGTCAATGCGCGTTGCCGTTCCGCGATGGGAGTCGCAGCCCAGCCTGGAAGGGCCGCTTTTGCAGCCGCGACGGCATCGTTCAATTGACTGACGGAGGCACGCGGGCACTCGCTGAATATGTCCTCAGTGGCAGGATTTATGACCGCCAAGGTCATGTCGCCGTCAACGAGCTCTCCGCCGATGAGTAGCTTAAACCCGGCCATATGCGCTGCGCCCCTGATCGGCCAATAGCTTAACCCAGCGAGGCCAGTTCGGCCACTAGGGGGCGCCTGTCAGACACATGCGACGGTTGTGGAGGGACTGGTGGCAGGCTGCGACCAGGGCTGCTCCATGTATGGTGATCTACGATATCAGGCTTAATCCGCGACGTCCGCTTGGGGCCAGGAGCGGTCACTCCTTAGGTGCCGATGTCCATAGATGCATCGAGAAGTACTCGATGAGCGCCTGGTTGAAGTCCTGGTGAAAGCGCGAGCGATCGAAGCCCAATGGGTCTTGGCACAGTGGCGGTAGTGTCTCCGGAGTGCATGGCGCGAGGAATGAAAGATGGTCAGCTCCTTCGACGCTATGGAAGTCCGGTGCCTGCGGCAGCAGTCCCCTTATGATTCCGGCATTGGTCGCGTAGGGAACAGTTTCGTCCTCGGTGCCGGCCCAGAGTTGCACCGGCACGTGGACATCGGCGAGGCCTAGTGGATCGAAAGCGAATCCCAGGCCGGGAGCTGCGACGACGGCGGCGGCGATGCGTGGATCGTGGCTCCATACGGGCGATGGTTCGTCGCCCGAGGGCACCAGGATGCCGCAAACGAATTCCGCTTGGCGCTCACAGTGGGGCATGACGAGGGACAGGTCCGGAACCCCGCCGATCGAGATCAAGGCGGTTGTCCCACCTGCTGAAAATCCAAAGATCCCAATCGAAGCACGTCCAAGCCGGTCACGCCCGACCCACTCGCCGAACATGTAGTCGATGACCTTGCTGACATGTCGAGACCGATCGACGAACCAATCGCTACGGCCGACGATGGCGTCGTCTTGAAAATTGTCGCCGGGATGAGTCGGGGCCACAACGACGAAGCCGGCCTCAGCCAACGCTTGCGCGGTATCGACATGGCTTGCCATGCCTCCGCCGGTCCCGTGGGAAATGATGACAAGAGGGAACCCGTTTCCAGTGGCTGGCGTCCAGATCGCAACTGGTATTGGAGAATGGCCCAAGTCCTCGACATTCACCTGCTCGACCATCACCTCCCCGACCTCAGCGGCGTTCGGAGAGGCAGCCGTCAGCAGAAGCGTGCAGGCGATGGCGACGACAGAAGTAAAGAGGTCCCTCATTCTTGCACCGCCGGTGCAATTCGCAGCACGACGCTGCCGCGCTTACGGCCCGTGTCTACGTATTTGTGGGCCTCTGCGATTTCCGCGAGCCAATAGGACCGATCGATCACGGGCGCCACCGCCCCCCCACGGTAGAGGCGGAGCATGGACGAGATGTGGTCGGAGTCCGGCGTGAAGCTGATAGGGATCACGCGCTTGCCCGACCGCCTGCTGTTTGCCTTCGCCGTGAGCATCGCCCTGAGGCCGGCGACGACCTGAAGGAGCGTGCCGCCTGACTTGAGCACCCGCTCGACACGACCGAAGGCTGCGTTGCCGACGCAGTCGAATACGATGTCGTATCGATGCTCACGCGATGCGAAGTCCTCCTTCGCGTAGTCGACGACACGATCCGCGCCCAGGCTTCGAACCAAGCCGAAGTTCCCGGCGCTGGTGACGGCAGTGACCCGCGCGCCGAAATGCTTCGCGATCTGCACCGCAGAAGTGCCGACCGCTCCGGACGCTCCGTTGACCAGGACCTCGTCTCCGATGTTGATGGGGCACCGCCGAAGGCACTCGCTGACCGTGTGCCCACCGAACATGAGCGCGACCGCATCCTCGTGGCTAAGGGTCTTTGGCTTGATGGCGAATGCCCCTGTCTCGGGGACGACAAGGTATTCCGCGTGGCCACCGAATGCGCTGCCCGTCATTCCAACGATCTCGTCGCCTGGCTTGAACTTGGTGACCTGAGCGCCGGCCGCGACGACGGTGCCGGAGAAGTCCATTCCCAGGACACGGCGCCGCGGACGGAACAGTCCAACGACTGGTAGCGCCAGCAAGGCCAGCCCTGGAGGCAGGTCACGGGCGCGCATACGGTGATCGGCGACGCTCACCGTGGACGCCGCGACCCGAACAAGCACATCGTTCGGTCCAGGCTGCGGCGTTGCGATCTCGGCGACGCGCACAACGTCCGGACCACCGAACTTCTCGTAGATCGCGGCACGCATCGTCCTCGGTGTGACAGAGGACGACGCCTCCAGGATTGTCATTTCAATGCCTCCGACAGCACAGGTGTTGGGAAGTTAGGTGCGATAGCGGTGACGCGGAACGCGCGCCATCCGCAGTTCATTCATGCATGACGCGCACCGTTGGCGCGGGGCCACCGCGTCGGATTGCCCACTCTGCGCAGGCGATGTTGATGGCCCACGCCACACCCATCAGCAGTGCACGGTTGAGCTCGGTGGGTGGCCCGCCGGTGATGATTTCCGCAACCATCAGCACGAGCATCTGCGTGGCCGCGCCCAAGCCCAGCGCGTACGACCTGATCATCCACTCGCGGTGATGCGGGACGTCGCGACGTAGTATGGCGCGCACACCCAGAGCGATCGAGATCAGCATCCCCGAGGCAACCACGACGCGGAAGCCAGCGAGGAGGACACCGCCAAGGCTTGGTGTCACGTAGAGCGCCGTGAGCCAGAGTGCCGAGAACGCGACGAGGAGTGCCCCCAGGAGCGCGACCCGACCGGAAGCGCGGTGCCAGGATGGCCACCGGCGACGGATCGACGTCGAGAACTGGAAGGCACCGAGTACGGCGTGGAGCAGGGCGCCAACGATGTGGAGGATCAGCGGCACCGGCGACACGAGAGCCGGAGGCATCGCGTCCGAGATCCCCGCCAGTTGCAGCAGGCGAAGAACGCCGAACGTCAATGGCATTGCGGCGAATACCAGGAGACCTGCGACCAGCCACCGTGACGAGCCTTGGCTCCGTTGGGCGACCGGCCTGCGAGACGGCGAAGGGGAGTTGGCTGCAAGGCTCATCACGTCGCACTCGCCTGCGTGGCGGCAGTGGCGCGGAACGGTTCGGCGCTGCCGAGGAAGGTAGCGGCCACGTAACGCCACGGAACGATGACGACGAACGGCAGGACGACGGAGCAATTGAAGAGGACGGACATGAATCCTTCATCGAGCGAGCCATCGAGCCACTTGGGCACCGCGACAGCGCTGACCCAGATAGCCTTCCAGGTAATCTCGAAGACCAGCAGAGGCAGCATGCGCACAGGCGAGAAGAGCCCCACTATGGCGAGGAGCCCCATCGCGCTGAGCAGCGCAACGACGGCGCCGTCCATCCGAGGAAGGTGCTGCGGGCCGTCGATGAAGACCGGCGCGTAGCGGAGCGACAGACCAACGACGAGGACGGCGTAGCAAAGACGAAGGAGCGTGAGACGCAGGGTGGACAGCGGGTGCATAGGTGGTCTCCTTGAACAGGATGGAAGCGGAGTGACGAGCGGACATCGCCGCTCGCCTTGACCGGGCTAGTGCGCCGCGGCGGGCTGCATGGCGCCGGAAGCGGCGGTGGCGGTGTTCCGGGGGAACCAGAGCGCAAAGCCGAGCCAGATGAAGGCGATGCCCATAGGGATGGCGGCATAGCGCTGGAACTCATGCGGCAGAAGAGCAGCTGCGGGAGTGATCAATGCGGCCGCGGCGAGCAGAACCGAGGGGATGCGAGGCAGCACACCGGCGCGCAGGGTGGCGATGCCGAACAGGATGCCGCCCACGAGGTAGAGCAGACCCAGCACGTTGTAGACGGTGCCGAACTGCCAAATGTCGAGCGTAGGGGGATGCTGGTTGGCAATGCTGAGGAAGCTGTCGACCAGCTCGGGCGAGACCGCGGCAATCGGCTGGAGCACGAGGAGCTCGGTGAAGACGTAGCCGGTCTGCAGCCACCACGCCGCGGTGAACAGCACGAATGCGGCGAGCCCGAGCCAGCCGGCCCGCGACATCTGCCGGACGTAGAGGCCGGCGATGCCGATCAGGAAGAACAGGCACATAAGGAACTTGAGCGTGATGATCACCATCCACGGCATCGTCGTGACGGACGCGACGAAATCGGGCGGATGGATCGGCTGGATGCCGGCGAAGATCAGGCCGGCGAGGATCGCGAACGGTCCTGTCGCACGGACGAGGTTATCGGGCGTGATGAGCTGGTTGGTGGTCATAGTCTTCTCCTCGATTGTGGGTTGCTCAGTTAGTCGGTGGTGTCTGGCACGAGGGTCACGGCAATCAGCGTGACCCCGAGGTCGCGAAGGCGCTGGAGCAGACCGTGGAGGGCCGCCTGGTCGGCGGTGACGCCCCCCAGGACCGTCGTGCCGTCCTCCTCATGGACGAGGTCAGGCACGCCGAGCTGGTCCGCCCAGTGCTGGTCGAGATGGCCCCGGATGCGGATGTCGTAGGTGCCGGGGCTTGCGGACGTCGTCATGGTGCTCCTTGCCATCTTCGTTGGCGCGAACCTGTCGTTCGCTGGAGACGACCATGGGGGGCGACATGGTGAGCCCGCCTCACCAGATGTGGTGAGCGCGCAGGGTGATTTTGGACTTTCTTGAGGGCCGGGCCTTACCGGCCGGAGCGGCTGAACAGTTCGAGCTCGTCGGCACGGCGCACCGCCGCGCGCCGGCTGTTCACGCCGAGCTTCTCGAAGATGTTCTTGGTGTGGGTCCGGACCGTGTTGAGCGACACGACCATCTCGCGCGCGATCTCCGGCCCGCTGAGATCGGTCCGAAGAAGCCGCAAGACATCGACCTCGCGATCGCTCAGGGGTTCGATGAGATCCGGATGATCCGGGATGGCAGGCTCCGGCGCCGCCCCGGCCATGAGCCGGCGAACGAAGTCTGGAGCTACCCCGTTCCTGGCCGCGAGCTTCAGCAACTCCGCCAGAGCGTCACCTTCATCGAGGAACGGCCGGGCCAGTCCCTCCGGCGCGGCGCGCTCGAGCGCATGGGAGAGAGCGCCGAGCGCCCGCCCCGGCTCTGTCGCCTTGAGGGTCAGAGCCTCGAAAACGCGAAGCTCGACGGCGCTTCTACCGCGA
Organism: Hyphomicrobiales bacterium; assembly: GCA_044506585.1. GTDB lineage: Bacteria > Pseudomonadota > Alphaproteobacteria > Rhizobiales > Devosiaceae > Devosia_A. The sequence continues at coordinate 6,788 of JBIQKK010000016.1, forward strand.
CCTCCGCTCTCGGCCGCTTCCCGCAACCGCGCAATGAAGGAGAGCACGTCTCGTCCGCGCGAGCGGGCGAGCAGCAGGCGAGCGAAGGTGATGTTCTCGTACTCGCGGATGTAGCTGGCCTCGCCGTCAACGGTCATGCCGGCGCCGGTCGCCCACCGGTCCGGCTCGTCGAGCTGGCCCATCCGGATCTGCACCCTCGCGATCATCGCCGGAATCGGACGGACATTGGGAAAGAAGTCGCTAACGTAGCGACGCTGCGCCTCGCGCAATTCGTCGACGGCGTCCTGGAGGTTGCCCCGGACAATATCGACGCGGGCCTGCGTCACGCGCGACCGGTACGGATGCTGGGGCAGGCCGAAGAGGTCGCCGAGTTCGAGGCATTTTGTGAGGTGCTCCTGCGCTTGGGCGGTCTCGCCGCGTTCGAGGTGCAGTTGAGCGAGGCTGGCGTGCGTATCAGCCACGCCGCGCACCGCCACCGCACCGCCCGCGCTCGCCAGATCGATGGCATCGCGACACAGCGCCATGGCCTCGGTCAGCCGTCCCTGGGTTGCGAGGATATCGGCGAGCGCGATGGTCGTGCCCTGCACATCGGCAACGTGCCCCGCGGCCCTCAGCCCGTCGCGGCATTGCGTCCAGTATCGCACGGCAGCGTCGAGTTCGCCTTGCGACCATGCGACGATTCCCAGGAACCCCGCTGCGCCGGCGAGGGCCGCGTGGTCGCCCACCGGGGCAAGCTCGAGCACCCGTTGCGCATGCCGCGCCGCGGACTGGAGGTCGCCGCGACCCTGCGCCAGCGCACAGCGATAGAGCTCGATGCTGGCACGCAGGGAACCGGTCGGATCCTGACCGTCCAGCCTCGCCTCTGCATCGCGAAGCCGGTCCTCTATGCCCTCGAAGAGGCCGAGCGAGACGAGGACGCCGACATGGCCGAGCGCAAGGCCCGGGCGGGCGCGAACAACCGCGTCGGGTATTGGCTCCATCCAGACGCGGAAGAGTCCTTCCTGCCGGTTCTTGCGCATTTCGGGGACGAAGCGTTCGAGAAGTTCGGCCGCCCACTCGAAGTCCTCGGCCGCGAGGGCATGATGGATGGCTTCGGCTCGCTCGCCATGTTGCTCGTACCACTCGCTGGCCCGGCGATGGATCGCGGGCAGCTGCGCGCGTTGCTGGCCCGAGAGGTGCGAGTTGAGCACGTCGGCGAACAGATGGTGATAGCGGAACCATTGCCTGTTTTCGTCGAGAGGGACGAGGAACAGATTCTGCCGCTCCATCCGGTCGAGCAGCGCCCGAGCCGTTCCTGCTTGCCCGGTGACGGCGTCGCAGAGCGAAGCGCTGAGGCGCCGTAGGACGCAGGTTCCCATCAGGAACTCGCGGACGTCGTCGGGCAGACGCTGCAGCACTTCCTCGACGAGGTAGTCGACGACGTAACGCCCACTGCCCGCAAAACCCGCGATGAAGGCGGACGGATCGGTCCGGCCCCGAAGCGAAATCACCGCGAGCTGCAGGGCAGCGATCCATCCCTCGGTGCGATGCTCGAGCGTCGCGGTATCGGTCGGTGACAGCGCCAGCCCCATCACGTCGTTTAGATACGCGGCCGTCTCGTCAGCGGTCATGCGCAGGTCGGCCACGCGGAGCTCGACCAGGTCGCCGCGCGCCCGCAGACGCGCCAGCGGCAGCGCCGGATCGGCCCGCGTGCTCACGACGATGCGAACATTGGGAGAAAGGTGCTCGACCAGCGTAGCGAGCTTGGCGTGGATCTCCGCGTTCTCGATCGCATGCAAATCGTCGAGCACGAGGACGACCGGGTGCTCTGTTTCGCTCAGCTGATTGAGCAGCAGGGCGATGAAGCCGTCGTCCGGCGAGGTCGCCGCAACGTCGGGGAAATCGACCCCGGCTCTCGTAAAGGCCGACCGAAGCGCTGCGACGGCATGCGACCAGAAGAGAGCGGGTTCATCATCGGACGCATCGAGCGAGAGCCAGGCGATCGCCGGGCGGTCTGGATTCGACGCGGCGAGCCATTGGGCAAGCAGTGTGGTCTTTCCAAACCCCGCTGGGGCAGAGACGAGGGTCAGCTTCGCGTTCGCGCCGCGATCGAGAAGGGTACGCAGCCGCGATCGGTCCACCACGCGCTGCCGCGCGATCGGCACATGCAGCTTGGTAGAGATCAGGGGGCTGGCCATCGAGCGACCAGTCTCGTCCGGGGCTAAGCCGGAATCAAGCTTCTACCCCCGCAATGGAGGAAGGGACTTCCCGAGGCTCCTTGGTCTCGCGATAGGGATTGGGAGCCTAGGATACTTCCTCGAGGGCCTCGTCAAGGTCACCTTCGTCGACGACCGGGCAGTTGGCGTGGTGGTCACTGGCCTTCTGATCGTGGCGACGATCAGCGAACTGGCCTTCGCCTTCTGGTTGCTAATTAAGGGCCAAAAATCTCGCGGCCTGACCGAGGCGGCGAGCGAGCGCGCGATCAACGGATCGCACACCGCGGAGCAAGGACAATGAGCGGGCTCATAGGGGAATCGAAGGCTGCTCAGCTGAATGTCGCGGGTCTTGTCCTGGTCGCCACCGGAATGCTGCTCCAGACCAACTCCAGATCAGCACTCTATCCAAGCTTTGCTGGGCCAATTGTCCTCTTTGCGACGGCCGCTATCGTCGCCTTCGTACCAAATCGCTGGACAGCATGGGTTGGGTTTTTTAGTCCCGCTGGTCCTGGGGGTAGGAGCGGCACTCGCCGCTATCATGACGGGAGCGTTCGTCGCGCAACTGACAGACATCAGTCGCACGGGTATTCTTCTCGGGAGCCTGATGTACGTGATCGGGCTCATCGGAGCAATCACCGGCGGTGGTACAATCGAGCTGCGCCCCGCGACGCCGATGACTTCTCGACCGCACTCCTCATAGATCGCGACACGCATCCTGCGGGGATGTGATTGGGGACGCCGCCTCCTCCCGCAATCCGACCCGTTCAAGCTCACGCCATTGAAACCCAAGGTGCAACCCAAGGCTTCCGCGCGAAAACACGTCCCGCACGGACCACAGCGTAACTCATTGAATTTTCATTGAAGGCCCTGGTAGCGGGGGAGGGATTTGAACCCCCGACACGCGGATTATGATTCCGCTGCTCTAACCACCTGAGCTACCCCGCCTCACGCCGGCATGCGGCTGCCAGAAGCGCGGCCTTCTTAGGTTTGCGACCCTGCCCTGTCAAGCAGGCCGCCCCGCCGGCCGCTGTCGCCCCCTCGCCACCCGCGCCGACCGCGCGGTCGCCCCCTCGTCGCCCCCTCGCCGCCCCTCACCCCGCGAGCGGCGCGCCGCTGCGTACGTCCTCCCCCCGCCTGCCCTGTCAAGCAGGCCGCCCCATCGGCATTGCTGTCGCCCCTCGCCGCCCTCCCCGCCCTCGCCGCCCTCACGCCGCGAGCGGGCCGCCGCTGCGCACGTCCTCTCCCCGCCGGTCGATGAACGACTTCACGGCGCGCAGGTCGGCCTCGAAGCGTTCGAGTTCCTCGGCCGCCTTGTCGCGGTCGGGCATGCGCAGCAGATAGGACGGATGCACGGTGACCATCAGCGTGCCGCCATCGGGCAGCTCGATCTTTCGCCCGCGCAGCGAGCTGATCGAGGCCGCCTTGCCCATTAGGCTCGTCACCGCCGTCGCGCCCAGAGCCACGATCAGCTTGGGCCGCACGAATTCGCGCTCGAGATCGAGCCAGAACCGGCAGGCCTGGATTTCGCCCGCATTCGGCTTTTGGTGGATGCGCCGCTTGCCGCGCGCCTCGAATTTGAAATGCTTGACCGCGTTCGTCACATAGACCCGCCGCCGGTCGATCCCCACTTTGTCCAGCGCCTTGTCGAGCACCTGCCCCGCCGGCCCCACGAATGGCTTGCCCTCGAGATCCTCGTGGTCGCCCGGCTGCTCGCCCACGAACATCACTTCGGCACTCCCGGGGCCCTCGCCGAACACCGCCTGCGTTGCGTATTCATAAAGCGGGCAGCGCCGGCATCCCTGCACCGCCGCGCGCGCCGCGGCCAGCGAAGTGATCTCGGCGGCCTCCGCCGCATCGACCTTGCGCGCTTGCGCCCGTGCGTGGCGCGCCGGCGGCTCTGTTGCGGCTCGTGCGACCATCTCCTCCTCCGCCTGTTTCGCGCCCCGGATCAGGGAGGGAATGAGCGCCGCCTCGGGAAGGTTGCGCCAGTATTTGACCGGCATCTCCGACTTCATCATCGAGACCTTGAGCCGCGCCGGATTGAAGATCGACGCGAAATAGGTGCGCCACACGTCCTCCATCGCATCGCCCCGCGGCGCGTCCTGCCTGCGCGTGCCCTCGCCGAACAGCAGCCGCTCGCCGTCCCAGGCTGCCGACCGGTACGGCGTGAGGATCGCCCATTGCATCGAGGCGAACCGCCGCACGAAAAACGGCGCCGTGCGCTCGAGCGTATAATGATCGGGCTCGAACCACGCCGCATACCGCGCCTCGTCCTCCCTGAAGCGCACGAACGCCTTCATCTTGTGGCTGTCGCGGCGCACTTCGCCCGCGAGCCGGTAGAGCTTGGAGACATCCGGGTCCGACCGGGCCCCGATCAGGTCGCGATCCTTCTGCAACCGGAACAGCAGCCGGTAGAGCAGCGCGAAACGGATCGTCTCGCGATGACAGATCGCCGCCTCCGCGAGCTCGATGAAGCGCGGCGGCACCACGCCCACCGCGCGCGTCGCGACGTCCGCCGGCCGGTCCTCCGGCTGGGCGAACAGGTCGGCGCCCGATAGGGGATCCTCCCACACCACGTCTTCCGGCTGCGTGCCCTGCAGCAGCAGCCCCCGCGCCGCGAGCCGCCACTCGGCGAAATCGTTCAACGCTGTGAGCCGCACCCGCTTCATCAGAAAAGGCTCAGCTGTCTGGGGTCCGGCGTCAGCCGTGCCGCAAGCCGCGCATCGTCGAGCGACGTCCCCGGCGTCCAGTCCTCCGCCACGATGAACGGCCGCACCTTCCGGGCCGACGCGCACAGGCGCGCCACATCGTCCAGTCGCAGGCGATGGTGCCGCCGCGACGCGAGGATGGCATCGACGCTCGAAATCCCCAGCCCCGGCACGCGCAGCAGCAGCTCGCGGTCGGCACGATTGATGTCGAGCGGAAACAGCTCGCGATGCTTCAGCGCCCAGGCGAGCTTGGGATCGATCCGGAGGTCGAGATAGCCATTCTCGACCGCGATCTCGTCGGACGCAAAGCCATAGAACCGCATCAGCCAGTCGGCCTGGTAGAGCCGATGTTCCCGCAGCAGCGGCGGCGGTTGCAGCGGCAGCTTGGCGCTGGCATCGGGGATCGGCGAGAACGCCGAATAATAGACCCGCTTCAGCCCGTAGCCCGCATAGAGCGTCGCGCTGCGTTTCAAAATGCCGGCATCGTCCGTGCCATCCGCGCCCACGATCATTTGCGTCGATTGCCCCGCCGGCGCGAGCCGCGTCGGTTTGGGCTTGCCGTTCTCGAGCTTGCCGGCGGGCCGCGACTCCTCGCGCTTGCCTTCGATATGCGCCATCGCCGTGCGGATGGCGCTCGGCGCCTTCTCCGGCGCCAGCGCTGCAAGGCTCACATCGGTCGGCAGCTCGATGTTTGTCGACAACCGGTCCGCATGCACCGCCGCTTCCGCCAGCAGCTCCGGCGACGCATTGGGGATCACCTTGAGGTGGATGTAGCCGCGGAACTGATGCTCGAGCCTGAGTGTGCGCGCGACGCGCACCATCTCTTCCATCGTGTAGTCGGGCGACCGGATGATCCCCGAGCTGAGGAACAAGCCCTCGATGTAATTGCGCCGATAGAAATCGAGCGTCAGCGCCACGACCTCGTCGACGCTGAAGCGTGCCCGCTCCACATTCGACGATGAGCGGTTGATGCAATAGACGCAGTCGTAGATGCAGAAATTGGTCAGCAGGATCTTGAGCAGGCTGATGCACCGCCCGTCCGGCGCGTAGGAGTGGCAAATCCCGCTC
>JBIQKK010000016.1:12858-15886 GCA_044506585.1 Hyphomicrobiales bacterium
CTTGAGCAGGCTGATGCACCGCCCGTCCGGCGCGTAGGAGTGGCAAATCCCGCTCCCCTCGGTCGATCCCAGCCCGCCTTTGGTGCTGTCGCGCTTCTCCGTGCCGCTGGAGGCGCAGGACGCGTCGTACTTGGCCGCATCGGCCAGAATCGCCAGCTTCCGCTGAAGGGTGAGGTGCATTTGTTCACTATATGTTCTCAACGGCCGGGGTGCCAATCACAAATGCAAGTCCGCTCGGCTGGAGACCTCCCCGCAAAGCAAAAAAGCCGGGCTCGAAAGCCCGGCTCAGGTTTGACGCGAGAGGGAGGCTGCTCGCGCCGATCGGTCAGCGCACCGGCTGCGGCGCCCCCAGGTTCCGGTTCTGCGGCAGGTTCGGATCGTCGAACTTGCTCTTGCCGCCGGCGGCATGATCGGGGTCGAGCAGCGCGGCGAGATTGATCAGCTGCACGAACTCGGCACGATATCCGTTGCGGTCTTCGCCCTTGGCGCCATTGGCCAGGTCCGCGATCTCGTCCCAGCTCATCGCATCGGCATAGGCCGAGCCCTTGAGCTTCTGCCCGAAGGCGGCGACGGCGGCGGCAAAGCGCTGGTCGGTGCCCGCCTGGGCGATGTCGCTCACGGCGAGGTTCCGGCCGATCGGCATTTCGATCAGCTTGCTCGTCTCGCCCATCGGCGCCTTGTAGCGCATCTTGACGAAGCCGATCTCGTCGTCCGCCGCCACTTCACCGGCCGGCGCAGCGGCCGAGCCGTAGCGCAGCGGATCGTTCAGCTCGGCGCCCGAACCCACCGGCGTGATCTCATAGAGCGCCGTTACAGTGTGGCCGGCACCGATCTCGCCCGCATCGACCGCGTCGTTGTTGAAGTCCTCGCGGTTGAGCGCCCGGGTCTCGTAACCGATCAGGCGATACTCGCTGACCACCGCCGGGTTGAACTCCACCTGGATCTTCACGTCCTTGGCGATCGTCACCATGTTGGCACCGCCTTCGGTGACCAGCACCTTCTGGGCTTCGCGGAAGCTGTCGATATAGCTCGCATTGCCGTTGCCGTTCTGGGCCAGCGCCTGCATCAGCGCATCGTCGAGGTTGCCGCGGCCGAAGCCGAGCACGCTCAGGAAGATGCCGTTGTCGCGCTGCGTCTTGATATAGGCCTTGAGCTCTTCGGGGTCGTCGATGCCCACGTTGAAATCGCCGTCCGTCGCCAGGATCACGCGGTTGACGCCATCGCTCAGCTTGTTCTCGTCCGCCATCCGGTAGGCGAGCGCAATGCCCTCGGCGCCCGCCGTCGAGCCGCCCGCCGCGAGATTGTCGAGCGCCCTCAGGATCGTCGTCCGCTCGCTCGCCCGGGTCGGCTCGAGCACCACGCCCGCCGACCCCGCATAGACCACGATCGAGACCGTATCCTCGGGCTTGAGCGTATCGACGAGCAGTCCGAACGACCGCTTCAGCAGCGGCAGCTTGTCGGGCTCGTTCATCGAACCCGACGTATCGATCAGGAACGTCAGATTCTGCGCCTGGCGCTCTTCGGCCGGCGGCACATAGCCCTTGATGCCGATCTGGACCAGCTGCGTCTCAGCGTTCCACGGCGTCGGGATCACCGACAGCGTCGACGCGAACGGCACGTCGGGCGAGCTCGGCGCCGCATAATCGTACGGGAAATAGTTGATCAGCTCCTCGAGCCGCACCGCATCGGGATCGGGCAGGAAGCCATCCTCGAGCAGGCTGCGCACATAGGAGTACGAGGCCGTGTCCACATCGATCGAGAAGGTCGAAACCGGCTCCTCGGCCGTGATCTTCAGCCGGTTCTCCTCGAACGAAGCAAAATTGTCGCCATCGACGTAAAGCGGCGCCGTCTGCGCGGCAGCACCGCCCAGCATGTCCCGCGTCGCCGACGGCGCAGCCCGGTTGACCATGCGCTCCATCGCCAGCGGCTCGGGCGCAGGTGCAGGCAATCCGGCGAGATCGCTCTCGGCCGCCATCTTGGCTTCCGTGTCGATACTTGCGGGCTTGGCCGCATCGACCGTCACCGCCCTCCCGGGAGCTTCGTCGGTACGCTCCTCGCGCAGCACATGCTGCTCGGCCGGCGTATCGTCGAGAGTCACCGTCGTCACCTCGCCCTTGGGCGGCAGCCCGTCGATCGGATTGTTGGTCGCCACCATCTGCGAGCCCAGCGGGAACAGCACGAGCGCGGCAACCGCGGTCCCGAGCGGCAGGCCGAGCCCGGCGCCCAGCTTCCACTTGCCGAGCCACCCGGGCGCGGCAGCGGCCTTCTTGTTGCGCGCCTGCGCTTCGTCGAACGCCGCCATCGCGGCATTGATCGCAATCTTCTTCGCCTCGGGCGAAGGCTGCGCGAACTGCAGCGACTTGAGAGTGGAGAGAGCTTCGTCCGTCATGTGTCCGTCCTTCATCACAGAAGGCCCCTCAGGGTCTTCTTGGCTTCGTGTATGTGCCAGGAGACGGTGGCCTCCTTGCATCCCATGATGGTCGCCGCTTCGGCGTGGTTCATGTCCTCGGCATAGACCAGCATGATGGCTTCGCGCTGTTTGTCGGGCAGCTCGCTCACCCGGGCCCAGATCTCGCGGGCCGTCGTCGCTTCTTCCTGGCCGCCGGGGTCGTCCTCGGGGTGCACCAGGGTGAAGGCATCGATCGTCTTGGATTTGCGCACGCTCGAGCGCTGCATGTCGCGCACCATGTTGATGGTCACGCGATAGAGCCAGCTGGTGAACGCCGAGCGCCCGTCGAAGCTCTGGATCGCGGTGGCGAGCTTGATGCACACCTCCTGCGCGATATCCTCGGCATCCGATTTCTTGCCCGTCCATTTGCAGGCCGTGCGGAAGATGAAATCGTAATGCGTTTCGACCAGTTCGCCGAACGCGTTGCGGTCGCCGGCCTTCGCCCGTTCGACGAGGCTGCTGCTGTTGTTCGCGGCCGCCGCAGGCCGGACATTGATTTCAGAACGCGGCGTCAAAACCAGTGACCCATCCACCTCAAGAGACCTTTGACTTGGCATCTTTGCGGATAAGACGCCACGC
>JBIQKK010000016.1:15986-39864 GCA_044506585.1 Hyphomicrobiales bacterium
TCACCCCACTGCGCCGCTGCAAGAGCGCACTCGAGAACGATCGGGTGGCGGTGGCAGGACCGGGTGATGGGAGGGTCGCCTCCCATCAGGCGGACATTGCCGGTGGCCGTGGGTGGAGCTGCACCCGGGGTCCGGAGCTGGCCGGGCAGCCGTGATGGGCGGCCCGGTGAAGGAGGAGCGGGAGCATCAACCTGCCGCCGATCCGGATGGCTTCGCGCGTCGTCGTCAAGTGTGACCGGCGCCGGCAGTGAGTCCGGTGGGGCAGACCATCGCCCTGCCGGGGCGGGTGAACAGCCCGGAGCCCAAAACCCCGGATCGCGAGGCGGGACCCGAAGTCCCTTTCTCGCCGGAATACCGGCTGGACCGACGGTCCCGCCTCGCACGCTCTTTGCCCGAGGGGCAAAGGGCGCCTGTTCCAACCGGAGGCTCACAGCCGATGGACGATTGCGCTCGTCCTCGCACACGCAATGTTCGAACGCTACGCGACGAGGGCCTGCGGCACGGCCTCGGCGATGAACCCGCCGCCCAGCACTTCGCTCGTCTCGCTGTCGTCGGCGTAGAACACGCAGGCCTGTCCCGGCGAAATCCCGTACTCGCCCGCGAACAGCGTCACATGGACCTCGCCGTCGATCATCTGCACCGCGCCCTGCTGCGGCGGCCGTGTAGAACGGACTTTCACTTCCACCGGCAATCCATTGCCGCCCACGGCAGCATCGAGCGCCACATCGCCCAGCCAGTTGACGTCGCGCAGCTTCACCGTCCGGGTCATCAGAGCCTCGCGGGGCCCGACGACCACCCTGCCCGCCTTGTGATCGAGCTTGATCACGTAGAGCGGCGCGTCGGACGCAATGCCCAGTCCCTTGCGCTGCCCTACGGTGTAATTGACGATCCCCTCGTGCCGCCCCAGCACGCGGCCGTCGAGATGCACGATCTCGCCGGCAGCGAACGTCTCGGGATGCATCTTGCGGATCACATCCTGATACTTGCCCTGCGGCACAAAGCAGATGTCCTGGCTGTCGTGCTTTTCGGCGACCTCGAGGCCCAGTTCGCGCGCCAACTCGCGCACCGCGGGCTTGGTCATCCCGCCCAGCGGAAAGCGCAGGAAATCGAGTTGCTCCTGCGTCGTCGCGAACAGGAAATAGCTCTGGTCGCGCGAGTCATCGACCGGCCGGTACAGCCGCCGCTTGCCGCCCTCGAGCCGGCTCTGCACATAGTGCCCCGTCGCCAGCACGTCCGCCCCGAGATCCTGCGCAACCTCCATCAGGTCGACGAACTTCACGCTCTGGTTGCACGCAATGCACGGCACCGGCGTTTCGCCCTGCCGGTAGGCATTGGCGAACGGCTCCATCACCGCGTTGCGGAAGCGCTCCTCATAGTCGAGCACGTAATGCGGAATGTTGAGCGCCGCCGCGACCCGGCGCGCATCGTGAATATCCTGCCCCGCGCAGCACGCGCCCTTGCGATGCGTCGCTTCGCCATGGTCGTAGAGCTGGAGCGTAACGCCCACCACATCGTAGCCCTGCCGGGCCAGCAGCCCGGCGACGACCGAGCTGTCGACGCCACCGGACATCGCGACGACGACGCGCGTGTCCTCGGGCCGCTTGGGCAAATCAAGCGAGTTCAGGTCCATCATGTCCATCCATCTGCGGGTCAAGGCCGCGGTGAATGGCGCGTCTATAGGCGCAATGGCGCAACGCGGCAAGAATTGCCGGTGCCGCGCAGTCACTGCCGGGCAGCGATGACCCCGGCCCGCGCCAACTCATTGATCCGCCTGCATTTCGCAACTGGCATCCGCTTTGCATCGGTCTCGTCGGATTATTGTGTCCGAAGGACCGCCGTGTCGAACTTGAACGTCACCTATACGACCCAGATCGCGCCGGGCATCGCCCCGGCCGCTGGCGTTACGGCGACGGCCGGCGCTCCTGCAGCGGACAACCCGCTCGGCTTCCTCGCCGCTCTGGTCGATCAGTTGCTCACCGGCAGCGCCGATGCTGCGAGGCCGCAGGCCGGGACTCAGGCTGGCGCAAGGATCACGGTTCCAGCGGTTCTGGATTTCGGGATCGACACCGGTTCGGGGACCGGCACGGCACCGCAACCAGCCGATCTTGTCGCCGCGCTTGCCGCCCAGCTCGACAGGCTGCAGGCCCAGCTCGGCAATGGCGAAACGCCGGCCCCCGCCGATATCGATGGTCTCGAGCAAACCATCGCGGCCCTTGGCGCGAGTATCGGGAGTACTGCCCCCGCATCCACCACCCCGGGCCCTGCACCGGCGACCGGCACCAACCTCGCCCCTCCATCCACGCCCCTGCTGTCGGACCGGCAGATCAGCCAACTCCTCCTCGAGCTCGGCCTGATAGAGGTACCCTCGACTCCGCCGGCGACGCCCGCCACCACACCGGCGCCCGTCGAACCCACCACCGATGTTCTTGCCTTGCGCGACCGGCTGCTCGCCCTGAGCCAATCCGTCGCCCCCACGGCGCCCGATCTGTCGCGAAAACTCGAGGCGCTGGCCACTCAATTGGTCCAGCTCGAACCCGGCATTCGGTCTGCCGGACTGGGAAGCCCGGACGCTGCCCCGCAGCCCGACCCCGAGGCGGCCACGATCGCCCAGATCATTCGCACGCTGCTCGGCAAGACCGACACCGCGCCCGCGAGCGACGCATCGGCTTCCGGCCCGTCGGCGCAATCCGCCGTTTCCGCGCAGCAGGACGACATGCTGCAGATCCTGGCGACGCTCGGCCTCGCTACCCAGCCGGCCGCGCCGTCCTCCACTCCGGCATCCGCTCCAGTGGAGGGAGCTGCCGCGGCTGCCGTCACGGCTTCCGTCCCCTCTCCTCTGCTCCGCCTGAGCAACCAGCTCACACAGGTCAGCACCGCGCTCGCCGACCGGCATCCCGATCTCGCCCAGAAGCTGGAGGCGGTCGCAACGCGCATCGTCTCCACCGGCGCCGGTGCCGACCTCTTGGGCCAGCTGACCAGCGCCGCGAACGCCGGCCGCGACGGCGCTGCGCTCGACCGCCTGGTCCAGTCGTTGATCGACAACAAGCCTGTGACGACCCCACCCCCGGCCGCCGCACCGCAAATCGCGGCTGCCGCCAAGCTCGATATTCCGGCGCCCATCGCGCCCCGCCAAACCAAATCCGCCGTCACCGAGGTCAAGGCCGCCCAGCCAGAACCGGCCCCGGTGACGGCGGATTCGGCTCCCCCATCGCCGCGCGTAACGCTCGCTGCCGTACATGCCGGCGATACCCGCGCGGACAATTCACCCAGGCCCGACGCCAAGACCACCGCGGTCGTAGCGGACGCGAGCAAACCCGACGCCGCTCCCCCGTCCGCCAATCCGTCGCCGGCCAATCCGGCAGCCCCGGCTGCGCAGCAGGCACGCCCGCTGCCCGCCGCCTACCAGCCTGTCGCCAACCCCATCAACATGGGGCAGGTCGCCTTCGAGATGGTACGGCAGGTCCATCAGGGGACGTCCCGCTTCACCATCCGTCTCGATCCGCCTGAGCTTGGCCGCGTCGATGTGAAGATGCATGTCGATCCCGGCGGCACCGTCAATGCGCGCCTCACCGTGGATCGCCCTGAGACGCTGGACCTCTTCCAGCGGGACCAGCGCTCTCTCGAGCGCGCGCTAGCCCAGGCGGGACTCGATTCGTCCAAGACCAATCTCGAATTCTCGCTGCGCCAGAACCATCAGAACCCCTTCGCGGGCATGATGGGCGGCGACCAGCACCGTCAGTCCGACCCCGGCATGACGCCGCGCTTTTCGCTCGGTGACACCGAAGAACGCACGCCCATGCCGGCCGTCACCCTTTACCGCGGCCTCGCTTCGGCGGGCGGCGTGAACATCTTTGTGTAGGAGCGTATCATGGCAGTCAGCGGCGTAGGCAGTGCAAGCGGAAGCAACACCTCGATCACCGGGAGCCGCTCGGGCATCGCGGACAATTTCGATACGTTCCTTCAGCTGCTCACCACGCAGCTCCGCAATCAGAACCCGCTCGATCCGCTCGACACCAACGCCTTCACGCAGCAGCTCGTGCAGTTCTCCTCCGTGGAGCAGCAACTCAAGACCAATGAGTTCTTGTCCGCCCTGGTTCAGTCGAACGCCAATTCGGTGAACACCAACGCGGTCAACTATATCGGCAAGACCATCTCCGCGTCCGGCACGCGCTCCGAGCTTGTCGCCGGCAAGGCCGTGTGGAACTTCAAGCTCGACGATGCCGCCATGACCAGCGTCACCATCAAGAATGACAAGGGCGATGTCGTCTACACCCAGCAGGGCGAGTTGCAGGCCGGCCAGGGTGTGTTCGAATGGGACGGCAAGATGTCCAACGGCATGCCCGCACCCAACGGCACCTATTCGATCCAGATGACGGGCCTGAACCAGGAGGGCAAGAACGTGCCCATCTCGACCGAGTTCACGGGCACCGTCACCGGCATCGACTTCACCGGCACCGAGCCTGTGCTCCTCGTCGGCAGCACGCGGGTGAACATCTCCGGCGTCACCTCGATCCGCACGGCCCCCGCGGCGGCTTAACCCCCCGTTTACCCTGTCACGGTCGCGCCACCATCGCGCCATGCCCCTCTCGGGCCCGGCGCGCACAACCCACTGATTTTGCAAATAATCTCGAACCGGAACGCAGCCGATCTTAACGGCTTGTAGACACTAGCTTAGGCAAATTTTAAGCGCGATCGGCTAGGCTCAATCCCAGGTCAGGTTTGAGTCAGTGAGTAGAATGACCGTCGCAATGCGTCCCCGCGTCAAGTACGTGATCGGCCCGGATGGGAGTCCGTTGACGATCGCCGATCTTCCGCCCACCAATACCCGCCGCTGGGTGATCCGCCGCAAGGCCGAGGTCGTCGCCGCCGTTCGCGGAGGTCTGCTGTCCCTCGAGGAAGCTTGCTCGCGTTACACCCTGAGCGTCGATGAATTCCTCAACTGGCAGGCCGCCATCGACAAGCACGGGCTTGCCGGTCTCCGCACCACCTGGATCCAGCACTACCGCGAGGGCTGATCCTCCCCATCGTCACGGCGTTGCCGCGCCCAGCCAGGGTTTCCCTGCCGGGCGCGCTTGCATTTGGCGATAGTGCCGTTCGACCGCCGGCAGCGTCGGCTTGTCGAACTCCACCGACATCCATCGATGCGTTGAAAGCCCGATGACGATGTCGGCAAGGCTGAACCGCCCATTGGCAACGTAGTCGCCCTTCTGCAACTGTCCTTCGAGGATCTGCATCGTCCTCGTCCACTTCTCCGCCGCCGCGGCCAGCCGCACCGGATCGGGATCGGGCGGGTCGTTGCGCAGCTTGGCCGGCACGATATAGGCCCAGGACGCGTTGAGCTCGGTCCCCTGCCAGGTCAGCCACTGGTCGACCAGCGCACGTTCCCGCAAATCCGAGGGCAACAGGTCGCTGCCCGATTTCTCCGCCAGATAGCGCAGGATGGCTCCGCTCTCCCATAGGACAAACCCGTCATCGACAATCACCGGCACCTGCCCGTTCGGATTGAGCGCCAGAAACTCAGGCACCTTGGGATCGCGGATGGGCTTGCCCCAATCCTCTCGCTCGTAGGCAAAGCCCATCTCCCCGGCTGCCCACAGCACCTTGCGCACATTAATAGAGGTAACCCGGCCCAGGACCCGCAGCATCTTCATTTCCTTCGGCAATTTCTGCCGTCCGTCGCAAACGGCAACACGTTGTTAAGACCTTCTTTACCATCGGCTAGGTAACTTTTGCCTAGTGGGGCCCGCCGCGCGTTGAGGGCCGGGGGCAATATGCAGGTCGTCTTGTGAACAGTCTGACGCAGTTCTTCAACCGGCTCGGTCTGCAGCGCGTGGCCGCCATGGCCGTGGTCGCCGTGCTGATGATCGGTTTCTTCGCCTTCCTCATAATGCGCGCCTCTACTCCGCAAATGGCGCCGCTTTACACCGGCCTCAGCTTCGAGGACTCCGCCGCGATCGTCGAAGAGCTGCAGCAGCAGAACGTCCCCAACGAGATTCGCGGCGATGGCAGCACGATCCTCGTGCCGCGCGACCAGATCACGGCCCTCCGCATGTCGCTTGCCGGCAGCGGTCTGCCCACCCGCGGGCAGGTCGGCTACGAAATCTTCGACCAGCAGAACACCCTCGGCGCCACCAGCTTCGTCCAGAACATCAACAATGTCCGGGCCCTCGAGGGCGAGCTTGCGCGCACCATCGGCTCGCTGGCGCGCATCAAATCGGCCCGTGTCCATCTGGTTCTGCCTGAACGTGCCCTCTTTACGCGCGACAAGAAGGACCCCACCGCTTCGATCGTCCTTTCCGTGCGCGGCGAACTCTCGAGCGGCGAAATCCGCGCCATCCAGCACCTGGTTTCGTCCGCCATTGAAGGTCTGACTCCCAACCGCGTGTCGATCGTCGATGATCGCGGCAACCTGCTCGCCGCCGGCATCGGGTCCGAAGATGACACCACGGTCCTCGCCGGCGAGGCCATGGAGCGCACCGTCGGAGTCGAAAACCGGTTGCGCCAGCGGATTGAGGACCTGCTCGCCAACGTCGTGGGCGATGGTCGCGCCCGCGTTCAGGTCAGCGCCGAGCTTGACCTCACCCGCATGACGCGGACTGCCAAAACCTTCGATCCCGAAAGCCAGGTCGTCCGCTCGACCCAGACGCGCGAAACCGAGAACTCCACCAACGCGCCAGGTGCCGATGGTCAGGTCAGCGCCTCGACGCAGCTGCCGGGCGCCACGGCGGACGCCAGTTCCGGCCAGGCCGAAACCGAAATCGGCACCAGCACCGAAGAAGTCACCAACTACGAGATCTCCGAGGTCAACCAGACCGAGATGACCGACCCCGGCGCGATAAAGCGTCTCTCGGTCGCCGTCGTCGTCGATGGCACCTATGCGACCGACGCCAGCGGGAACGCGACCTACACGCCCCGCGATCAGGCGACACTCGATCAAATTCAGGCCCTCGTACGCTCCGCCGTCGGCTTTGACGAAGCGCGCGGCGACCAGATCACCATTGCCAATCTGCAGTTCGCCGATGGTCCCACGCCTCCCGCGCTGGGCACCGACGGCCCGGGCCTCTTCGACTTCACGCGTGACGATCTGATCAACGGCGCCGAAATGCTGGTGACGCTGGTCATTGCCCTCGCCCTGGTCTTCTTCGTCATGCGCCCGCTCCTGAAGCGCGTGCTCTCGCCCGAGGACCAGCCCTTCGCGCTCCCCGTAAGCGCGGAGATCAGTGGTCCCGCGGGCGGTCCCATTCCGAATATCCCGCCACCGGCTGAAATGGAGGAGGCCAAAGAGGTCAAGGCCGAGGTCCCCGCCTGGATGAACAATGCCCGCCAGCTCGGCGCGACCCAGGCCGCGACGCTCAAGACGGTGGGCGAGTTGGTGCAGGACAACCCGAAGCAGGCCGCGACCATCGTGCGCGACTGGCTCTCGAGCGCGGTGTGAGACCCTAACCGATGGCCAACGAGATTCACGCACCACCGGTCAACCAGGCGATGGGCCGCCAGCTCGTCATCGGCAGCGACGCGACCCAGCGCGACCTGACCGGCGATGAGAAGGCAGCCTGCCTGTTGCTCTCGCTCGGTCCCGATTTCGGCCGGCCCATCCTCGAAGAGCTCGATGAGATGGAGATCAAGATCCTCTCACGCACCATGGTGCGCATGGGGCCGATCACGCAGGAGATGCTCGATTCGCTGTTCGCCGAATTCGTCACCGGGGTATCTGCGAACGGGACCGTCGCCGGCAATTCCGATTCCACGCAGCGTCTGTTGCTTTCCTTCCTTCCGCCCGACCGGGTCGATGCCATCATGGAGGAAATCCGCGGGCCCGCCGGTCGCAACATGTGGGAGAAGCTGTCCAACGTTCAGGAGGACATTCTCGCGACCTACCTCAAGAACGAGTATCCCCAGACCATCGCCGTGGTCCTCTCCAAGATCGCCACCGAGCACGCGAGCAAGGTTCTGGCCGCACTTCCCGAAGAGCTGGCGATGAACGTGGTCAAGCGCATGCTCTCGCTCGATCCCGTCCCCAAGGAGATTCTGGAAAAGATCGAGCAGACCCTGCGCACTGAATTCATGTCGACGCTGAGTCACTCCAAGCGCCGCGACAGCCACGAGCAGATGGCCGAAATCTTCAACGCCTTCGACCGCCAGACCGAAGCACGCTTCATCACTGCCCTCGAAGAGAACGATCGCGAAGGTGCCGAGCGCATCAAGGCGCTGATGTTCACGTTCGAAGATCTCGGGCGCCTCGATCCAACGGCTTGCCAGGCACTGCTGTCCAAGATGGACAAGAAGGACCTCGCCCTCGCACTCAAGGGCGCCGGCGATCAGATCAAGGAATTCTTCTTTTCCAACATGTCGGCGCGCGCCAGCAAGCTGCTCAAGGACGACATGGAGACCATGGGTCCGGTCCGCCTCAAGGACGTGGACGAGGCCCAGAGCCGCATGGTCTCGACGGCAAAAGACATGGCTGCCCGTGGTGAGATCGTCATCAACAAGGGCAAGGGCGACGAGCAGATGGTCGCATGATGTCCAGCGCCGCCCCCACCAAGTTCCGTTTCGATCTCGACCTTGGCCACCGCCAGGAGCGCAACACCGTCATTACCGAAAGCGGTCTCGCCTCGCTTATCGCCAATGCCCGCGAGGAGGGTCGCGCCGAGGGCCTGGCCGAGGGCGAACGCACAGCCACCGTCAAAGCTGCACAGGCGATCGCCTTGGCCGCGCAGAGTCTCGCGGACCACACCGCCGCCATGAACGCTGCGCTCGACGACAACCGGCACGCGACGCTGTCCGACGCGGTTCACCTCGCTGCATCCATTGCCCGCAAGCTCGCCCATCACCTTATCGCCCGCGAACCCGTCGCCGAGATCGAAGCATTGATCACCGAATGCCTCGCTTCGCTCGATGCGGTGCCGCATCTCGTCGTGCGCTGCCATCCCGAACTGGCCGACGACGTCCGCGAGATCGCCCTCGCACGCATCGCGACCTCGGGTTTCGCCGGCCGTCTCGTGGTCCTTGGCGATCCGGACCTCACGCTGAGCGATGCTCGCATTGAATGGGCCGAAGGCGGCATCGTGCGCGACACCGCGCAGCTCGAGGCCGAAATCGATAAGCGCATCACCCAATTCCTGGCCGTCGGGCACGGCCAATCTGACGACACCGGAGGACCGGACCAATGATCAACGAACCCGGCGCTGAAGGCGGCTTCGACCTCGAGGAAATGGACGCGCCAGACCGCGATGCTCCAAGCCAGATCATCGAGCGCACGGCCGGCGACCTCGAAGCGGTATTCGACGTTCCCGTCCGTATTTCCGTCGTCCTCGGGCGCACGCGCATCCCCGTCGCCAACCTCCTCAAGATGGATGTCGGCACCGTGGTCGAGCTCGACCGTCAGGTCGGCGAAGCGGTCGAGATCTTCGTCAACGAGCGCCTCGTTGCGCGCGGCGAAATTGTGCTTGTCGAGAACCGTCTCGGCGTCACCATGACTGAAATCGTGAAGGCAGCATGAGCGCGGCCAGGAACAGCGGCACCCGGTTCTCCGGCTCGGCCTCGCGAAAGGAGCAATAGCAATGCGGCTTCTCATCATCGGCGCCCTAGAGGGCCAGCTCTCGGAAGCCACCAAGCTCGCCATGCAGGGCGGTGCCAAGGTCGCACACGCATCTTCGATCGACATCGCGATGTCCTCGCTCCGGTCGGGACGGGGTGCCGACTTGCTCTTCGTCGATGTGATGGTTGACATTCCCGGCCTCATCGCCGCGCTCGAAGCGGAACGCTTCCACATCCCCGTCGTCGCCTGCGGCACCGAGACCAACGCCGCGGCCGCGGTGAACGCCATTCGCGCCGGCGCCAAGGAATATATCCCCCTTCCGCCCGACGCCGAGCTGATTGCCGCGGTCATTGCCGCGGTCGCGCGTGAGTCAACCGACTTCCTCTTCCGCGATCCCGCGATGGCGCGGGTGGTACAACTCGCTGAGCAGATCGCGCCCTCCGACGCCTCGGTGCTCATCACCGGGGAGAGCGGCACCGGCAAGGAGGTGATGGCCAAATACCTCCACTCCAAGTCCAGGCGCGCCAATCGCGCGTTCATTTCGGTGAACTGCGCTGCGATCCCCGAGAACCTGCTGGAAAGTGAGCTCTTCGGCCACGAGAAGGGCGCCTTCACCGGCGCCGTCGCGCGCCGCATCGGCAAGTTCGAGGAAGCCTCGGGCGGCACTCTCCTTCTCGACGAAATCTCGGAGATGGACGTGCGCCTGCAGGCGAAGCTCCTGCGCGCCATCCAGGAACGCGTCATCGATCGCGTCGGCGGCACGCGGCCCGTTCCCGTCGACATCCGCATCATCGCGACCTCCAACCGCAACCTGCAGGAAGCGGTGCGTCAAGGCGTCTTCCGCGAAGACCTCCTGTTCCGCCTCAACGTCGTGAACCTCCGGCTCCCGCCTCTGCGCGAACGGCCCGGCGACATCGTCGCCCTCGCCGATCACTTCGTCGGCAAGTACGCGCAGGCCAACGGCTTGCCCCCGCGCCATCTCTCGGCCGATGCCCGCAACGCGCTCCTGCGCGCCCCCTGGCCGGGAAACGTCCGCGAGCTCGAGAACACCCTCCATCGTGCGGTGCTTCTGTCCCAGGGCGAGGAGATCGGTGCCGACGCAATTGTGATGCCCGATGGTGCGGGCCTCTCCGACGTCGTGCGCACCGCCAATCTCGCAACGCAGGCCGCGCAGGTCGCCGAAACCGTTTCCCGCTCGATGGTTGGGCGCACCGTCGCCGATGTCGAGCGCGACCTCATCCTCGAAACGCTCGACCACGTGCTCGGCAATCGCACCCACGCCGCGAACATCCTCGGCATCTCGATCCGCACCCTGCGCAACAAGCTCAACCAATACGCGGACGAAGGGACCTTCGTGCCGGGCCCCGGCGAAGTCAGGAAGAGCGCGTGACCGAACGCAGGCCGATCCCTTGGAGTTCGTATTAATTGGCTGACACCACCGGCCCCGGGATCGGCGGAGGCTTCCGCCTCCCCACATTCGCCGAGCTCAACAAATCTCTGCGCTCGACCGATATCGGGCTCGCCATCGGCATCATGGCGATCATCGTGGTGCTCATCCTGCCACTGCCCGCCGTCCTGCTCGACGTGCTGCTTGCCATCTCGATCGTCTTCTCCGTCCTGATCCTGATGACGGCGCTGTTCATCCAGACACCGCTCGAATTCTCCTCCTTCCCCACCGTGCTGCTGATCGCGACCATGATGCGCCTCGCGCTCAACCTCGCGACCACGCGCCTCATCCTGTCCGAAGGTCACACCGGTCACGCCGCCGCCGGCCACGTCATCGAAGCGTTCGGCAACTTCGTGATGCGCGGCAACTTCATCATCGGCGTCGTCGTGTTCGCAATCCTCATCATCGTGAACTTCATCGTCATCACGAAGGGTTCCGGCCGCATCGCCGAAGTCGCCGCGCGCTTCAACCTCGATGCCATGCCCGGCAAGCAGATGGCGATCGACGCCGATCTGAGCGCCGGCCTCATCGATGAGAACACGGCGCGCGAGCGTCGCAAGACCCTCGAATCCGAGAGTGCCTTCTTCGGCAACATGGACGGTGCCAGCAAGTTCGTGCGTGGCGATGCCATTGCGGGCCTCCTCATCACCTTCATCAACATCATCGCCGGCATGGTCATCGGCATCATGCAGGAAGGCCTGACCTTCCAGGAGGCCGGCGACGTCTACACCCTGCTGACCGTCGGCGACGGCCTCGTCAGCCAGATCCCCGCACTGATCGTTTCGACCGCCGCAGGCCTGCTGGTCTCGAAGTCCGGCGTCACCGGGGCCGCCGACAAGGCGCTCGTCGAGCAGTTCACGGGCTACCCCAAGGCCCTCGGCATGTCGGCCGCCGTCATTGCGGTGCTCGCGTTCCTGCCGGGCATGCCGATCCTTCCCTTCCTCGGGCTCGCCGGTGGCGTGGGCTACCTGGCCTTCCGCTCCACGGGCAAGAAGGCGAGAGCCGAGGCTCAGAAGGCGGCCGACGTCGCCGCCGCCGCAAAGCCCCTGGGCCCGGTCGAAGAGGCGCCCATCTCCGACAGCCTCAAGATCGACGACCTCAAGCTCGAGCTCGGCTACGGCCTGCTGTCGCTGGTCAAGGAAGACGAGACCGGCACCGACCGCCTCACCGAACAGATCAAGGCCCTCCGCCGCCAGCTCGCGACCGAGCTCGGCTTCGTCATGCCGCCGGTCCGCATTCTCGACAACATGCAGCTCGAACCCAACGAGTACGCCGTCAAGATCAAGGAGGTCGATGCCGGCCGCGGCCGCATTTACGCCAACCAGCTGATGGTCATGGATCCGATGGGCAAGGAAATCACCCTGCCCGGCCATCACACCGTGGAGCCGACCTTCGGCCTCCCCGCGACCTGGATCGAACCGGCCCTCCGCGACGAGGCCGAGCTCAAGGGCTACTCGATCATCGACCCCTCGACCGTCATCTCAACCCACCTGACCGAAATCCTCAAGGCCAACGTCGCGGACCTGTTGAGCTACGCCAATGTCCAGTCGCTGCTCGCCGGCCTCAGCAAGGATCAGCAGAAGCTGGTCGAGGACATGGTGCCGAGCCAGATCTCGGTCTCCGGTATCCTGCGCGTCCTGCAGGCGCTGCTGACCGAGCGCATCTCGATCCGCGACCTTCCGACAATCCTCGAAGGCATCGCCGAGATCGCCGGTGGCGGCCGTACCGCACAGGCCATCGCCGAGCATGTCCGCTCGCGCCTCGCGCGGCAGATCTGCGCCGCCAACCTCGGCCCCGATGGCAACCTGCCGCTCCTCACCCTGTCGCCCCAGTGGGAGCGCGACTTCGCCGAGGCGATGGTCGGCGAAGGTCCCGAGCGTCACCTGGCCATGGCCCCTTCCAAGCTTCAGCAGTTCATCATGGCGGTTCAGCAAGGCTTCGAGAACGCGGCGCAAATGGGCGAGCTGCCGGTGCTGATCACCTCGCCCGGCATCCGCCCGCACGTCCGCGCGATCGTCGAGCGTTTCCGTCCGCAAACGGTGGTGATGAGCCAGAACGAGGTACACCCGCGCATCCGGCTGCGGACCATCGGCGCAGTCTGACCGGCCCGCTTAAGCCGGGGGCAACATTTCTGCGCTATCCCCGGCAGCGCATCGGGGAACACCAATGGTATTGGATTCGACCGCCGAAGCAGTAGTCAGGCGACCGCTTGGCGTCCCGCTGCTCCCGCTTTTCATCGCTGCCTATGCAGCCACTGCCTTTGCCGTCGCCCCGCCGGTCTTCACGCCGCTCCTGCTCAATTACGCCCGGCAGATGACCCTGCTGGCCGAGATCCTCATTGTCGCGATCCCACTGGCGGGGATCATCCTCCGCCCTGCCTCGCCCCTTACGATGATCGGCGAAATCGTCCGCAACGGCGCACTGCGCCTCGCCGTGACCGTTGTCACGTTCTGCGTGGGCATGGCGGCCTTCACCAGCTTCAAGATCAGCATCCCCAGGCTCGTCCCGTTTTACGGCGATGTGCATTTCGCCGATATCGACGAGTTCCTGCATGGCGGGAATCCGGGTCTGTTCCTCCATCACCTGATCCCGGAATGGGCCGCTCAACACATCGTTTTCGCGTACAGCTTCATCTGGTTCAGCGCCTGGTTCGGCCTGCTGGGGTTTGTTGCGCTGCAGCGCAACGCCGCGCTCCGCCGCCATTACTTCTGGACTATGGCCCTGGCCTTCGTGCTGGTGGGCACCATTCTGGCCACCGCGCTGTCCTCGGTGGGTCCCATCTTTTACGACCACTTCATTCCCGGTGGCCGCTTTGAGGAACTGATGTCGCTCGTCCTCAATGGCGGCGCGGGCTCCTCCACCAGTACGACGGCAAACTACCTGCTGGCTGCCTATGAAGGTGGGGGTGAGATTATCGGAACGGGCATTTCGGCGATGCCCAGCATGCACGTCACCATCGTCACGCTGAACGCGCTGATGCTATCCTCGATCAATCGCTACCTCGGCGTTGTCGGCTGGCTCTATGCCGGCTTGATCCTGATGAGTTCGGTTTATCTGGGCTGGCACTATGCGATCGATGGCTACGTCTCCATTGTGGTGGTCAGCCTGCTGTGGTGGGGTATCGGCAAGATCGCTCGCCGGCCGCCGCGGCTCGTCCTTTAGCCGGAACCGGGCGCCCGGCTCGCGCATTCCGGCGACGCGGCGCGGACACCGATCATGAAGCTTTTCCGCTGCGATCACTGCAGCAACATCGTCTATTTCGAGAACACCGTCTGCGCGCGCTGCGGTCGCGCGCTCGGCTATTGGCACGAGGCTGATCTGGTCGTGTCGCTGGACAATACCGGGGACCATCTGACCACCCCGGCACGACCCGGCAAGAGCTTCGTCTATTGCATCAATGCGCAACACGGCGCCTGCAATTGGCTCGTGGAGCATGATCCCGGTGGCAGCCCATACTGCCGCGCCTGCCGGCACAATGCGCTCATCCCTGATATCGCCGACCCTGCCAATCTCGAGCGATGGCAGGTGATCGAGCGGGCCAAGAAACGACTGTTCTACTCCCTGCTCCGGTTCAGCCTCCCACTTGCGACGCGTGCCGAAGACTCCGTCCACGGCCTGAGCTTCCGGTTTCTCAACGAGGATGTTGCGGCCACTCCCGTGATGACCGGTCATGAAAGCGGCATCATCACCCTCGCCCTCAAGGAAGCCGACGACGCTGCCCGCGAATATCGCCGTACCCAACTCAGGGAACCCTATCGCACGCTGCTCGGCCATTTCCGCCACGAGGTCGGACATCATTTTTGGGACATCCTCATCGCAGGGCGACGGGAGGCCCTCGAAGAATTCCGCGCACTCTTCGGTGACGAGCGCCGGGACTACGGCGCGGCCCTGCAGCGGCACTACGACAACGGCGCGCCAGCCGGCTGGCAGGCCAACCACATCTCCGCCTACGCGACCTCGCATCCGTGGGAAGACTGGGCGGAAACGTGGGCGCATTACCTGCACATCGTTGATACCACGGAGATGGCGGCGGCCTTCGGTGTCGGCCTCGACCCCGGGATCGATATCTCCGGTGACCTCAGGACGCGCTTCGAACTCGACCCCTATCGCCTGTCCTCGATCGACGAGCTGATCGGCCATTGGGTGCCGCTGGCCTCGCTGCTCAACAACCTCAACCGGGCCGTCGGCCAGCATGACGCCTATCCGTTCGTGCTGACGCCGCCGGTCATCGGCAAGCTCGCCTTCATCCAGCGCCTGGTGCACGACGCCGGCCGAACCCAATGGACCGTGCCGGGGCCCAGTGGTCCCAGCCCCATCAACCGCCCCTGGTAGGACGCGCGAAACAGTGGATGGCTGCAAATGCACGCAACTTGGTGGATTTACTAATTCCCAATCCGATGCTCCAAATGCCCTCCGGCGGGCAGTAGTTGAGGCGTGAGGGTGGAAGCCAAAATGAGGGTGGCCGGTACCGTGTACCGGGACGAAGCGGCGGACCTCATGGTCGCTGCCGCGCGCCGGACAGCAGAACCGGTGCAGGCAAGCCCCAACCCGCAGCCTCTGAGGCGCGCGGCTCCCTACGTGCAGCCTGAAGCGAGGCGGCCCCTGCCCTACGCCGAGCCCATCGGCGTCAACGACAATCCCGATGAGCCAGTGGATATCGCGCCCATCAGGCGGCGGCTGAGCCTTCCCCGGCTGGTCGCGCGCATCCTTATCGCGCCGCTCTATCTGGCCGTGGCCGTCATCGCTATCGGGATCATCGCCCTGTTCATCCGCGGCTGGTTCGGCGCCTGAGGGCCCGAAGCGGCTACGACCTCTCCCATCACCGGCCCACCTTCGGGCAGCGACACATTTGCCGTTCCGTGGGTCGCGGCGGAACGCAGTGGGATTGATCGCGTTCACATCTGGAACCGCGCGGCACCCAACCCAGCCAGGTCTTGCGCCGCGCGGCATGTCCAACACGTGGGTTGAACACCCGGGAGATTACCATGATCCGTACTCTATTGGCCACGACGGCCATTGCCGCCGTGCTCGCACTGCCGGTTATCGCGCAGGATTCCTCTTCATCCATGGAATCCTCCGCACTGGACTCCTCCATGTCCTCGTCCGAACCGATGGACGCCTCGTCCTCCGCGCCAATGGACACCTCTTCGTCCTCGATGATGTCCTCCGAGCCGATGGATGCATCCTCGTCCGAGGTGACTACGGCCGAGCCTTCGATCCCCTTTGACGTCGTGACGGGCTACACCCAGATCGACAGCGATCGTTTCGCCACCCGCATCATCGGCCAGCCCGTCTATGACGGCACCTCCGCCGATGCGAACCATCTGGGCGACATCAACGACCTCGTGGTCGATGAGAGCGGCCGCATCGCCGCCGTCATCATCGGCGTGGGCGGCTTCCTCGGCATCGGCGAAAAGCAGGTGGCCGTCGCCTATGCGGCTCTGCAGTGGGTCGTCGCCGAAGACGACACCGAGCGCTTCGTGGTCGAGACCACGGTTGAAGATCTCACCGCAGCCCCCGACTTCGTCGTGGTCGAGGACGATCCCGCTGACGGCGACGCCGCGCCCGCTGCAGGCGACGCAATGGCTCCGGCTGATCCGAACGCCGCGGCACCGGCTGATCCCAACGCCATGGCGCCGGCTGACACCACCAGCTCAGTCGCGCAGTAACTCCGCGAGAGGCCCGCTTCGGCGGGCCTTTCCTTTTTCGCGGGCGCCGTGGAATATCGCGGCATGGCCGTCCCGCTCATTCTCACCGTTCCGCTCTTTTCGCATCTCGGCAATCACGCTCTCGCCCTGCGCCGCGAGGTGTTCGTCGGTGAGCAGCACGTGCCGCCCGATGAAGAATTCGACGCTCATGATTTCACGGCAACGCACATTGTCGCCCTGCTCGACGGCGACGTCGTGGGCGCCCTGCGCGTCCTCTTCCTCCCCGAGCACGTCAAGTTCGGCCGCGTGGTGGTCGCTCGCTCGGCGCGCGGCCAGGGTATTGCAACCCGCATGATGCATTTCGCGATGGATTTGGCGCGCGACCGCGGTGAAACGCGCTTCTACCTCACGGCCCAGAGCGACAAGCTTGCACTGTATGAAAAACTCGGCTTCGTCGCCTTCGGCGAAGAATTCGAGGACGGCGGCATGCCCCACTACGCCATGAAGACCTACTAGCGGCAGCCGGGCCCCGCAAAAACAAAGGGCGCCACCCGGGCGCCCCTTCACTCCCCTCAGCGGATCGCCTTACTTGCGTTTGTACCGCAGCCGGCCGATCTCATCGAATTCGGCCTGCTCCATTTTGGCCTCTTCCTCGGCCTCGCGCGTATGCTCGCGCTGGTCGAGCAGCTCGACCTTCTTCAGATCCTCGACCGCTTCGGCGAGCGCGTCCTGGGCCGCTTCGAGCTGGTCGCGCATATCGTTGGCCGACGCCAGCAGATTATCGCGCCGCGCAATGGCCGCCTTGGCGAATGTCGAGTAGGCGAAATGGGCAACGTCGGAGATGCCCGTCTTCTGCTGCTCGATCTCGATCTGCTGGTCCAACTCGGACGCCATGCGCTCGAAATCGGCAATCATCATCTCGATCTGCGTGAGCTGGCGGCGCTTCTCGTCCACCTGGAACTTCTTGAGCCGGATCAGGCTCTCGCTCCGAGACTTCATGACTTGTACTCCTTACACATCAAGTCACTCTCATGCCTTTTCCAGGATCGCTTCGAGCATCGTGTAGCCGTCCGCGATACTGGTGCGCTCTTCCCGTTGCTGGCCCAAAAAGGCCTCCAGCGCCGGGTAGAGTGCGATGGCGCGATCCACCTGTGGGTCCGATCCCTTCCGGTAAGCCCCCAGCCGGATCAGCTCCTCCATGTCGGCGAACACCGACATGAACTCTCGCGCCTTCTGCAGGACGGGACGCACCGGAACCGGCACGCATCCAGGCATCGTTCGCGAGATGGATCTCAGCACATTGACGGCGGGATAACGCCCCCGTTCGGCAATGCCGCGCTCCATCACGATGTGCCCATCGAGAATGCCGCGTACGGCATCTGCAATGGGTTCATTGTGATCATCACCTTCGACTAAAACGGTAAATAGACCCGTAACGGAACCCGAGTTTACGAGGCCGGGCCCCGCTCTTTCGAGCAGCCGCGGCAGTTCGGTGAACACCGTGGGCGGATACCCCTTCTGCGTCGGCGGCTCGCCAATGGACAGGCCAATCTCGCGCTGCGCCATCGCAAAGCGCGTGAGGCTGTCCATCATGCACAGCACACGCTTGCCCTGGTCGCGGAAATACTCCGCCAGCGTCAGCGTCAGATACGCCGCCTGCCGCCGCATCAATGCGGCCTCGTCCGAGGTGGCCACCACCACGATCGCCCGCTTGAGCCCCATCTCGCCGAGATAGTCGGTGATGAACTCCTGTACTTCACGGCCGCGCTCGCCGATGAGCCCCACGATCGCCACATCCGTCGCCGCATTCCGCACCAGCATCGACATCAGGACCGACTTGCCCACGCCCGAGCCCGCGAAGATGCCCATGCGCTGCCCCTCGCAGAGCGTCGTGAACGTGTTGAGCACCCGCACGCCCATATCCATCGGCGCGCCCACGCGCGCGCGCTGATGCGCCGGCAGCGGCACCTGCTTCAGCGGATAGGCCTCGACACCATTGCCGATCGGCCCCTTGCCGTCGATCGGCTCGCCATTGGCATTGACGACGCGGCCCAGCCACGCCTCCGATGGATAGACGGCGCCGTCGCTCTTTTTGAACACCGCCTTGCAGCCGAGCCGCACGCCGGTAAGCGGTCCGAACGGCAGGCAAAGCGCATGCCCCTCGCGAAAGCCGATGATTTCGCTCGCCAGCACCTCGCCATTGGTGGTCTCGATCATCACGCGGCCACCCACGCGCAATTCGCGAACCGGGCCCACGACCTCGATCAGGAGGCCCTGCACCGTCTTGACGCGGCCGAACACCTCGACCTCGTCGATCGCTTCTATGTCCGCACTGAGGGCTCGCATCGACATGTCCGAATCACCGTTCTACAACCGGTAACCGAACGTTAAGCTAAGGCCGTTAACCATGACCTTCCACTGCCGATTTTGCGCGTTTCCGCACGCGGTGGTTTTCCACAGCCCAAAAGCCCGGATCGCTGAGTCGACAGAGTCGATTAAAAGGCTTTCTTAACCTAAAATATTAAGTTTCGTTGCCCCGTTTTAACATTTGAAATCAATGGCTTAGTTAACTTGCAGCAGCATTCGCTTTGCATATTGCGGATCAGAATTAAACTTTGTTAACTAATGGCGCTTAGGTTTGAGTCATATCCAGTAGGGTTCGGTTAGGGGTCGTCGGCGCCAACGCCTCGCCCCAGGTTCCAGATAGGAACACCTAGAAGGGAAACGGCATGCGTGTGCTCTTGATTGAGGACGATAGCGCGACGGCGCAGAGCATCGAGCTGATGCTCAAATCGGAAAGTTTCAACGTCTATACCACCGACCTCGGAGAGGAAGGTGTCGATCTCGGAAAACTCTACGACTACGACATCATCCTGTTGGATCTGAACCTCCCCGACATGTCCGGGTATGAGGTTCTCCGCACCCTCCGCGTCGCCAAGGTACAGACCCCCATCCTCATCCTCTCGGGCCTCGCCGGCATCGAGGACAAGGTTCGCGGTCTCGGCTTCGGCGCCGACGACTACATGACCAAGCCCTTCCACAAGGACGAGCTGGTCGCCCGCATCCACGCAATTGTTCGCCGTTCGAAGGGCCACGCCCAGTCGGTCATCCAGACCGGCGACCTCACGGTGAACCTCGACACCAAGACCGTCGAAGTGCAGTCCCAGCGCGTGCACCTCACCGGCAAGGAATACCAGATGCTGGAGCTCCTCTCGCTCCGCAAGGGCACCACCCTCACCAAGGAGATGTTCCTCAACCATCTCTATGGCGGCATGGACGAGCCCGAACTCAAGATCATCGACGTCTTCATCTGCAAGCTGCGCAAGAAGCTGAGCGTGGCGACCGGCGGCAAGAACTATATCGAGACCGTCTGGGGCCGCGGTTACGTCCTGCGCGAGCCCGACGAGAGCGAAGTCTTCGCCGAGAGCGTGGCGTAAGCCCCTCGCCTACCGAAAACTGCGGCAGACCAGAAACCCCGGGCACCGTCCCGGGGTTTCTGCTTGTTCAGATATGGTGGAGAGAGGGAAGCGGGGTCAGCCCGCTTCGGCCAAGGCTTCCCGCTGCAGCATGAACTTCGCTTCGATGATGTCGCGATCGAAGGGCTTCATCATATAGTCCGACGCGCCCGCTTTCATCGCGAGCGCAATCTGGCCGATGTCGTTTTCGGTGACACAGAAGACGATGTGCGGGGCGTGCCCGCCGATATAGGCGCGGATGAGTTTGAGGAACTCCAGGCCACCCATCACCGGCATCTGCCAGTCGAGCAGGATGGCATCGGGCATTTCCTGGCGGCATTTGTCGAAGGCTTCCTGCCCGTCCTCGGCTTCATCCACCACATAGTCGAGATCCTCGAGGATGCGCCGCGCAACCTTGCGGACGACACTGGAGTCGTCGACGATCAGGCAGGACTTCATGGACAGGCCCTCCGCCCCTTTCTGGGCTCGCGCCAACTATCGGCCAAAAGTCCGAACCAATGGTTACCGATTTCCTACGCTTCCTGCACTTAAGCGCGGGCGAAGAGCCCACGCCAGGTGTCAGTCAGGATCGTCGTTGTGGATGTAGGCCGTGCCCGCCGCACGCGCATATGAAAAGCACGTATCGGTGCCTTCCGGTGTCACCTTGTAGGTGACATTGGCAAGGCGGGTACCACCCTTTTTGGCCGCTTCGAGTTTGAGCATGGTCAGGATCGTCTCGTTGGTCGGAACGGGAGCGCTTCGCCGCGTGTTGCAGATTTCCGCGGTGACCTCGCCAACGACCACGACGCCGTCGGGCACCGACGTGCTGATTTCCATATATTGCGGCTGCTTCATCAGGTCTTCGGCGGTCATCGCGTCGAAATTGATTGAAGTCGCCGAGCAGCCGGACAGCACAAGCGCTGCCGCGACCCCAAGACCTGTAATACGCCGCATAATTCGTCCCTCCCCCGAGCCATAAAAGGCCCCGGACCTAATCACATTCGCTGAGCCGCTGAAATCGAAAATATAGGTTGGATCGGACGATCGGAGCACTTAGCCTGCACCCGATCGCGCCGGGGGAGCCATATGTTCAGTCACCGCAAGATGTTTGCCGCTGCACTGCTGTCGGCAATTGCCGTTGCCACGCCCACATCTGCCTGGGACAGCGCCAAATTCAAATGGCTCACCTCGATCGTCCACCCGACGCACTCATATCTCACCGAATTTGCGATCGACCAGCTGGCCGCCGAATTCCCCGAGCTCAGCCAATACGGCAACGCCATCATCGAAGGGGCCAATCAGGAGCTGCATGAGCTGCCCGTGAGCGGCAGCCTCTACGGCATCGACCTCGACAAGAAGCGCCGGGAGCACAAAGGCACCAATGCAGGCTCCGACGATGTCGAGGGCTGGTGGAATGACGCGGTGGCCGCCTACGAGGCAGGCAATAAGGAGCAGGCCTACTTCATCACCGGCATCGTGCTTCACATGATCGAGGATATGGGGATCCCCGCCCACGCCAACGGCGTCTATCACCAGGGCAACGCGACGGAATTCGACAATTTCGAAGCCATGGCGCTCCAGAAATGGAAGCCCGATTTCAAGCGCGTCGACCGCGACGACCCCGGCTATACCGGCAAACCTTGGCGCTACTACGCTTTCAGCCAGGATTGGACCAGGGCCGACGCCCCCGACTACACCGACCCGGACTCGTTTTCGAAAACCTGGCTCACCGCCAGCGACGAGGAAGAACAGCTCGTCAGCGACCGGCAGGCGCGCACGGCGATGGTAACGATGTGGGCGTTGCGTCAGGCCGTGGCGTCGTTCCTCGGCTACTAGGCCGCCGCCGCTTCGGGCGTGCCTTCGCTGACCTTGGCCTTGGGCGTCGCGGTGAACGTGAACACGTCGTTCTCGATACCGATCTTGAGCTCCATATCGGTCATTCTGGCTAGAATGCCGGTATAGAACGGCTGTATACCGCGCGCATCGACGCCCTCTTCCGGGCTTCCCGACAGCAGGCCTTCGGCGCCCGACGGCATCAGCGTTTTCTGTCGTTTTTCGGGGTCCGAAGTCGAGGTGAAGGTGAACACTTCCTCGCCGGCCTGCCCGGTGATCTCGGCCTTCACCACGCCGCCACGCGGGACCGCCATCGAAGCGATCAGCAGCATGTTCATGAACAGCTTGGCCTTGTGCTTGGGCAGCAGGATCAGCGGCACCTGCCAGTCCAGATCGGCCTTCTCGATCTCGAACAGGATACGCGCGACCCGCTCGCACTCGCGCGTATCGAAATCGGTCCCCGCCGTCGACGACGCGCCATAGGCGAGCCGGGCGAATTCCAGCTTGGCCCGGGCGTGCTTGGCCGAATTGGCGATCAGCTCCTGCGCCCCCTCGGCCATGGCGGCCTGTGCGGGATCTGCGAGCACTTCGAGCCCGTTACCGATCGCCCCCACCGGGTTGATCAGGTCGTGGCAAACCCTCGAGCAGAGCATAGCGGCAAGATCGGTCGCTTTGAGCTCGATGAAATCGGCCATGCGCGGTTCCCCCGGAGAATCACTGTGGTTGAACATTATCGTCTGCCGCCGACGGAGCAACGGTTGCGTCTTCCGTCGGCTTCTCGACCGGCGCCGCCCGCAAATCCGGGCGTCTGACCCCCGTGCTCAACCCCTCCGAAAGCACCACCCAATTGGCCTCCGCCTTCTCGATCGTCCCGCTTTTGCTCAGCAGGAACGCATCCCGATTGGCCGTCGAATAGAAGAAGTAGAGCTTCAGCGCCTCGATCACAAAGAGCCGCGGCTTGCCGTCACTGAGGTAGCCGCGGCTCAGCGATGTCGCGCAATGGCCGCCGAATTGCGGGGCGTAAGTCGTTGGATTCCGGGCAAAAACATCGCGGTTCGCCGCACTTTCGAAGTACCAGGACGTCCCGCCCCACTGATACTCGAACTCGGGTTTGCCCGGCCGCGGCGCCGGCTCGATGAAGTAGCTCACCGGATCGTACCCTTCGATCGCCACCCCGGTCAGGGGGTCGTTGACGAAGATGTTCGCCCCCGCCTGGCCGTGCGCCGACACAGCCAGAAATGCCCACAGCGCGATGGTTAAGATTTGTTTACCGATTTGCCGCATCATCGCCGCGATGGACGCCCACCAATTGGGCTCAAATCGAGGCTAACCCGTGAGGGTGAGCGCTTGGTAAAGGCCCCCCGATCCCGGAGACCCCCAATGTTGAAGCGCCTTGTCCTGAGCCTTGCGCTCCTGTTCGGTCTCGCCGTCGCCACCGTCCCGGCGCACGCCCAGGGTTCGGTCTCCGATACCTTCTCGGTCGACGAGATCGTCGACAAGGGCGGCGAATTCTTCGGGTCCGTATCTCAGGGCCTCGCCTCGGTGGTAGAGCGCGCTGCGAGCCAGTTCGGCCTGCCCAATGGCTATATCCTTGGCGAGGAAGCGGGCGGGGCCTTGTTCGTTGGCGGCCGCTTCGGCGAGGGCACGCTCTATACCCGCAACCAGGGTGACTACCCGCTCTTCTGGCAGGGGCCCTCCATCGGCCTCGACGTCGGCGGCGATGGCTCCAAAGTCATGATGCTCGTCTACAATCTCGACAGCACCAATGATATTTTCGACCGCTTCCCCGGTGTAGATGGCTCGGCCTATGTCGTAGGTGGCCTCGCCATGAGCGTCATGAAGGCGGACAACGTCGTCGTGGTGCCCATCCGCTCGGGCGTCGGTCTGCGGGCCGGCCTCAATGTCGGCTATCTCAAATTCACGAACGAGCCGACCTGGAATCCGTTCTGACGAACGG
>JBIQKK010000017.1:0-39712 GCA_044506585.1 Hyphomicrobiales bacterium
ACGGGCGAGGCAAAAAGAGAAGCGGCAAGAACGGTCGCGGCGAAGATGCGCATGAAGGCCCCCGGATGTGCGTTGCGGAGCTATGCAGGCTGGTCGCTGAACGCGGCGTGAACCGTCGGGGTCAATCCTCTGCGCAGCTCGCCGCCTGCCGAGTCCATGTGCGATACTGGAAACGGCCCTCGGTGGCCCTCTTGCCGAAATACACCTCGAGACGCCGTCTGGGGCCCTCGATCACGAGGTCGGTGCCGCCGGCGGTCGCGGTCAGAACGTCGCCCGGATTGTCGCTATCCACGACCGTCAACGGATCGCCGCGCCGGTGCCGTACCGGATGCAGCTCAAGACATTGCTTGGAGTCGAGGCCGATGGTCCTGTACTCCCCCCGCGTGTTGTCGAGCGAACTCCACGGCGCGCGCTCGCGCGGCGAGCGGGTGTCCTTTGGGGCGCGCGCATCGGCGGCGTCGCTGCATATGCCCAGCAACCGTTCGACGGCTGCCGCGCCCTCGCCAAGGTCGAACAACAGGGACCGCCGGTCGGGGCCGCTGCCAAAGCCCAGGGCCAGTTGCTGGGAAACCGAAACATTCCAGTAGAACATCTGGATGCCGTTCGCGAGCATGCCTATCGCCAGCATGCGTCCCAGATGGCCGCCCTGGCCGGCATTGCCAGCGCGTACGGCTTCCTTGAAACGAGGATTGTCGTTGTCGGCGACGAAATTGCTGCCGCCGCTGCTGTAGCTGAGGACGGACGAGCCGTTCGAAACCAGCCATTCCGCTTGGCGGATATCGCCATCGTCGAACCGAAGCAGGGAGCCGATCTTTCCGGACATGCCTGCCTCGCCCAGATTCACCGCGGAAGATGCCAATTGTATGCTGTAGCTGATCGTCCCCTCTTCTTCGAACGTGCAGAGAAGCGAAAGAGTTGAAGCATCCGATCCAGAGGTTTCACTGAGATCGAGCCTATAGCCGACGTCGCCGAAAATGGGGTCGGCATCCTTGACGAGTTCCCAACCCGCGATCTTCTCGACAGGGACCATTTCGGCCCAAGCGGGTGTGCCCAGGCAGACCGCCAATAGTGTTGCCGCGACGCTGGTTGCTTTCATCTTTTCCCCCCGGAGGCAGAGCGACCATAAGGCATCCAGCGGCGGTGCCAAGCCTGTCCTCGGTGGCGCAAGAAGAGGAGCTTGGCGCGCTAGAACTGCCACTCGCGGGCCTTGCCCACGAGAAAGTCGCGGAAAACGCCGACGCGCTTGGAGTTCTTGAGGGCCGGGGGATAGACGAAATAGGCCTCGTAGGCCGGCAGCTCCACGCCGGCGAGGACGCGCTTCAAGTTGGTTTCGCTCTCGGTGATGTAATCGGGGAGCATTGCGATGCCGATGCCGGCGCGGCAGGCCTGCATCATGCCGTAGATGGCGTTGACGCGCATGGCGGCGCGGCGGGGCGAATTGTCGGCGCGGCCCAGTCGTTCGAGGTAGTTGATGTCGCCCAGATGCTGCGGCACGGGCTCGCCGAAGCTCACGATGCGGTGCTGGTCGAGCTCCTCGACGGTCCTGGGCTCGCCATGCTCGGCGAGGTAGTCGAGCGACATGTAGAAGTGGTTGTGCACCGTGAACAGCTTGCGCTGGATCATCTCGGACTGGTTGGGCCGGTGGAGGCGGATCGCGACGTCCGCTTCGCGCATCGCAAGATCGAGTTCGGCGTCGTTGAGGCGAATCTCGATCTGGATGTCGGGGTAGAGTTTCAGGAATTCATGGATGCGGCTCGAGAGCCAGGTCGAGCCGATGCCCACGGTGGTGGTGATGATGAGCTGCCCGGTGGGGACGTCCTGACTTTCGGACATCAGCTCCTGCACCTGCGCCAGCTCGGACTGCATGCGGTGGGCCGTGCGGAACAGCTGCTCGCCCACTTCGGTGAGGACGAGACCGCGGGCGTGGCGGATGAACAGCTTGAGGCCGAGATCCTCTTCGAGGGCCGAAATCTGCCGGGAGACCGCCGATTGGCTCATGTTGAGCTTCTCGGCGGCATGGGTGAAGCTCCCGGACTCCGCTGCGGTGTGGAAGATCCTGAGCTTGTCCCAGTCGAGCATGACTACTCCGCGGCTTCTGCCAGGTTCTCCTCGGCGAGGAAACGTTCGGCCTCGAGAGCGGCCATGCACCCCATGCCGGCGGCAGTCACCGCCTGGCGGAAGACGTCATCGGTCACGTCGCCGGCGGCATAGACGCCGGGGACGTTGGTCTGCGTGGTGCCGGGCTTCACCATGAGGTAGCCGCCGGGCTTCATGTCGAGCTTGCCGGCAAAAATCGCCGTCGCCGGGGTGTGACCGATGGCAACGAAAATGCCATCGACCGGCAGGGATTCGGTGGCGCCGGTGAGTACATTGCGCAGTACCGCGCCGGTGACCGAAGGCGGCATCTGGTTGCCGGTGATGTCCGCGAGTTCGGTATTCCAGCGCACTTCGATCTTGGGATGCTTGAACAGGCGATCCTGCAGGATGCGTTCGGCGCGGAATTCGCTCCGCCGGTGGATGACGGTCACCTTGCTGGCGAAATTGGTGAGGAACAGCGCCTCCTCGACCGCGGTGTTGCCGCCGCCGACGACCAGCACATGCTTGTCGCGATAAAAGAAGCCATCGCAGGTGGCGCAGGCACTTACGCCGAAACCCTGAAATTTCGATTCCGAGGGCAGGCCGAGCCAGCGCGCCTGGGCGCCGGTGGCGATGATGACGGTGTCGGCGGTGTAGACCTTGCCGCTGTCGCCCTTGAGGGTGAAGGGGCGGCGGTCGAAATCGACCTCGACGATGACGTCGCTGATCATTTTGGTGCCGACATGCTCGGCCTGCGCCTTCATCTGCTCCATGAGCCAGGGGCCCTGGATGACGTCTGCGTAGCCGGGGTAATTCTCGACATCGGTGGTGATGGTGAGTTGGCCGCCCGGCTGCGTTCCGGCGATCAGCACCGGTTCGAGCATTGCACGCGCCGCATAGATGGCCGCGGTGTATCCGGCCGGCCCCGACCCGATAATCACAACCTTGGAATGCATCTGATAGTCCCTCTTGCGAGGCGTTAATGTAGTCGCCGGAGGCCGTTGTTTTCAAGGCAAGCCGGCCCGCAAACGCCCGCAAGGGTGGGCAACTCACCGAAATGTCAGGGGGGCGCGGGTTTTTGCGACAGTTGGCCCGACGGACGGTGGAACTTGCCTCGAAGACGGCGGAAAAATCGTGCTTCGCGCCGTTGGTCCCGTGGTCAGCTATGCTATAGGCGCAGACATGTGGGGGGCGAATGCTTAGACTGGTCGATCAGCCGCGGCCCGTAGCCTGGTGGGTGATGCGGCCGTTTTCCGCCCGCTACCGGGTGCAATATGATGCGCGCCATCTGCCCGACTGGCAGCGGATCGTGCTGCGGCGCACCGTCTACGTGCCCAAGCTGAAGCTGCTTTACGTCATCAATGCCAAGGCCGCGAGCTCGAGCCTGCGCGACATGATGTTCGTGCTCGGGGGCGGATCGCGCGAGGCGGGGCCCGGCGATGGGATTTACTTCCCCTCGCCGCGCTGGCGGGAGGTGGTCGCCGCGTGGGAGGATCCCGGGGTCTACCGCTTCACTGTCGGCCGGCACCCGGTGAGCCGGGCGGTTTCGGCGTTCACGAACCTCTTCGTCAACCGCAATAACGGCTTCGAATTCCGGCACATTCCGTATCTGAAGCGCACCGGCCTGACGTTCGGCGACGGA
The DNA here is from genome assembly GCA_044506585.1 of Hyphomicrobiales bacterium. Lineage (GTDB taxonomy): Bacteria > Pseudomonadota > Alphaproteobacteria > Rhizobiales > Devosiaceae > Devosia_A. The sequence continues at coordinate 3,719 of JBIQKK010000017.1, forward strand.
AGTTCGGCCAACTTCGACCGGTTCCTCGACTACATCGAGGAGGTGCAGGCCGAGAGCGAGCTGTTCTGCGACGCGCATTTGCGCCTGCAGACGCACAATACGGGGGCGCGGTACCTCCGCTACAACCGCATCGGGAAGTACGATGCGCTGGCCGGGGATGTTGCGGCCATCATGGCGGAAGCCGGGGTTTCATCCTTCACGCCCGCAGCGCTCGGCTGGGACAACAAGGCGATCCGGGAGGCCGGGCTGACGCTGACGCCAGCCCAGATCGCCCGGATCGAAACGATCTACGCCGAGGATTACGAACGGTTCGGCTACGCGCGCGGCGGCGCCTAGACGTATTTTAGTTCGAGGATCTCGTAGCTTTTGGTGCCGCCGGGGGCAGGGACCTCGACGCTGTCGCCCTTGGATTTGCCGATCATGGCGCGGGCGATGGGGGAGGAGATCGAGATGCGGCCCTTGCTGGCATCGGCCTCGGGGTCGCCCACGATCGTATATTTGCGCTCTTCCTCGGTCTCTTCGTCGATGATCTTGACGGTTGCGCCGAACTTGACGGTGTCGCCGCTGAGCTTGCTGACGTCGATGACGTCGGCGAGCGCCAGCAGGCCTTCGAGCTCCTGGATCCGGCCCTCATTGAGGCTCTGCTGCTCCTTGGCGGCGTGATACTCGGCGTTTTCGCTGAGATCGCCGTGGGCGCGGGCCTCGGAAATGGCGGCAATGATGCGGGGACGCTCTTCGGCGGTGCGGAAGCGATATTCCTCGGTGAGCGCAGCGTGGCCCGCGGGGGTCATCGGGACTTTGTCCGGCATCGTGGTCTCCGTGGTCTTGCGCAGCGCCGGACGTCCATCCGGCCGGCGATACGCTTCGTAAAATCAAAAGTCCGCTTCCCGCCTCGCCTGGCGTTCAGCGGACTGGAATTTGAGGGATTGCGGGCAGCCTGCCCTTCCAGTGCGCCGCGGTCAAGCGGCAGGCACGGCGGAGCCCCAGATGGGGCCCCGCCGCCAGAAATCAAGCCTTCACGGCGGCCCAGGCGGCGTCGCCGATCAGCTCTGCAGCGCGCTTGGCGGCAACCCTGGCCCGGCCGGTGGTGGCGAGGCGCAGGTAGTTGTAGGCGGGGCCCAGGATCAGCGAGTGCGCGACCGGCCACGGCAGATCCTTGACCTTACGGGCCTTCGCGAACTTGCTGTAGGAGGCTTGCGCGGAGCCCTGACCCTCGGCGAGGGTGTCGGCAATCTCGGCGAATTCAGGCGCGGTGACCGCAAGGGTGCGGATTTCGTCCATGAAGCGGAACAGTTCGGGGTTCTTGAGGCCCCAGGTGACCAGCCCGCCGGCCGACGCCTTGATCACGGCCTCCGGCGTTTCGCTGGAGGAGCGGGACGCGCCCGACCAGCCTTCCACCGCGTCCTCGAGCAGGGCCATGGCGAGCGCGCCCTTGCCGTCGAAGAAGTGATAGATCGAACCCGTGGTGGCGCCCGACGCTTCGCGAATGTCGTTGATCGTGGTGGCGATGTAGCCCTTTTCGAGGAAGCATTCGAGCGCTGCTTCGAGGATTGATTCGCGGCGCTCATCGCCCGTCAAACGCTTGCGGGCCTTCACTTTTTTGCCAGCGGCACGAGCCATCTGATTCCCTTTCCTAAAAGAATTCTCTGGAATTGGCTTCCAGCATGTACTAGAGCAGAGTTCTAGTGAAGCGTTTTGTTGCGGTTTTGGACAGTGAAGGGAAATGGATGTGGAACATGACATGGTGAAGGCGGCTCGCCGTCTTTTTGCCGCAATCGAACAGGGCGACGAGCAGGTGCTCCGCGCCATCTATGCTGATAATGCAGTTCAAGTTGAGCATCCTAACCGATTGAAACCCAAAGGGGATCGCCGGGGCGTCGACAAGATGCTGGCCGATTTGAAGCGGGGCAAGGCCATCCTGCGGGAAGAGCACTACGAGGTGATCTCGGCGGCGGCCCAGGGAGATGTCGCGGCCGTGCAGGTTAAGTGGACAGGCGTCCTCGCGGTGCCCGTAGGCGCGCTCAAGCCGGGCGATACCATGCTATGCGAAAGCGGGATTTTCCTGCGATTTGAGGGGGATAGGGTGGTCGAGCAGCACAATTACGACTGCTTCGAGGATTTCACGGCGCCGGCCGCCTAGGGGCAGCGGCAAAAATGAAAGGCGTGGGCCGCGAGGCGCCACGCCTTCACAAATCCGGATCGGCTGAAGCCGTCAGCCCGCCATCGACAGATTGTCGGCAGCGGACTTGCCCGTCCGCTTGTCCTTGACGATCTCGTAATTGACCTTCTGGCCCTCATCCAGGCCATTCAGGCCCGAGCGCTGGACGGCAGAAATGTGAACGAAGACATCCGCCCCGCCCTCGTCGGGTTGGATGAAGCCGTAGCCCTTCTGACCGTTGAACCATTTAACAGTGCCGGTTGCCATATAAGTCCCTCTCGCAGTCTCTGCCGTGGCGGTGCCCACACCCCGTGGGCGGATACGCCAATCGAAATCTCGGTAGTGACGTCAGCAGGCGCGTTTAGGCGTCGCCAGGCACGAACAGTCGGCCGCAATATTCGACGATGCCGTTCTAGCCTGAAATGTTAACGGACACAATATGTCGCACCCAGCACAAATAACCGCCCGGGCCAAGGGCCCTGCGGAGTGGGGGTTGTTTGTGACAATAGGCGCGTTCGGGCCAGAGGAAGCCCAGTTCCCGTGGCCGCGAACCACTCGCGTTCGCAGCCATGGGGGAAGAGAATTTGACGTTTACGTCAATCGGGCTGCAGCGTCCAGTCAACTCTTCGCGGGCGGCAGGGTCAGGCGGGCCCAGATCGGGAGGTGATCGGAGGCCTCGCGCGAGAGGGTGGAGCGGTGAACTCCAGCCTCGGCGATCTCGATGTCCTCGGTGACGATGATCCGGTCGAGCGAGAAGACCGGCATCGAGGCGTGGAAGCTCGGGCCGCAGGTCGCGATGTGGTGGCCCTGTTCGAAGGCGCGCAGCACGCCCGATTTGAGGTCGGGCTCGTTGAGGTCGCCCATCAGCACCGTGGGCATGTTGGCCTCGAGCGTATGCAGTTCACTGACGATGGCCTGGGTCTGGAGTTGCCGCCATTTGCGGGTGAGGCCCAGATGCATGCCGACGACGCGGACCTTCAGGCCGCCGCAATCGAGGTCAGCTGCTGCGGCGCCGCGGGGTTCGAGGTGGGGAAGCACCAGCGGGCGGGCACCGGCGATGCCGATCGATTTGCGCACCAGGATGACGTTGCCGTGGTGGCCGAGGCTTTGCGGACGCTCGGCGAAGCGGATCGCCCGATAGCCGGTTTCGGCCTCGATCATCTGCGGATCGAGGGCGGCGATGCGCGAGCCGAAACGCCGGTCGACCTCCTGGAGGGCGACGATGTCGGCGTCGAGCTCGACCAGGACCCTCAGGACCCGCTCGGGACGCCGGCGCCAGTCGAGGCCCACGGCCTTGCGGATGTTGTACGACGCGACCTTGAGATGCATTGCCGTCAGAACGCCTGAACCCGCAAAAAGGTTATGACATCAACAGCCTGAGGCCAACGATGCTGAGGACGGTGGCGAGGAGCCAGCGGATGACCCGTTCGTCGACACGGGGTGCGAGGCGGCTGGCGATGACGATGCCGGGAACCGATCCCGCCGCGAGTGACAGGAGCATGTGCCAGTCGACATTGCCGATGATCCAGTGCCCCGAACCGGCCACCAAGACGAGCGGGACGGCATGGGCGATGTCGGACCCGACGATCCGGTGGAGCGGCAGCTTAGGGTAGAGGAGCATCAGCACCGTCACGCCGATGGCGCCCGCGCCGACCGAGGAAATCGAGACCAGGACGCCGATGGCGGCGCCGAACAGGGTCGTCAGGATCGCCTGCGGTGTGTGCGGAAGCTCACGATGGCTCTTCGCGAAGGTGACCAGCTGGGCGCGAAAGAAGAGGCTCAGGGCGGTGAGCAGCAGCATGGCGCCCAGGATGAGGCCGAAGACCTGCGCGGCTTCGGCGGTCTGCGCGCCAGTGGTGGCGAGGATCCAGAGGGTCAGCGCCGCGGCGGGGACGCTCCCCAGCGCCAGTTGGCCGACGATCCGCCAATCCACCAGCTTGTTGAATCCGTGGACGAGGGTTCCTGCGGATTTGGTGACCGCGGCATAGAGCAGGTCGGTCCCGACGGCGGTGACAGGGTGGACGCCGAACAGGAGGATCAACAGCGGCGTCATCAGCGAACCGCCTCCGACGCCGGTCAGGCCCACGATGAATCCGACGCACAGCCCGGAGGCTGCATAAAGTACTTCGACCGGTATGCCCAAGCGGTGTCTCAGCCCCCTGATAGGGCCCGGACCCTATTTGCGCCGGGCGAGGTTGCCTAGGCATGGTTTGAGTATGAATTGGCGCAGAGGCGGCAGTTGGCGAAACGAAACTATCGTTAGGCGTGGCGCTGCCGGCGTGACGACTCGCGCCCAAGGGAGGATTTGTGCCCGTCATCCCCATCTGCGGATGGGCTTCGAGGAACAAAACGCCGCACACCGTTAAGCATCTGTTGCAGGACAACCCTTCGTTTACTGCCCGGATTGCATTGTGGGACACGACTGCCCTTGCCCCGGGATCCCAGAGTGGACGACTTCGACCTCTTCAAATCCGACGATGACGGGCTGGGCGCGGCTGTCCTGACGCAGCAATCGTTGATCGACACCCAGGAGCGCCTGGGCGCGATGCTGGACGTGATGCCGATCGGCCTGCTGATTCACACGGAACAGGGGATCCTTTTTCCCAACCGGGCGGCCTGCGACTTGCTCTGTACGCCCAAGGAGCGGCTGGTCGGTCAGCATTTGCTCGATTACGTGCGCGAGTCCGACCTCGAACGGGTGTCGACGCAGTTCCGCGACTCCTTTGCCGGCAATGAGCAGACCTTCGAGCTCGACACGGTCATCGAATTGGCCGACCGGGGGGCTCGCCTCGTCAAGATGATTTCGAGCCGGCTGCCATGGCCGGGCAATCCGGTGATCCAGATTCTGATCCAGGACATCACCGACCAGAAGCGGGCCGAGCATTCGCTGCGCCAGTTGACCATCACGGACGAATTGACCGGTGCCTACAACCGCCGGCACGCTTTCTATGAAGCGGCGCTCTACATGGAGGGCCAGCCTGCCGGCGTGCCGTTCAGCGTGGTGCTGGTGGATATCGACCATTTCAAGCGGATCAACGACACTTATGGGCATGCGACCGGCGATATTGCGCTCAAGCGGCTCACACTGCTGGCCAACGAGCTTCTGCCGACGGTCGAGGGGACCGATTCCGGTATTTTCGCGCGGATCGGCGGCGAGGAGTTCGTCATGCTGCTCCCCGGACTGGGCGTCGAGGCTGCGCGGGCCTCGGCCGAGAAATTGCGCCAGGCGGTCGAGCGGATGCGGATCGAGCTGGCGGAAGGCCCGCTGAAGTTCACGATCTCGGCCGGTGTCGCAACCTGCGCGGCCAGCGACAAGACGTTCGACAGCCTGCTCAACCGCGCCGACGAGGCCCTCTATGCGGCCAAGGGCGCGGGGCGTAACCGCGTGGTGGTCGCGCCCCGGCCGTCCGCAGCTGCCGCTTAGCTCCCGATGGCGCTCCTTATCGCGATCTCCACGGGCGAGTAGTCCCCGCCGGGCCGCTCGAGTGTCACCGGCTGGGCCGGCAGGAGTGGCGGCTGGGCCATGAAGCGCGGGCGCGTGCCCCGATGCGGTTGCGCCGAATGCACCAGGAACGGATGACAGAGATAGACGGTGCCGGGTGAACCGGTGGCGAGGACTTCAGGCCGTCCGGCCGATTCGGCGAATCCGGTCGAGGCCATGTCGCGCAGGGTCAGGCCAGCCTCGCCTGCCGGAGCCAGGCGGCGGGCCATGTCGATATGCGAGGCCGCGCGGATGCGGGTGGGCGCGTCGTCCGGTCCGATCTCGGAGAAGAGGAACAGCATCAGCAGCTGCCTCCCCCTGGAGCTGACATTGGCGCGCCAATCCATGAAGTCGGGGGCGTCGGTGCCGAAACTCACATCGACGTGCCAGCCGGAATCGCCGGGGTCATCGGGCGACGGGAAGCGGACGGGGAAGGTGCCGATCGCCTGTGGCGGGAGCCAGCGCCCCTCCCCGACGAGCTGGTCGTAGGCACCGTGCAGGAGCGCGGTGTTGGCGGCGGCGCGGAAAGGCGGCTGGGCGTAGTGACCGAGGCGGATGACGGGTCTTGTCCAGGTCGTGGGGTCGTCGGGACTGACCCCGGTGTCACGCCAAAGGATGGCGCGACACTCGTCGGCAAGGTCCGCGGGAAAGGCGCCGTCGATACGGACGTAGCCGTCGGCGATGAAGGATGCGACCTGAGCGTCGCTCAGCGGATGAGTATTGGGCATTGATGATCTCGCAATAGATGTTCGTCCCGCAAGGCGGGAAGGCAGGGCTCGGTGGCCGGAGGGCCTGCTCAGGCGAGCAAGAAGACTGCGCTGCGGATCATCATCATGGTGGCGCCTGCCTAGCCGATATCGCCGGGCTCTTCAACAGCGTACTGGGCGAGGGCCTCTCGGATGAACCGATCGGGATCCCGCACGAAGCCTTCGTAGAACTTGAAATGAGGCGTCTGCCGCAGGCCGACGGGATGAAGTCCCCGATTGGTGAACTCGAGGAGCCGCGCGCCGGGCAGCGCCATCAGGATGGGGGAATGCGTAGCCATGATGACCTGCGCGTTTGCCGATTGCTGGACGCGGTTGAGGATGCGAAGCAGTTCGAGTTGACGCATGGGAGAAAGGGCACTCTCGGGCTCGTCCATGAAGTAGATGCCCTGGCGCGACAGGCGCTCGTCGAAGAATCGTGCGAAGCCTTCGCCGTGGCTGGCGGACAGGAAGTCCGGCGGCGCGCCGCCGCCTTCGAGCGCCGCGGCGTCGAGGTAGCGCGCGACCGAGAAGAAGGATTCGGCCTTGAAGAACCAGCCATTGGTGACCTTGGGCAGCCAGGAGCCCACAAGCGCCGACGCCAAATCGGCACCGCTCCGGTCGAGCGCCCGGGAATGGTCGACGGGACGATAGCCCCTGCCGCCGCCGGCTTCATCGTAACCAGAGAGGGCGGCGATCGCTTCGATCAGCGTCGATTTCCCGGTGCCGTTCTCGCCGACGAAGATCGTTACGGGGGTCGTGAATTCGAGCTCGAAATCTTCCTCCCGCAACCATGGCATGTTGAGAGGATAGGGTGCGTCGGCCTCGACCGGGCCGCGGAGCCGGATGCGGCGCAAGAACGGCGCGGGCAAGCGCGTGCCACCGGAATTGCGCGCCATTGACGTTGCTCCAATCGCCATGAGGATGGCGCAATCGATGCGGAGGTCAAGCTTTGGCTTTGGTGCCAGGCTGATGCGAATCCCTCTTGCTTTCGCCATCGGTTCGGGTAGGTGCTCGCCGCCCTTCCATACGACCACTTCATGCGCATCTTTCAGCTTTCGTCAGGCGATCTCGTTGCAGACCGCCGTGCCTCCTACGCCGCGGCGCTGGCGCAGGAGGCGGATTTTGCAGCGGCGGCCGAGCTCATCGAGCAGGCACTGGAGCTGGTGCCGAGCTGGCCTGCCGGATGGTGCCTGCTGGGGGATTATCGGCTGGAAGCCGGAGATAGCGGGGGAGCGATCGCGGCCTATCGCGAACTCGCGCGGCTCGACGGCGAGGGCCGGTTCGGGGCGGCGCTGAAGCTCGCGGCGCTCGGCGTTGCGCCCGCACCGCGCGGGACCGAAGTGGCGTATGTGGAGTCGCTGTTCGACGACTATGCGGCGCGCTTCGAGGCCGAACTCGTGGTCGCGCTCGATTACCAGGCACCGGCGCAGCTCGCGCGCCTGATCGACAATGCGCTGGGCGCGCGCGGTGTCGAGCAGGTCGGACGGGCGCTGGATCTCGGCTGCGGGACGGGACTGATGGGCGAGCGGCTGCGGCGGCGCGCGTCGTTCGTCGAGGGTGTGGATCTGTCGGCCGAGATGATCGAGGTCGCGCAGCGCAAGGGGATTTACGACCGGCTCGAGAAAGCGGAGTTGGCGGCGTTCCTCGCGGAACATGGTGGCGGCATCGACGTGATGACGGCGGCCGATGTGCTCAACTATTGCGGGGCTCTGCCGCCCATCCTTTTCTCGGTGTTCGCGCGGCTGGTGCCGGGTGGGCTGTTTGCGTTTACGCTGGAGCGGCATGAGGGCACCGAACCGATGATGCTGCGGCCGTCGCTGCGTTACGCGCACAATGACGAAGCGACGCGGGCCGCGTGCCGCGATGCCGGGTTCGAGATCGTGCGGATCGAGACGGCGCCGCTGCGGCGCGATCGCGGCGAGCCGGTGATGGGACTGCTGGTACTGGTGCAGAAGCCCGCGCCCGCTCCCACGATTGCCGCACTGGCAGATGAGCCGGCCGAGGCCGAGGTGGCGCTGCTAAACTAGCGCGACGTCTTCGGCGGCGTAGTCGAAGGGGTCGGCGGGGTAGTGGCCGAACATGGGGAAGGCGGCTCGCCATCCGGCCGCCTGGCCGCGCATCCACTCGACATAACTGCGCGTGGTTTCCGCGTAAGTGCCGGCAGGACGGTATCCGAGTTTGGTCGCGGCCGCCATGTTCACGACCAGAGGCGACGGGACCGACCATGGCGTGTGGCCGATGGCGGCGTCGGGCGGCATGGCGACGAATTCACCCTCCCAGCCCAGATGCGCGGCCATGGTCTCGCCGATGTCACGGACGGCCGGCGGATCTGGATCGCCTGCGTTGAGGATGCGCGTGGCGGGCGACTGCGCAGTGGTGCGGATGAGGGCCGCGATGTTGGCCGTGGCGCTGGTGTGGAAGGTCGAAGCCGGGAAGACGAGCGGGATGCGCTTGCGTCCGTCGAGCATGCGCTTGACGAACCACCATTCGCGCGGGTGCTTCGAATTGATGCCGTGGATGGCGCAGGGGCGCAGGATCGTCACCGGGCGGGAGATCGTTTCCACCAGCCGCTGCTCGAGCTCGACCTTGCCACTGGAATAGGAGTCCGGCGAGGGAGCGACCAGGGGCTGCGTTTCGGGGATCGGTACGGGATAGACGGGAAAGCCGGTGGTGCCGGCAGTGTCGAGACCACGGCCGGCGTCATCGGCGTAGACGCTGCCCGTCGAGATCACGCAAAGCTGGCCGTAGCGGGACGACAAGCCGGCAAGCTGATCGGCGTCGCGGCCGGTAAAGGCCATCGTGTCGATGAGGAGGTCGACGGTCCCGATCTCCGCTGCCAGCGCCGCCGAGTCCTGCCGCTTCACCACCGCGAGCATCGCGCCTTCGGGCACATTTGGCGGCTCGTGGCGGCCGGTGTGCGAGCAGGTCACCTGCCAGCCGGCATGCAGCAATTGGGCCGCAGCCGCGATCCCGATCTGTCCCGTGCCGCCGATGATGAAGGCGGTGCGGGCCATCGATCATGCGGCCTTGAAGTAGTCCTGCAGGGGACGGACGGTGAGCTGGCCGTCGCGGTAGCCGATGATGCCTTCGACGGCGGCGATGGCGCCGGGGATAGTGGTGTAATAGGGGATCTTGCCCATCAGCGCGGTGCGGCGGATGTCGCGGCTGTCACTGATCGACTTCTGGCCCTCGGTGGTATTGATGACCAGTTGCACTTCGCCGTTCTTCATGGCGTCGACAATGTGCGGGCGGCCCTCGGCGACCTTGTTGACCTTGGTCGCGACGATGCCGTTGTCATGGAGGTAGCGATAGGTCCCGGCGGTGGCGAGGATCTTGAAGCCGGCGGCCTCGAGGTCGCGCATGGCGCTGCGCAGCAAGGGCTTGTCGTCGTCGCGCACGGAGACGAACACCGTTCCATCGCGCGGCACTTTCATGCCGGCGCCCATCTGCGACTTGGCGAAGGCGAGCGAATAGTCCGTATCGAGGCCAATCACCTCGCCGGTCGACTTCATCTCAGGGCCGAGCACGGTGTCGACCCCAGGGAAGCGGTTGAAGGGGAACACGGCTTCCTTGATGGCGATGTGGCCCAGCTTCTTCTCGGTGAGGTTGAAGCTCTCGAGCGTTTCGCCGGCCATGATGCGCGAGGCGATCTTGGCGATGGGCTGGCCGATGACTTTGGCGACGAAGGGGACGGTGCGCGAGGCACGCGGATTCACTTCGAGGATGTAGATCGTGCCGTCCTTGAGGGCGTATTGCACATTCATGAGGCCGCCGACCTTGAGGGCCAGCGCGATCTCGGTGGTCTGGCGCTTGAGCTCTTCGATGATCTCGGGGCGGAGATTTTGCGGCGGCAGGGAACAGGCGCTGTCGCCCGAGTGAATGCCGGCTTCCTCGATGTGCTCCATGATCCCGCAGACGAAGACGTCGGTGCCGTCGCAGAGGCAGTCGACGTCGATCTCGGTCGCCCGGCTCAGATAGGAGTCGAACAGCAGCGGATTGTCGGAGAGGACCGAGTTGATCTGGCCGGTCTTGTCGTTGGGATAGCGTAGCAGGATGTCGGGCGGGACCAGCGAAGTGAGCGTGTCCTGCACATAGTTCTCGAACTCGTTGGGGGCGCGCACGATCTGCATGGCGCGGCCGCCCAGCACGTAGGACGGGCGGATGACCAACGGGTAGCCCAGTCGCTCGGCGACGATGCGTGCCTGTTCCAGCGAATAGGCGATGCCGTTCTTGGGCTGGGTGAGTTCGAGCCGGTTGATGAGCTTTGAGAAGAGGTCACGGTCTTCGGCGAGATCGATGGAGCCGGGCTGGGTGCCGAGGATCGGGACGCCCGCCTTCTCCACCGCGTCGGCGAGATTGAGCGGGGTCTGGCCGCCGAACTGCACGATGACGCCGTGCAGCGTGCCGTTGGATTTCTCGCGCTCGAGGATTTCGATCACGTCCTCTTCGGTCAGCGGCTCGAAATAGAGCCGGTCCGAGGTGTCGTAGTCGGTCGAGACGGTCTCGGGGTTGCAGTTGACCATGATGGTCTCGTAGCCCGCATCGCTGAGGGCGAAGGCCGCGTGGCAGCAGCAATAGTCGAACTCGATGCCCTGGCCGATCCGATTGGGGCCGCCGCCGAGGATCACGACCTTCTTGCGGTCGGAGGGACGCGCTTCGTCCGCAACGGTGCCCGCGAAGGGCGTCTCGTAAGTCGAGTACATGTAAGCGGTGGGCGAGGCGAATTCGGCAGCGCTGGTGTCGATGCGCTTGAACGCCGGATGGATGTCCAGGCTCTTGCGCAGCGCGCGCACGTCCTTGGCCTGCTGGCCCGAAAGGTCCGCGAGGCGGCGGTCGGAAAAGCCCATCGACTTGAGCATGCGCAGGGTCTGCGCGTCCTGCGGCAGGCCGTGCTCGCGCACCTGCTTTTCGGTATCGACGATGGCCTTGATCTGTTCGAGGAACCACATGTCGATGCGGCAGGCGTCGTAGATGTCTTCGAGGCTCATGCCCAGGCGCATCGCTTCGGCGACGTAGAGCAGGCGATTGGGCGTGGCGACGGACACGGCCGCGCGGATGGCGTTGCGGTTATCGTCGTCGTTGGGGCCGAGGCCCGGGATGCCGATTTCGTTGAGGCCGGTGAGGCCAGTCTCGAGCGAGCGCAGGGCCTTTTGCAGGCTCTCCTGGAAGGTGCGGCCGATCGCCATGGCTTCGCCCACCGATTTCATCGAGGTGGTCAGCCGGCCGTCGGCACCGGGGAATTTCTCGAAGGCGAAACGCGGGATCTTGGTGACCACATAGTCGATGGTCGGCTCGAAGCTCGCGGGGGTCGCGCCGCCGGTGATGTCGTTTTCGAGCTCGTCGAGCGTGTAGCCGACGGCGAGGCGCGCCGCGACCTTGGCGATGGGGAAGCCGGTGGCCTTCGAGGCGAGCGCGGATGAGCGCGACACGCGCGGATTCATTTCGATCACGACCATGCGGCCGTCGGCGGGGTTGACGCCGAACTGGACGTTCGAGCCGCCGGTCTCGACGCCGATCTCGCGCAGCACCGCGATGCTGGCGTTGCGCATGATCTGGTATTCCTTGTCGGTCAGCGTGAGCGCGGGCGCCACGGTGATCGAGTCGCCGGTATGGACGCCCATGGGATCGACGTTCTCGATCGAGCAGACGATGATGCAGTTGTCGTTGCGATCGCGCACGACCTCCATCTCGTATTCTTTCCAGCCGAGCACGCTTTCTTCGATCAGCACTTCGTTGGTGGGCGAAGCATCGATGCCGCTTTCGCAGATGGCGAGATATTCCTCGCGGTTGTAGGCGATGCCGCCGCCGGTGCCCCCCAAGGTGAAGCTCGGGCGGATGATGCAGGGGAGGCCGATGACCTCCAGCGCCTGCAGCGCTTCGATGGTGTTGTGCGCGAGCATCGAGCGGGGGGTTTCGAGCCCGATCTTCTTCATGGCGTCGCGGAAAAGCTCGCGGTCCTCGGCCTTGTCGATGGCCGCGGCGTCGGCGCCGATCATCTCGACGCCGAATTTGTCGAGGACGCCCATCTTCCTGAGGCTCAGCGCGCAGTTGAGCGCCGTCTGCCCGCCCATGGTCGGCAGCAGCGCGTCGGGCCGCTCCTTCTCGATGATCTTGGCGACGACCTCGGGCGTGATGGGCTCCATATAGGTCGCATCCGCCAGATCCGGGTCGGTCATGATGGTCGCCGGATTGGAGTTGACCAGGATGATCCGGTAGCCCTCCTCCTTGAGGGCCTTGCAGGCCTGGGTGCCCGAATAGTCGAACTCGCAGGCCTGTCCGATGATGATGGGCCCCGCACCGATAATGAGGATCGACTTGATATCGGTGCGTTTTGGCATCGGACACTCTGGCGTTCGGGCGCGCGGAAAGACCGGGGAGGCCGGGCGTTTTCGTGCGGAGTCTGCAGGTTAAGGCGGCTCCATAGCGGAGTGTGGCGCCGAAGGGAAGGGCAGATGCCGTCCGGCCTTGCCTAAGTCACATGTGCAGCCGAAACTGGCGGCAACCAGACCTGCCGGAGCGAGGAAATGTGCCGCAACATCAAGCCGTTGTTCAACTTCGAGCCGCCGGCGACCAAGAACGAGGTGCATGAGGCGGCGCTGCAGTTCGTGCGCAAGGTCTCGGGCTTCAATAAACCCTCGCACGCCAATGAGGCGGCCTTCTACGATGCCGTCGAGGACATCGAGAAGGTCGTGCGCAAGATGCTGAAGTCGCTCGAGACCAACGCGCCGCCGAAGGACCGGGAGGTCGTCGCGGCGAAGGCCCGGGAGCGGGCAAAGCTCCGCTTCCCGGAAACCGCGCGGGCGTGACCCCGCGGATCAGCGGCTGAAGGTGATGCGCGAGGTGGTCTTGCCGCCCTTCTTGTCGACGAGGGCGAAGTCGACGACCAGCGAGCTGGGCGAGATGGTCATGGTGGAGGTCGAGGTGCCGCCCATGCTGCGGTTGGAGCTACGGAAAACGAGCTTGTCGCCCTTGCGGACGCCCGGGACCGTGCCGCCGATGGAGCGGGCTTCGTAGCGCTTGGCCTTGTCGTTGTAGCTGAGCGAGCCCGAGAACGCCTGCTGGGCCATGTCCGGGATGTTGCAGCGCCCCTGATATTTGGTGCTCTTGCCGCCAGCGGTGAAGACGATCTTACAGGCGATCGGGCCGGATTCGGCGCCCTGAAGCTTCCCCTTGCCCGACCACGTGTTGCTCAGTTTTTGCAGGAACGCCGTTTCGGCCGGTCCGGCGAAAGCCGGGGCGGCGGTGGCGATCAGCAGTGCTGCGATCGCGGTCAGTGCGGCTTTACGAAACATCGATACTTATTCCTCAGATAGCGCCCCGCTATCGCCGTAGGGGGCGATTGTGGCAAGGGAAGGGAAGCGGCGTGGTTAAGGCCGGACAGTCCCGGCCGGCAGGTAAATCTGGTAGAAGCGGTTCGGTTCTCTCACGAGTTTGCGATGAACATATCCGGTGTCGAAATCACTCCGCAGGCGATGGCGGGGTTCATATCGGCGAGCATCGCTGCGGTCGCAGCGCTGCTGGTCTGGCTGCAATGGCGGGAGCGGCGGCTGCGCCAGGACGACGTCCTGCGCTGGGCCAACGAGGTCATTCGCGCGCAGCAGACGCTGCATTTGATCCTGTTCCTCGGGGACGGGACGTTCGACAAGGCGACGGCGCGCTCGATGCTCGCCAAGATTGCGGTGGATACGTCGGTGCTGGTCGAGCAGGGGCGGTTGTTCTTCAAGAACACGCCGCATCCGACGCACGGCATGGACCGCCATCCTGCCTATCGCGGTTACCGGCCGAGGCTGCTCGATCCGATCGTGGTCTCGCACCAGATCGCCTGCCAGTGGGAAGGGGCGGACGGCGAGGAGAAGGAGCGCATGACGGTGGTGGCGGAGGATTGCGTGCGCCAGTTCGTGTCGATGGCGCAACTCGAGGTCGGGCGCAGCCGGACGGCGCACATGGCGAGTGCCATCAAGGGCGACGGGGAGAAGCTCGACGCGCTGCTCGAGAAGGTCAAGCCGGAGCGGCTCGCGGCATTGCGCGCGAATGCGAGGCTTTCTCTCTAGGTCTCGGGCTCGGTCGTAAACAGCAGCGGAAAGCCCTCGGCGCGGGCCATGTCCGTGGCGCGGGCCGCCTTCGCCTCCGCGATCTCGCGGGTGAATACGGCAACCACGCAACTGCCCTTGGTGTGGGCCGTGACCATGACTCGGTGTGCCTGATCCTCGCTCATGCGGAACTCGGCTTTGAGCACGATGACGACGAAGTCGCGCGGCGTGAAGTCGTCGTTGATGAGCATGACCTTATAGAGCGGTGGCCGCGCGACCCTGGTCTTGCTGCGGGTCTTGGTACCGGTTTCGGCCATCGGAGCCTCCGGTTGGGTCTATCGATCAGAGGCCGGTATTGTTCGTCACGGGCGCCTGCCTTGCAACCGTAGTGATGCCCGGGCTGGGGAGCCGCCGCTGGGCGGCGATGCTCGCGGGCATCGGGCGGGGCATGGGGTTGCCCGGTGCGGCAACGGTTGGCTGGAGCAGCGGCTCGGGCTCGGAAGGGGTTTCAAGCGCAGCGGGTTCGACGGATGCGTCACCGGAAGGTCCGGAGTCCGCCGTAGGGACTGGCGGCAAGGAAGTCGACGGCTCCGCACCGTCGTCGTCAAAGTCCGCTGGTAGAACGGGGACACGAACGGCGCTCGGCAGTTCCACGCGGCCGAAGGTGGGGTCCGCCGGCGGTGGCGAGGGGGAGGCGTCGGGGACCGACCCGACCGGCGCGGTCGCGGGCGTTTGTCCACCGACGGGTGGCTCCGAACTCGAAAGGAGCGGCGCGCGCGACAATTGCGGTGCGAGCGTGGGGGTTTCGGCTACGGCGATTGGCGCCTCGCTCGATGCAGAACTGATGGAGGGGACGGTCGAGACCTCGGCGACTGCGGTGGCCGGTGCGTCGGCCGCCTCGTTGCGCATGTTCCAGATCACGAGCACGGCGGCGCCGGCCAGGGCGGCGTAGAGGCCGAAGCTGAGGATGCTGCTCAAGGAGAGCGCAAAGCGCGAGAAGCCCGAGGGCTCATCATCCTCATATTCCTCCTCGATCGGGCGGAAGGCAGGTTTGGTCCGGGGCGGCGGTGGCGGGCGCCGGCGCGGGTTCCAGTCATCGTCCCGCGGCGAGAGGCGCTCGTCGTTGAACGCACGCGACGGACCGTCAGGGGCCTCGGCCGCAAAGGCGGGGATGCCCATTTCTTCGTCGGGACCCATCATGTCCGACGGGCGCTGCGCGCGTTCCCGAGTGGGTGCGATGATCTCGATTTCGGGCTCGTCCCGTTCGGCGCGGGGCCTGCGGAAATGCGCGATGCCCGCAAAGATCGCCGCGACCAGCAGCAGGGCCGGCGGGGTGATGAGCACGAAATCGGTGGTGTGATGGGTGACAAGTGCGGCGCCGACCCAGGCAAGCGCACCGAGGACGAGGAAGATCGCGCCCGCCAGCGGCGAGGCCAGCGCGAGGGCCGCGCCGAAGATTGCCAGATTGCCGACAACGAGCAGGCCAAATCGAGCCGCCTGCGCCTGGCGTTCGCCGGCGTTGGCGATATCGACGCTCACGTCGAGGCCGCCCAGCGCCAGAATGAGCGAGGCGACGAGACCGGCCAGGACGCCGAAGGCTAGGGCTGCAACGCGCAAACTGGTCGCTCCGGCTGCACCTAATGTTCTCCGCAGTCAGGCGATTAGCGGTGAATTCGGGCGCAAAATAGCAGCCGAGCGGGGGAAAACAAGGAAAAGCCCAGACATGATGAAGGCGCCGCGGGTCCTGCGGGGCGGTACCGGGTCTGCCGGCGGCCCGTGAACCTTAACGGCCCACGTTAGTTTTTCGCTGAGCCAACGCGCATTCCCACGCGCATTCCCATGACCCCAAGGAGACTAATTATGGCCGGCGTCCCCGTGCTCACCCTCAATGACGGCAACACCATCCCGCAGATCGGACTCGGCGTGTGGCAGGTCGAGCCGGATATCACGGCAAGGGTTGTGCGGGACGGCATTGCCGCGGGCTACCGCCTGATCGACACGGCCGAGGGCTACGACAACGAGCAGGGCGTGGGCGAAGCCATTCGGACGGCGGGCGTCCCGCGCAATGAGCTGTTCATCACCTCAAAGCTGCGCACCGGCGGGCATGCCCGGGACGAGGCGCTCAAGAGCTTCGACGACACGATGAAGAAGCTTGGGATCGACCAGATCGACATGTTCCTGATCCATTGGCCCGCGCCAGGCCGGGACAAATATGTCGAGGCGTGGAAGACCCTGATCGAGCTGCAGGAGCAGGGCCGCATCAAGTCGATCGGCGTCTCGAACTTCAACCAGGACCACATCGAACGGATCGTCGATGAGACCGGGGTGATGCCGGTGGTCAACCAGATCGAGCTCCATCCCTATTTCCCCCAGCTCGACAAGCGGGACTTCCTCAAGAGCAAGAACATCCACATCGAGAGCTACAGCCCGCTGGGGTCCGGCGAGGTGCTGAAGGACGAAACGATCAAGCAGATCGGCGGCAAATACGGCAAGTCGATCGCGCAGGTGATCATCCGGTGGCACCTGCAGCAGGGCAATATCGTGATCCCGAAGTCGACGCATGCCGAGCGGATGCAGGAGAACTTCAACGTGTTCGATTTCGAACTGTCGGACGAGGACGTGAAGGCGATCACGGGGCTCGACAAAGGCGAAGAGGGAAGGACGGGATCGAACCCCGCGACCAATAACGACGTCTTCTAGCGGCGGCGGAAGAGCAGGTCGCTCGCGGCCAGAACCGCTCCGGCGGTGATAAGCACGCAAGCGACCAGCAGGGCGTGGCTGTAAGCGGCGTAGCCGGTGACGATAAGGATCGCGGTCGAGAGCAGCGGGGCCGCGTAGGAGGCGGCCCCGAGCACCTGGATATCGCCGTGCTTGACCCCCACATCCCAAACGTAAAAAGCGAGGCCAACCGGTCCGAGCCCAAGTCCAATTATTGCCGCCCATTGCCAGGCGGTTGTGGGCCACACTGTGGGTTCGATGGCGAGGTGGACCATTGCCGCCAGGAGTGCGGTTGCGAGGCAGAAGCCGGTGATGGCGTCGCTCGGCACGTGCGCAAACCGCCGCGACAGGACGGAGTAGCTGGACCAGGCCAGTGCCGCGAACAGCGCAGCCGCGTAGCCCGGGAGGTAGGCCATATCGAAGGTGAAGCCCTGTCCGCGCGTGACGACCAGCATTGCGCCGGCCAGCGCCAGCACGCAGCCGGCGATGTGCTGCCATTTGAGGCGTTCGCCGGGAAGAAGCGCCGAGAACACCACGATCAGCAGCGGCCACAGATAGTTCAGCAGCCCCGCCTCGACCACGGGCGCATTGCGGAGCGCGATGAAATAGGCGGCGTGGTAGCCGAAGAGGCCGCCGACGCCGAGGAGCCACACGCGCCAGGGCTGGCGCAGGGCTTTGGCGGCAGAGGGGCGGACCGCCCATAACGCGACGCCTGCGACGCCGCCGATCGCGAAGGTGATGGCGGTCAGCTGGAAGGGCGGCATGGCCCCGCTTGCCGCGGTGAAGACGGCGAGCAGGCTCCACAGGAGGACGGCGGCAAATCCGATGGCGGTCGCAACGGGGCGGGTGATGGTCATGCGGTGCTGGTAATGGATTTATGCGCGCATGGAAATTGCGCGCCGTGCCGACGCTGCCTAGATTGACGCCATGACCGATCTCCCTGACCGCCAGTCGCTCAACCGCCGCTCGGACGCCGCTTTCAATGTGCTGCAATACGATATGCTCGCCGAGCAGGCGGCCTCGCTCGGACATCACGGGCGCCTCGTCGAAAAGGCCATGGCGGCGCTCAAGGGGGACGACGCAACCGATCCAGAGCAGCGGTTGGCGCTTGTGAAGAAGGCCGCGCGCGAGGTCTGGGCGTATTTCGTACAGCGCGAGGCCTGCGGGATGCGCGACCACCGCGAGGTCATCAAGGACTACGGAATTCCCGGGGAAGTGCTGGCCCGCCTCGGGGCGGTCGAGAACATCTAAAGATAGAGCTTGAAGCCTTCGTGGCTCCGGAGGAAGCCAAGCCGCTCGTAGAAGCGGTGGGCGTCCGTGCGCTTCTTGTTGGAGGTGAGTTGCACCATGCCGCAACGGCGCTCGCGGCAGCGGTCGATCGCCCAGCGCATCATCTCGGCTCCGATGCCGCGATTTCGGTGCGATGCCGCCACATGCACGACCTCGATCATGCCGCGCCACATGCCGCGGCGCATAAGTCCGGGCAGATAGGTGAGCTGGAAACAGCCCACGGGGACGCCGCCCTCCTCGCCACGATCATTTCCTGATTGGGGTCGGCGTCGATGGCGGCGAGCGCACCGGTGTAGTCGGGATGCGATGCGTCCGCGGGATCGTCGTTGGTGGATACGACGGAGTCCTCGACGATAAGGCCGATGATAAAGGGCAGGTCGCCGCGTACGGCGTTGCGATAGGTGAGCATGTGAGTTGCCTCCGGTCCGCTGATTAGGACAGCGGAGGCGGCAAGGCCAGTGCTAAACCCGCTGGCCCTTCGGGCTGAGGCTCCATGCGACGAACAGGGTCACAAGGGCGAGCGTGGCGGGGAGAACGGCGATCCAGTCCTGGTCGCCGGCAACGAGCACAGCGGTTCCCGCCCAGAAAATGGAGCTCAGGGCTTCGGCGATTGTCGAGACGCGCGAGGCGACCTGACGGCGGCGGAACATGGCGCGCCGCATGGGTACGCGGAACCAAAGCTGGATGGCGGTCGCCGAACCCGATGAGATGGCAGCGAAGACCGCGGTGGTCGCGGCCAGCTCGAAGGAGGCGAACATCATCAGGATGATGATGGGGGTGAGCAGGACCAGCACGACGATCGCGACCGCTTCGATCTTGGCCTGCAGCACAGCCTGCGGCGAGACGGGCGCGGTGACGACGAGATCGTGCGCGTCCTCACCCGATATCGCGAGCCAGCTGAGGCCGCCCGAGAGCTGGCCGACGGCCATCACGAGCACGGGGATCACGACGACATAGGTGCCGGCGGACTGGCCGTAGCTGATCCACAGATAAAGCGCGGGCGGGACGAGGTAGAAGACCTGCATCAGCGTCTGGCTCAGGAGCCAGGGGTCGCGGGCGAGGAGCTTCCACTCCTTGACGCGCAGCTGTTGCTTCTGGCTGCGGGGGCGGAACCGGATGACACCCCGCTGCTCTGCGGTGGTTCGTGCCGAAACGCCAGCCGCCGCAATCGCGTGCCGGCCGAAGCTGGTGGCCGCAAGTGCGATGCTGCCGGCGAGGGCCGCGAGGCCGACCGCAACCATGCCGATCAGCGCTGGCCAGTCGCCGAGGACGGCTCTGGCGGGTGCCCACACGATGCTCCCGACCGGCGGCATCCAGCCGATGAATTCGGGATCGGCGAAGACCGCAAAGCGCGACATGTTGCCGAAATGGAGGATCGCGACGGCCTGGATGCCGATGACGAATCCGGCCCCGACGATGGCGGCGACGATCTGGGCGATGAGGCGCGTGCGCCGTGGACCGGCGAAGCGGAAGAGCCCGAGGGTGATCAACACCGCAAGAGCAGTCGCGACCGCTGAGAGGGCCGCGAGTGCAGGGTAGGCCATCAGCCAGCGCGGACCGTCGTGGAGGATGAGGATGTCGACGATGGGGCTCGCGAGCAGGCAGGCGAGCAGCAACGTGGTGATCGCAGTGATTCCGGTGCGGACGGCAAACAATTGCCGCGACGATGCGGGGGAACTGAGGATCAGGTCGAGATCGGAGCGGGTGTAGTAGGCGCGCGTCACCGATTCCAGCGCCTGGCTCAGCATCACGGTCCAGAACAGGAAGCCCGTGCTGGTGACGAGCACCAGGGTCGGCTTGTCGGCGACGACACCAGCGGCGACCCAGGGGGCGACGATCGCGTTGGCCAGCAGGTGCAGCAGAGCCGCGGCGCCGATGAGGATGACGATGAGCACGATGCGCCGCGTGGGATGGCCGCCAGTCATCATCGCGATCGCGTCGCGTGCCATCAGCCGCCATTCATGGGCGGCGAACCAGGGCATGGTGGCAGGCGCGAAATTCATGCGACGGCGGCGACCGCGGGATCCGCGTCCATCTCTTTTTGCGCGACGAGATCGAGGAAGATTTCCTCGAGGGTGGTCTCGCGGCCGACCCGCGCGCGCAGTTCCGCGAGCGTGCCTTCTGCGACGAGCCGGCCGTGATTGATGACGCCGATCCTCTCGGCCATACGCTCGGCGACTTCCAGAATGTGGGTTGTCATGATGACCGTGACGCCCTGGCGGACCTTGTCGAGGAGGACCTGCTTGACCTGCCGGGCGGACCCGGCATCGAGGCCGGTGAGGGGTTCGTCGAGAATGATGAGACGCGGGTCGTGGACGAGTGCGCCGGCGAGCGCAACCTTTTGCAGCATGCCCTTGCTGAAGCCGCCGCAACGCTGGCGCGCGAAGGGCGCGAGCCCAAGCCACTCGATCAGTTCGGTCGCGCGCTGCTGGGCGTGGCGGGCGTCGATGCGCCAGAGGCCGGCGACGAATTCGAGGTATTCGTAGGGGGTGAGGCGGTCGTAGACCATCGGCTCATCCGACACCCAGGCGACGATCGACTTGGCCGCAAGCGGATCAGTGCGGGTATCGATGCCGAACACTGAGATGTTTCCCGCTTCCGGCTGCAGGAGCCCTGCAACCATGCGCAGAATCGTCGTTTTGCCGGCGCCGTTCGGACCGAGCAGGGCGTAGAACTCGCCCGCCTTCACGCTGAGGCTGAGATCCTTGACGACCGGGCGGTCGAAACTCTTGCTGAGCCCCCGGATTTCCAAGGCTTTGGGGCTTTCAGACATCGCGGGCTCCGGCTCGTAAGTCGTGGAGGCTAGCGACGGAGCGTTGAGGCGCCATGAAGCCGAACAGTTAAAGAATTCGCTATTCGGAACTTTCCGCCGGTTGGCGCTGTTAGCCAGACAAACAATAGATGGAGACAAGAAAAAATGGCTGACCGTGAAACGATTATCGAAACCGGGGGCGATGGCGGAGCGGCCGGTATTGTTGCCGGACTCGTGATCGTCGCGCTTGTGGCCGTCGGTTTCTTCTTTTTCTTCGGCCTCAACAATGGCGGCTCGGGAACTGTCGATCTCGACGTGCCGGCCGTGACTGTCGATGTGACCCCCGACGGGCAATAAGAACCGACAGCAGCAGCGAACAAGGGCGGCCGCGTTGGCCGCCCTCTTTGTTCGTGCAACCGCGATCGCCAGCGACGACAATGCTAGCGGGCGAAGCGGTAGCCTTCGGGTACGCCGTTGGGCGACAGCACGAACTGCCAGACCTGCAGGATGCGGGAGCGGAAGCCTCCGGCGCAGCAGAGCAGGTAGTACTTCCACATCCGATAGAAGCGCATGTCCTCGGGCGTATTGCGCCGGGTCCATTTGCGATCGAAATTCTCGTACCAGGCGCACAGCGTCTTGTCGTAGTGCGGCCCGATATTGTGAACGTCGACCACAGCCCAGAGGCCGTCGATGGCCTTGCCGACCTGCGCCATCGAGGGAATGACGCCGCCCGGGAAGATGTACTTCTCGAGCCAGGGCTCGATGGTGTCGCTGGTGTAATGCTGGCCGATGGTATGGAGCAGGAACAGCCCGTCCTCGCGGATGACCTGCCGCGCCTTCTCGAAGTAGGTGCGATAGTTGCGGTGGCCGACATGCTCGAACATGCCCATCGAAACGACGTGGTCGGCCTTGCCTTCGAACAAGCGGTAGTCCTTCACCTGGAACTCGACCGGCAGGTCTTTATACCGCTCGCGGCCGTAGGCGGCCTGGTCGGGGGAGACCGTGACGCCGACACAGTTCGCCCGGTATTTCTCGGCGGCAAAGCCCATGAAAGCGCCCCAGCCGCAACCGATGTCCCACACGGTCTGGCCGGCCTGGAGCCCGATCTTGCGGCAGATGAGATCGAGCTTGGCCTCCTGGGCGTCATCGAGGTTGGTGACACCCTCGGGCCAGTAGCCGCAGGAACCGGTCATGCGATTGTCGAGCGAGGCTTTGTAGGCGTCGGTCTCGCTGTAGTGCATCTTGGCCACGCGCTGGCTGCGCGCGATGGTCTGCATGTTGAGCAGCTTGGCCTGGGCGAGTTGCCAGATCAGGTTCGGGGTAATGGTCAGCTTCTGGTGGATGCCGCCGCGGATGACGCGGTTGAAGAATTCCGCGAGGTCGGCTGCGTCCCACCAGCCGTCCATATAGGCTTCGCCCAGCCCGAGTGACCCCTGGGCGAACAATCGGGTCCACAAGCGTTCGTCGTGAATCTGGATGTCCCAGGGATTGGGACCGTTCAGAGTGATCCCCGCCTCGCCCAGCAACCCAACGATGCGGTCTTTTTCGCTCACCGGTCTCGCCCCCTGCCTTCGCGCGCCACAGCAAAACGCAAGACGCATGCATGTCAAGAGCGCTGACCTGACAAGACCGTGGAACCGCCCGGCCACCCAGCCGGTTGCTCGTGATGGCAGCGATCTGGCCTTGCCCCTGTCGCCGCAATAACATGGGACGGCAAGCGGAGCGTCGAACATGGTGAAATGGCAGGGCCGGCAGGGCAGCTCGAATATTGAGGACCGGCGGGGGCAGGGCGGTGGTGGCCTGGGTGGCGGCTTCGGACGAGGCGGCTTTGGGTCACCTTATGGACGCGGTGGCGGGCTCAGGCTGCCCGTCGGCCGGTCCGGCGGGATGGGCAGCCTCATCGTCATTGTCATTTTCATCGGGATCGCGCTGGCCTTCGGCATCAACCCGCTGACCGTCCTCACCGGTGGCGGGTCATCGACCGACATCCCCTTCCAGCAGACGCTGCCGCCGCAGAATGCCGGGCAGGACGAGCTTGCCGAGTTCGTCAGCGTGATGGTCAAGGACACCGAGGACTATTGGGGGACCTTTTTCCAGAACCAGGGCGACAGGTACACGCCGCCCAAGGTGGTGCTGTTCAGCGGCCAGACCCAATCGGGTTGTGGTGTCGCCGACGCGGCGAGCGGGCCGTTCTACTGCCCCAACGACGCCAAGGTCTATATCGACCTCAGCTTCTACGACCAGTTGCGACGGCAGTTCGGAGCGCCGGGCGACTTCGCCCAGGCCTATGTGATCGCTCACGAAGTCGGGCACCACGTCCAGAACCTGATCGGGGTGCTTCCCGAGTTCAACCGCGCGCGGCAGACGATGTCGCAGGAACAGGCCAATGCCGCATCCGTGAAAGTCGAGCTGCAGGCCGATTGCTTCGCGGGTGCGTGGGCGCGCGATGAGTTCGAGCGCGGTTTCCTCGAAAGCGGCGATCTCGAGGAGGCGATGAACGCGGCCAACCAGATCGGCGACGACCGGCTGACCGGCGGGCGCGTCCCATCGACGCAGTTCACCCACGGTACGTCCGAGCAGCGGATGAAGTGGTTCCGGCAGGGGTATGAAAGCGGCGATCCGGCGCGCTGCGATACGAGCTCGCCCTGATCACGCTTTCGTTAGTGGCCCATGTCGATTAGAGCGACGATCTAGCTGCAATTCGCATGGGATCGTGCCTGCCAGCACATGTCCCGATTTTGACTCAAAGTTTCCACGCAATGGCCTTCCCGTGGCAGGCAACCAATGCGGAATCGGCGGGTTGTCGGGGCGACGCGCTTAAGCCGTCACACGCTCTTTGAGCGTGCAATGACCACCCCAGCTTGAAGGGATATTGATATGAACAAGCTCGCACTGGTCGCCGCCGCGGCGCTCACCGCAGGCACTTTTGGTTTGGCCGCTCTCGCCCAGGACAACAACATCACCACGGGCGATTTCGACAAGGCCGATGGCAACAATGATGGCCTTGTGTCGCTGGCAGAGGCCATTGGCGTCTACCCGACCCTGACGGAGGTTCTGTTCAATCAGGCCGACGAAAACGGTGACGGAAGCCTGGACGAGGCCGAATTCACTTCGCTGCAGGGTCTGACTGCCGGTCTCGGCGGGACCTCGAGTGAGAATCCGTCGGTGAGCGTCGACTCGAGTTCCGAAAGCTCGTCGGAATCGAGCCAGCCGTAAGGCATCAATGTGGGGGCCGCAACGGCGCGGCCCCTGCCTTATCCCGCCGCCTGGGCCGGTACCTGCTCGGGCTCGAGCGGCAGGCCGCGCTGGGCGCGGATCTGATTGACGAAGCGTGTGAAGAGATAGTGGCTGTCGTGCGGCCCCGGCGACGCTTCGGGATGGTACTGCACCGAAAAGATCGGCTTGCCGTCGACGCTCAGTCCGGCGTTCGATCCATCAAAGAGCGAGACGTGCGTCTGCGTGACGCTTTGCGGCAAGCTTGCCGCATCCACCGCAAACCCGTGGTTCATCGAAGTGATCTCGACCTTGCCGGTCGTCAGGTCTTTCACCGGGTGATTGGCGCCGTGGTGACCCTGGTGCATCTTGCTGGTCTTGCCTCCCAGCGCGAGGCCGAGAAGCTGATGGCCAAGGCAGATGCCGAAGATCGGCTTGCCGGTCTCCATCAGCGCCTGAATGGTCGGCACGGCGTATTCGCCCGTTGCCGCCGGATCGCCCGGACCATTGCTCAGGAAGATGCCGTCCGGCTTGTGCGCGAGGATGTCCTCGGCCGTCGCGGTCGCCGGAACGACGGTGACGCGGGCGCCCTGGTCGGCGAGCTGGCGCAGGATGTTGCGCTTGGCGCCGTAGTCCACGGCGACGATGTGGAACTGAGGGTTCTCCTGGGCCGCGTAGCCCTTGTTCCAGACCCAGGGCGTCTGGTCCCATTTGTAGGTCTGCGCGGTGGTGACTTCCTTGGCGAGGTCGAGCCCTTCGAGGCCGGGGAAGGCCTTGAGCTCGGCAGCGATCGCGGTCTCGTCGAACTGGCCGTCGGGCGCATGCGCGACGACGCCGTTGGGCATGCCATGTTCCCGGATGCGGGCGGTGAGGGCGCGCGTATCAATGCCGGCAATGCCGACGATGTTGCGCTTCTTGAGCCAGGCGTCGAGACGTTCGGCGGCGCGGTAGTTTGCCGGATTGGTGATGTCGGCCTTGAGTACGACGCCGCGTACGCCCGAGAGCGCCGCCATGTTCACCGTCTCGATGTCTTCGTCGTTGGCGCCGACATTGCCGATGTGCGGGAACGTGAAGGTCACGATCTGGCCGGCATAGGAGGGGTCCGTGAGGATTTCCTGGTAACCGGTCATCGCGGTGTTGAAGCAGACCTCGCCGGCGGCCTGGCCGATGGCGCCGATGCCGCGGCCCTCGAGGCGCGTACCATCCTCCAGGATCAGAAGCGCGGTCGCAGGCGTGGGCTGCCAGCCGGACATGGCGGGTCTCCAGTAGGTCTCGATGCGGGTTGAGGGCTCCCCATAGAGGGCCCCGGGCGACGGCGCAAGTAGCGGGGCGCCGCCTGAGGCTGTATATGGGGCCCAAATTGCGGAATTTGAAGGGAAGTCAGCCATGCGCGAAGCGATCAGCGAGGGCTACAAGGCGGCCATGAAGGCCGGGGACAAGCGCCGCACAGCGACGCTGCGCAGCATTAACGCCGCGATCAAGGACCGCGACATCGCCAATCGCGGCGAGGGCAAGGAACCACTTGCGGACCAGGACGTGCTGGTGCTGCTGCAGAAGATGGTGAAACAGCGCGAAGAGAGCCTCGGGATCTACGAGAAAGCGGGGCGCGACGACCTCGCCACGGTCGAGCGCGAGGAGATCGCGATCCTGAGCGAGTTCCTGCCCAAGGGACTGAGCGACGCCGAGATCGATGACGCCATCAAGGCCGCGATCGCCAAGACGGGTGCCGCGGGGGCCAAGGACATGGGCAAGGTCATCGCGTCGCTCAAAGCCGATTATCCGGGCCGGATCGACTTCGGCAAAGCGAGCGGCAAGGTGAAGGCGGCGCTGGGCTAGCCGCGCCGCTCCCGCATCCAGGAGAGGGCAGAGATGGCGACGGCGAGCGCCGTGGTGCCTGCGCCCACCCAGGGCAGTATCGCATAGGAGAAGCCGCCATCGATCAGCGCGCCGCCGAGCCAGGCGCCCGCGGCGATCGCCACGTTGAAGGCGGACGGGATGAGGCTCGCGGCGAGGAGGGGCGCGTCCTGCGTGTTGGAGAGGATGCGCGTCTGGACGGGTGAGCCGAAGGCGAAGGCAGTGCCACCCCACAGCAGCACGAGGCCGGCCATGATCCAGGGCGAGCCGACGAAGCCCACCATCAGCAGATGGATGACAACCTGCAGCGCGAGGATGCCCGTGAGCGAGGCCATGAGCCGCCAGTCGGCGAGACGGCCGCCGAGCAGCACACCCAGCGTCGAGCCGATGCCAAAGATCAGCAGCAGCCATGGGACGACGTCGAGCGGCACATGCGCGACGTCGGTCAGGAGTGGCGAGATGTAGGTGAAGAGCGCGAACTGGCCCACGGTCTGGGCCATGATGATGGCGAGCGAGGTGTAGACCGGCTCGCGCCCAAGGACCTTGATCTCGGCCAGCAGGCTGCCGGAGCGGCCCTCGTGGGCGGTGTCACGCGGCACGAGCAGCGCGATAGCCGTGAGCGAGAGGGCACCCAGCGCGGCGACGGCCCAGAAGGTCATGCGCCAGCCAAAGGCATTGCCGATCGCGGTGCCGAGCGGCACGCCGACGACATTGGCAACCGTGAGGCCCGCGAGGATGAGCGCGACCGCAAAACCGCGCCGATGTTCCTCCACAACCGTGGTCGCCGTCACCATGGCCGTGCCGAAATAGGCGCCGTGGATCAGCGCGATCAGAACGCGCGCAACCAGCAGCGAGGCGAAGTCCGGTGCGAGGGCGCAATAGACGTAGCCGATGGTGAAGATGCTCACATAGATGAGGAGCAGACGCTTGCGCGAGTAGCGGCCGGTGAAGGTCGCGAGCAACGGACCACCCACGGCGACGCCGAGCGCATAGAGGCTGACGAGCAGCCCGGCCGTCGGGATCGAGATCGCGAGGTCCGTCGAGACTGCCGGCAGGATCCCGGCGATGACGAATTCGGACGTGCCGATGGCGAAAGCGGCGGCGAACAGGGAGAGCAGGGCAAGAGGCATCAGTTGATCCCTCGGCGGGAGAGCGCGATGGAGGTGGCGGCGGTGAGAAGCGCCAGGCTGCTGCAGACGATTCCCGTCGCGGGAAGCAAGGCGTAGCCGATGCCGGCCGTCAACAGCGCGGCACCGATGGCGGCGCCGGCGGCGATACCGATGTTGTAAGCCGTGGAGACGAGAGTGGCGGCGAGCCGGGGTGCTTCGCGGGCGCCGTGGAGGATCCGCACCTGGATGGGTGTCGAGAAGCCAAAGCCGAAGGCCGACGCGAAGAACAGCGTCACTGCCATCGCGATGGGATGCGGCGCCACCAGGAGCAGCAGGCCGAAGCAGACGATCTGGCCGATGACCACGATCATGATGGACCAGGCGCCGTTCCAGTCGGCACCACGGCCGCCCAGCCAGATGCCGACGACCGCGCCGGCGCCGCCGATCAGCAGGTAGATCGGCACCATCACTTGCGGGTCGATCTGCGTCACCTCGGTCAGGATCGCGACCTGGAACGTGCCGAAAGCGAGCTGACCGATCATGATGATGGCGATCGTCAGGTAGGAGAGCCAGACCTCCTGATGGAGCAGCTGCCGCGCCTGCAAGGCGAGCGGGGCGTCGGCTTCGTCTTCGCCCCTGGTGCGGCTGGGCAGGGTGAGCGCAACGGCGACCACCGCGAGCACGGCCATCACCGCGATGACGACGAAGGTGGCGCGCCATCCGTAGGCGTTGCCGATGGCGGTGCCGGCGGGCAGGCCAAGGATATTGGCGACGGTGATGCCGCCGACCATCAGCGCGAGTGCGGAGCCGCGGCGTTCGATGGGGACCAGTTGCGAGACCGCGATGGTCGCAACGCCGAAGAAGACGCCGTGTCCGCAGGCCGAGATAAGCCGCGCCGCCAGCAGCAGCTCGTAGTTCGGCGCCAGCGCGCAAAGAAGTTGCCCCAGCGCGAAAACGGCGATGACGCCAAGCGTTGCCGGCTTGATCGGGACGCGCGCCGTCAGCAGGGCGAGCAATGGCCCGCCCACCGCGACACCCGCCGCGTAGCCGGTGACCAGCAGGCCCGCGGCCGGCACGCTGACGCCGAGGTCGCTCGACACGCCGAACAGGATGCCGGAGATGATGAACTCGGTCGTGCCGATGCAGAAGGCAGCGAGGGAGAGCGCGAAGACGGCCAGTGGCATGGAGAGGGGCCCGGGAGAGGCTGCCCTTTGAGCATGGCGGCTCAAGTCCCGCAAGCACTGGCGGGACGGCGGGCAACGGAGTCATACTGGCAGGCGTTAGCGGGCCGGAGACATGACATGGCGGTTGCGGATTTGAAGAAGCGTATGGGTCTGGTGATGGGGCTGCGTGCGCTGTTGATGCTGCTTGGTGGGCTCTATGCGGTCATCTGGCCTGCGCAGGCGTTGTTCGTGCTGATCTGGGCGGGTGCCATCCTGCTTCTGGTCGATGGCGTGCTGGGCCTTTGGGCCCTCACCTTCGGCGGGGCCAAGACGGGCAATTTCTGGTTCGATATCGTCCGCAACGTCCTCGCCATCGTGACGGGCTTCCTGATCCTGATCTCCCCGATCCTGGGTGCGCTCGTCACGGTCTGGTTCGTGATCTACCTGCTTGCACTGCAGGCGATCCTGGTGGGCGTGATGGAGATCGTCGTCGTGCTGCGCGAGCGCGCGCTCTACGCCAAGGTCTGGCCAGTGCTGGTGTCGGGCGCGCTCTACGTGCTGTTCGGCATCGTGCTGCTGTTTGCGCCGCTCATCGGCGCGATCTTCCTCACCGTGTTCGGCGGGGTGCTGATGATCCTGTTCGCGGTGCCGCTGCTCGCGATTGCGTGGCGTGTGTGGCGAGGCGGCAGCGAGAAAACCGCCTAGCGGTCAGCCCTTGAGCTCGATGGTGTCGCTGACGCGGGGGCGCTGGTACATCACGTCCCCCATGGCGTAGCCGTTCCGGCCGGTAAGGCTTGCGAGATAGGACGAGAACATCGTGGTGAAGCTGTAACTCACCTCGGCCCGGACCAGCTGGATGCCCTTGGTGACGATGTCGTCCGGTACGTCGATGGCGGTCTTCTTGGCCAGCGCCGTGCCGTTGTGCGCGACCGACCAGGCCACCTGCTGCTTCTTCTTGTTCTTCACGTCGAGTACCGACACCACGATCGACAGGTTCGAAGTGTTGTAGGGCTCGAGGATTTTTGCCGCGCCCGCGAGGATGGTTTCCACCTGGTTCTGCGACAGTTGGTTGTTCTGCGCGACGAGGTCGGCAACGATCGACGAGATCTGCCGAACCTTGCGATGGACGGTCAGCCCTTCGCTGATGTCGACGGTTCCGGCGACCATCAACAGCATCACCGGCAGCAGCAGGGCGAACTCCATCGCGGACACGCCGCGCGTGTCCCTGCGGAAGCGGCGGACGAGGGAGCTAAAAGGGTTCATTGCGAAGGAGGACCGTGGCGCCGAACAGGTAGTTGCCGTTCGCCAGCCGATTGCGGATGACGCCGAAGATGTCGAGCAGCGGCTTGTACTGGAAGTAGCCGCGCACCAGCACGTAGTCGGTACCCTTGCCGGTGTTGAAGTCTTCCTCAAGGGTGAAGTCGCCCTTCTCGTCGACGGGCTTGTCGGTGGGCAGGCTGGTCATCGAGGTGAGAACCGACACCTGGAACGCAGTGTGGTGGCGGCAGTCGAACAGATCGAGCATGTCGTTGCAAACGAGGTTGCGCATGGTCGCGAGGTCCATCGACGCGCTCTGTGCCTGGCCCGTGCGGATGAGACGGGCGGAGCGCTGCACGGCGGCCTCGAAGCTCGTGCTGGTGAAATACTGGATGCCGATTTCCAGCAGGCCCAGCACGATCAGCAGGAACGGACCGGCGAGCAGCGCGAATTCGATCGCGGTCGCGCCGGACCTGTCTTTGCGGAACTTGGAGAGTCGGCGCCTCATCTGGTCAACCTCACCGTCGTCATGTAGCGGTCGAACATGGTGACGAGGCTGCTCTCGATGTCGCTGGCTTCGGTGGCCTGCATGAAATAGGCGCTGGAAGTGGCGCAATCCTCGAGCGCCATCGGCAGGTACTCGCGGCGGGTGACTCCGCCGCTGACGCCCGCACGCATCGTACCGCCCCAGACCGAAGTGAAGCCGCTATTGGCCATCGTGTTGCCGACGGTGGCGTTGTAGCCGCCGTCGAAGGTGAGGGGCAGGTAAGTGGTGTAGATGGTCGCGAAGGTGATGTTCTTGGCCTTTATGCCGGCGCACCAGGCGGGATTGAGCGGGCTGGTCTTTTCGCTTTCGCTCCACACCCAGGGACGATGCGACTGAACGCCGTCGGTAATCATCATCACGAGCTTCAGCGGGCTCGCGGCAGATTTGCCCGTGCCGTTGGTGCCCACGATGCTGGTGAGCTGCGGGAGGGCGACGTCGAAATAGGTGCTGCTCGAGGAGCTTGCGCTCGTGAGACCGTTCGAGGCCTGGTAGAGCGCCTTGCTGACCTTGCTGGTGGAGGGGCTGGGCGCGAGGACTTCGGTCATGGTGTCGGCGAGACGGTAGAGGCCGACGCGGATGTGGTTGTGGCTGGGGTCGACCGCATCGACGCGTGCAAGCACGCGATCGACGGCGCTGAGCATAACGTCGGAGCGCAGCAGGACGTTGGCGTCGACGCTGTAATCGTAGTTGTTCGTGTACGTCTTGCCGTTCACGGTGTGATTGCCGCCGTCGAATTCGTGGCAGGCGAATTCGCAGCCGACCGCGGCGCGCATGGTCTGCTGGCCCGCCGTCGTCGCGGCGAGCATCATCGAAGCGGACTTGTCCAGCACGAGGTAGATGTCGAGGAACGAGCTCGCGGGGCCGGCGATCTCGCTGGTCACGGCAACGTCGACCTTGTCGATGCCCGCGACCATCAGGAAGGTGGTTGGAATTTTGGCCCGTGCCGTGGCGGTGATGGTCGAGTTTTTGGTATCGACCACGACGTTGTCGATCTCGTAGTCGGCGACGCGCGTCTGGGTGGCGAACCAGTCCTCGATGATGCGTTCGAGCTTCTTCTTGCTGACCGTGTCGATCGACTTGATGGCGGCGACGAGGGCGACGTCGAGCTCGGCCTGCATCTCGGTGTGGGCGTTATAGGCGCGGATGTAGTCGACGCTGATGCCTACGCCGATGATCATGGGCACGAGCAGCACAGCGAAGACGACGGCGATCGCGCCGTCCTCGGCGCGGCCGAAACGCCGAAGCAGCACGGTGAAGAGTCCCCGCGCTTTCGAATTCTCGCTGATTGACTTCGCGCCCACGCAACCCCTCCTGGAGATGCTTTGCGGTTATGCTAGGGGCCCAATCGTCCAATTGGGTTAAAGCCCGGCCGTTATGGGCATTCGTTGCAGCCATCGGGACCGTTTTTTCCGCGCTTGGTGAACGAGGAAATAACGGGCGGATGCGCTTTTGACGTGTGGATAACCGGAGGGACGGTGACTTCCCGCCGGGCAGTGCTTAGATGGCGGCCATGCGCTTTTCCGATGCCTTCCTCGACGAGATCAGGCAGCGCCTGCCGATTTCGCAGGTGGTGGGCGAGCATGTCATCTGGGACAAGCGCAAGAGCCAGCCGGGCAGGGGCGATATGTGGGCCTGCTGCCCGTTCCACGGCGAAAAGAGCCCGAGCTTTCACGCCGACGACCGCAAAGGCATCTATCATTGCTTTGGCTGCGGCGTGACGGGCGACCATTTCCGCTTCCTGACCGAGAAGGCCGGGATGAGCTTTCCCGAGGCGGTCGAAAAGCTGGCGGGGATGGCGGGAGTCCCCATGCCGGCGCGCGACGAGCGCGAGGAAGCGCGGCAGGAAGCACGCAAGAGCCTGTTCGACGTCATGGAGATGGCGACGCAGTATTTCGAGGCGGCACTGGCGCACAATATCGGGGCCAGGGCGCGCGGCTATCTGTTCGAGCGCGGGGTGAGCGCCCAGGCGCAGGCGCGCTTCCGGCTGGGCTACGCGCCCGACAGCCGCAACGGGCTCAAGGAGCACCTGGCGGCGAACGGCGTGACCGCGCAGGAGATGGCCGATACGGGGCTTGTCGCGTCGCGCGAGGATGATCCGCTCACCTACGACCGGTTCCGCAACCGGGTGATGTTTCCCATCACCGATTTTCGCGGCCGGATCGTTGCGTTCGGCGGCCGCGCGCTCTCGCCGGACATTCCGGCGAAGTATCTCAACTCGCCGGAAACGGTGCTCTTCCAGAAGCGCCTGGTGCTCTACAACGGCATGGATGCGCGCAAAGCGGCGCGGGACGGCAAGCCCGTGGTGGTCGTCGAAGGCTACCTCGACGTGATCGCGTCGGTGATGGCGGGGTTCGAGGGCACCGTGGCGCCGATGGGCACGGCACTCACCGAGGATCACCTGCAGCTGCTGTGGCGGATGACCGATGCGCCGATCCTCTGTTTCGACGGCGACAGTGCCGGTATCCGCGCGGCGGAGAGGGCGACCGGGCTTGTGCTGCCCCTGTTGACGCCGGGCAAGACCGTCAGGATCGCGACTCTGCCCGAGGGCGTCGATCCCGACGACCTCATCAAGGCGCAGGGCCGCAACGCCTTTGCCGATGTGCTGGAGCGGGCGCGTTCGCTCTCGGACGTGGTCTGGAGCCTCGAGACGGGCGGCATCGTGCCCGAGACGCCGGAGGCGCGGGCGGCGCTCGAATCCCGGCTGCGCGAACGGGCGAACTCGATCGGCGACCAGTCGGTGCGCCGGCACTACATGCAGGCCTTCGACGAAAAGCTCGCGGCGTTCTTCCAGCCCGTGCGGCAGCGCTACGACAACCCGCGGTTCGAGCGGCGCAGCGGGGGACGCGGCCAATACGGCCAGGCCTATGGGCAGCGCGGCACGCCGCGGCTGGTCGTCTCCGATACGTTGCGCAATTCGCGCCTGCTGAAACCGGGCCGGACGGCCGATCCGACGCCGCGCGAGGCCGTGATCCTGATGAGCCTCATCAATCATCCGGCGCTGGCCGAGGAGCGGCTCGAGAGCCTCGCGCACCTCGAATTCGGTTCACCACCCGCACGGGCGCTGTTTTCCGCGCTGCTCGACCTGATCATGGCGGATCACGACATTTCCGCCGCCGATCTCAAGGCGGGCCTGGGCGCCCGGGGGTTCGGACCGGCGATCGAGAAAATGGACAGCCTCCTGCGGGGGCAGGGGATCTGGCAGGTGGGTGCCGAAATCGCCGATGCGGAGGCCAAGATCGGGCTCAGCCATGCCCTGGCCTTGCATTACAAGGTCGTTGAGCTAAATAAGGCGCTCAGAGCAGCAGAAAACGCCCTCGACGTCGAATGGACCGAGGACTCCTTTAAGGCGCTGCAGGACATCAAGAATCAGATCACGACCGTCGATGGCACTGAGGCATTGATCGAGGGATTTGGTTCGTTATCGGGACGTGCGTCGCGCGGCTTCTAACAGGAGGCTCGTGAACGCGCGATTTCGCTTATGGGCGAATCAGTTACATAGGCGCGACCGATACCGAATCATCTGCGAGTTTGCCGCAGCCCCTTTGTTGCACGTCCTACTGCCACCACTTGAACCGAACGGACCCCGAAGGGGTCACGGAGCAAAAGCCAGATGGCTACGAAGGCACCCGTGAAGGCAGCCGCCAAGTCAGCGCCGAAGGCGGCTAAGAAGCCTGCGGCGAAGGCGGAGCCGGCAAAGAAGAAGTCCGCGCCGGCAAAGCCGACAGCAAAGGCGGCGCCCAAGCCGGCTAAGCCGGCCAAGAAAGCGGAGCCGAAAGCCGCAGCGAAAAAAGCAGTCGCGAAAAAGCCGGCCACCAAGTCAGCAGCCAAGCCAAAGGCGGCGCCCAAGCCGGCGGCGAAGGCGAAGCCGGTGGCAAAGCCCGTAGCGAAGGCGAAGCCGGGACCAAAGGCAAAGCCGGCCGCGACGTCAAAGGCAAAGGCCAAGCCGGCGACAAAGGCCAAGCCGCAGCCAAAGGCCAGAACCGAATCGAAGGCAAAAGCGGAACCAAAGGCCAAACCAGAACTAAAGCTTACGAAGCCCAAAGGGGCGCCCAAGGCCGAGCAGCCCAGGGGCAAGGGGGCGAGCAAGCCCGCTGATGAAGCAAAGGCACCGGCCAAGGCCGGCGCGCAAAAGAGTGATGTGAAATCAGCGGCGAAGGCCGCTCCAGGTAAAGTAGAACCAAAACCAGTGAAGACCGATACCGCTACCGAGCCCAAAGCGGCTGCCCCTATTCCCTCTCCCAAAGCCGCGACCAAAGCTGCTGCCAAAGGTGCCAAGGACGACAAGTCTCCCGCCGCCGGCGAAAAAGCCGAAAGCGATTCTCCCGACAGCCCGCTGCTCGACCTTTCCGATGCCGCCGTCAAAAAGCTGATCAAGACGGCCAAGAAGCGCGGCTACGTCACCTATGAAGAGGTGAACGCGGTCCTGCCGTCCGACCAGGTGTCCCCCGACCAGATCGAGGACATCATGTCGATGTTCTCCGAGATGGGCATCAACGTCGTCGACGAGGACGAGGTCGAGGAACCCGAGCCCGAATCCGCCGACGAAGAATCGAGCGAGATTGCGGAGCGGACCGGTACCGCCGTCGTCTCCAAATCCAACACGCGCGAAGGCTCCGATCGTACCGACGATCCGGTCCGGATGTATCTGCGCGAAATGGGCTCGGTCGAACTGCTGTCGCGCGAAGGCGAAATCGCCATCGCCAAGCGCATCGAAGCGGGCCGCGAGACGATGATCGAGGGCCTCTGCGAGAGCCCGCTGACGTTCCAGGCGATCATCATCTGGCGCGACCAGCTGGCGGCAGCCGAGATTCTGCTGCGCGACATTATCGACCTCGAAGCGACCTATGCGGGCCCCGACGCCAAGCAGGCCGCGCCGGTCGCTCCGCCCGAAGAGTATAAGCCCGCGAGTGCGGCGCAGCCGGCCAAGACCGAGGCGCCCAAGCCGGCGCCCCGCCGCGCGGCGAGCTCGGAAGACGACGACTATGTCCCCGAGGAGCCGCAGGCGCCGCAGGATCCCGTCGACGACGAGGATGACGATTTCGAGAACTCGCTGTCGCTGAGCGCGATGGAAGCCGAGCTCAAGCCGCAGGTTGTCGAAACGTTCGACCGTATCGCCGACGCGTACGGCAAGATGCGGAAGCTCCAGGACAAGCACGCGGCCGATCGCAGCAAGCCTGTCGCCGGGGCCGAGACCAAGAAGGTCGATACGTTCCGCACGCAGGTGATTGCCGACGTCAAGTCGCTGTCGCTCAATGCCTCGCGTATCGAAAGCCTCGTCGAGCAGCTCTACGACATCAATAAGCGCCTCGTGCGCCTCGAGGGCCGGCTGCTGCGCCTTGCCGAAAGCTACGGCATCAAGCGCGAGGAGTTCCTCGAAGCCTATTACACTCACGAACTCGACGAGAGCTGGGTGGACGACGTTGCCAAGCGCTCGAAGGCCTGGGCCGAGTTCACCAAGCGTGAGCTCGATACGATCCGCGACATCCGCGGCGAGATCAACACGCTGGCCACCGAGGCGGGGCTCGACGTCACCGAATACCGCCGCATCGTCCACAAGGTGCAGAAGGGCGAGCGCGAAGCTGCCATCGCCAAGAAGGAGATGGTCGAGGCCAACCTGCGGCTCGTGATCTCGATCGCCAAGAAGTACACGAACCGCGGCCTGCAGTTCCTGGACCT
>JBIQKK010000018.1:0-27403 GCA_044506585.1 Hyphomicrobiales bacterium
CCCATCTCCCCTACCTTCCGCACCCCATGGAACCCGCCCCCTTCGAGAGCGACAACCAGCCGCCGGTCGAGCCGATCGCCGCGCCTGCGACGACGCCCGCCATGGGGCAGTTTCTCGAGATCAAGTCGCTCAATCCGGGCTACCTGCTGTTCTACCGGATGGGCGATTTCTACGAGATGTTCTTCGAGGATGCCGAGATCGCCTCGGCGGCGCTCGGGATCGTGCTGACCAAGCGCGGCAAGCATCAGGGCCAGGACATTCCGCTGTGCGGTGTGCCCGTCCACGCCGCGCAGGATTACCTCAAAAAGCTGATCGCGCTCGGCCATCGCGTCGCCATCTGCGAGCAGGTCGAGGACGTCGCCGAAGCCAAAAAGCGCGGCAGCAAATCGGTGGTGAAGCGCGACGTGGTGCGGCTCGTGACCGCCGGCACGCTCACCGAGGACGACCTTCTGCCCGCCCGCGCCTCCAACTATCTCGCCGCGCTCGCCATGCTTCGGCATGGCGACACCGATTTCGCGCTCGCCTACGCCGACGTGTCGACGGGCGAGCTCACGGTCCTGCCGCTCGCCGAAGACGCCATTGCCGACGAACTGGCGCGCGTCGATCCTGCCGAACTCTTGTTCAGCGAAGCGATGCGCGACGAACTGCGCGCCCGCCGCATCCCCCTCCCCGACGCGGCGACGGTTGTCCTGCCGCCATCGGCGTTCGACTCCACGGCGGCGTCCGCGATCATTGCCGAGCCCTTCGGGGGCAGCGTCGATCCCACCGCGTTCTCGCGCGTCGAACGCGCGGCACTGGGGGCGCTCATCGGCTATATCCGCGAATCGCAAAAGGGCGTGGCCGTCGCGCTGCGTCCGCCTTCGCCGGAACGCCCGGCTTCGCATATGGCGATCGATGCGGCGACCCGCGCTTCGCTCGAACTGCTCGAAACGCAGCGCGGCACGACCAAGGGCTCGCTGCTGAGCGAGATCGATATGTGCGTGACGCCGCCGGGGTCGCGCCTCCTCGCGCGCCGGCTCGCGGCGCCCCTCGCCGAAACGGGCCCGATCAATGCGCGGCTCGATGCGGTCGCGGCCCTCGTCGATGACGGTGCCCTTTGCATGCGGCTGCGCACCGCGCTCAAATCCGTCCCCGATCTCATGCGCGCCCTCACCCGTCTCGCGCTCGATCGGGGCGGCCCGCGCGACCTCACCGCCATTGCCCGCGGCATTGCCGGTGCGAGCGAACTGGCGTCCCTCCTAGCGAGCCTCAGCGACGCCCCGGCCGATCTCGTCCGCCTCCGGGCGACGCTCGCCACGGCGCCCACCGCGCTCGCCGCCGAACTCATGCGCGCCATCGACGAGGACGCGCCGCTCCTCGCCCGCGACGGCGGCTTCGTCAAACGCGGCTACGACGCGGACCTCGACGCCGAGCGTGCGCTCGCGTCGGAAACGCGGGCGGTGGTCGCGGCACTCCAGGCGCGGCTCGTCGCCGAGACCGAAATCAAGGCGCTCAAGATCAAGCACAATGGCGTGCTCGGCTATTTCGTCGAAGTGCCCGCCGGGGCGGGCGGCAGGCTGCTCGAGGAGCCGCACCGCGCGAGTTTCATCCACCGCCAGACCATGGCGAACGCGATGCGCTTCACCACCGCCGAGCTTGCCGAGCTCGAAGGCCGCATCGCCCGCGCGCACGAAAAGGCGCTCTCGATCGAAACCGCGATCTTTACGCGCCTCACCGGCGCGGTCCGCGCCGAAACCGGC
Organism: Hyphomicrobiales bacterium; assembly: GCA_044506585.1. Classification (GTDB taxonomy): domain Bacteria; phylum Pseudomonadota; class Alphaproteobacteria; order Rhizobiales; family Devosiaceae; genus Devosia_A. Next base: position 1,740 of record JBIQKK010000018.1, read on the forward strand.
CCCATCCGCGCCCTCGCCGACGCGCTCGCCGAGCTCGATGTCACCGCGGGCCTCGCCCATCTCGCCGCGACGCGCAGCTTCGTGCGGCCCGTCGTCGACGACTCACGCGATTTCCGCATCGTGGGCGGCCGCCATCCGGTGGTCGAAAGCACCGTCAAGGCCGAGGGCCAGGTCTTTGTTGCCAACGACACCGATCTGAGCGGCGGCGCCCTCTGGCTGGTCACCGGACCCAACATGGGGGGCAAGTCGACCTTCCTCCGCCAGAACGCATTGATCGCGATTCTCGCCCAGATGGGCAGTTTCGTGCCGGCCGTTGAGACGACGGTTGGAATCCTCGACCGTGTTTTCTCGCGTGTCGGGGCTTCCGACGACATCGCCCACGGCCGCTCCACCTTCATGGTCGAGATGGTCGAAACCGCCGCAATCCTCAATCGCGCCACGGCCAAGTCCTTGGTTATCCTCGATGAAATCGGCCGCGGCACGGCGACCTTCGATGGCCTCTCGATCGCCTGGGCCGCCGTCGAGGCCCTCCACGACGATACCGGCTGCCGCGCCCTCTTCGCCACCCATTTCCACGAGATGACCGCCCTCGCTAAGTCCTTGAATCGCGTACGAAATGTGACGATGGCCGTGCGCGAATGGGAGGGCGAAGTGGTGTTCCTGCACGAGGTCGTCCCCGGTGCCGCCGACCGCTCCTACGGCATCCAGGTGGCCCGCCTCGCTGGCCTGCCCGAAACCGTGCTCGCCCGGGCCCGCCAGGTGCTGGCTGTGCTCGAAAGCCGCTCTTCCGGCCATGTCGCCCCCGTGCTAGACGATCTGCCGCTTTTCGCGGCCGCTCCGGCCCCGCAAAAGCCGGAAATTAATCCTCTCGATGCAATGCTCGACCAGGTGCGCCCCGACGAACTGACCCCGCGAGAGGCGCTCGATCTGGTCTATGAGCTCAAAAAGGCACGCGATGCCGGTCGCCGACGCTGAACTTCGCCCCCAAAAGGCGTCGTTCCATCTCAAAACCGCGGACACCATCCTCACCGAAGCGCTTGCCGCCATCGGTCAGGAGGCGCCCATGTCGCCGCAGGCGCGCTCGGCCGTGCTGGGCGTCATGCGCAAGGCCTTGGCCGACGCCCGATCCGCGGCGGAGGCCGACCTCATGGCGCATGGCCGCGGCACCCGCTGCGCCCAGAACCTGTCGAGCGCCGAAGACGAGATCCTGCGCGCCATTCATCATTTCGCGGTGAAACACGTCTATCCGGTCGACAACCCCTCAGGCGCCGAAAACATCTCGATCGCGGCGGTAGGCGGATACGGCCGCGGCACGCTCGCACCGGGCTCGGACATCGATCTGCTCTTCATCCTGCCCTACAAGCAGACCCCCTGGGGCGAGCAGGTCACCGAATACATCCTCTACATGCTGTGGGATCTCGGCCAGAAGGTCGGCCACGCCGTCCGCTCCGTCGATGATTGCATCCGCATGGCGCGCGCCGACATGACCGTGCGCACCGCGACGCTCGAAGCGCGTTACCTCACGGGCGACAAGGCACTTTTCGAGACGCTCGAAAAGCGCTTCCAGAGCGAGATCATGCCGAGGACAGGTCCCGAATTCACCGCTGCCAAGATGGCCGAGCGGGAAGAACGGCACCGCCAGATGGGCAACACCCGCTACGTGGTCGAGCCCAACATCAAGGATGGCAAGGGCGGCCTGCGCGACCTTCATACGCTGTTCTGGATCGGCAAATACTTCTACCGCGTCAAAACGAGCGCCGAGCTCGTGGGCAAAGGTGTGTTTTCGGCGGAAGAGTACCGGCTGTTCCAGCGCGCCGAGGATTTCCTGTGGGCCATCCGCTGTCACCTGCATTTCCTCACCGGCCGTGCCGACGAAAAGCTGAGCTTCGAACTGCAGCCGGACCTTGCTGCCCGCCTCCATTACACCGACCGGCCCGGCATGCTCGGTGTCGAGCGGATGATGAAGCGCTACTTCCTCGTCGCCAAGGATGTGGGCGATCTCACCCGCATCTTCTGCACCAGTCTTGAATTCGACCACGCCAAGCCGCTCGACATGATGGGGCGCGTCACCGGCATGTTCAAACGGGGCAAGGTCGCCATCAAGGGCGAGCCCGACTTCGTCATTGATTCCGGTCGGCTCAGCACGGCCCGCGCGGACACCTTCGAGCGGGATCCCCTCACGCTCATCAAGAGCTTCCTCGTCGCCTCGCGCAATGACCTGCTGTTTCACCCCGATGCGATCAAGCAAATCCGCCGCTCGCTGCACCTCATCGGACCGGATGTGCGCAACGACAGGAAAGCGAACGCCTGGTTCCTCGAGATCCTCACGAGCCCGCGCACGGTCGAACGTATTCTGCGCCAGATGAACGAGAGCGGCGTTCTCGGCCGGTTTGTGCCCGAGTTCGGCAAGATCGTCGCCCTGATGCAGTTCAACATGTACCACCACTATACGGTGGACGAGCATCTGATCCGTGCCGTCGGCGTCATGGCCGAAATCGCTACTGGCGGCCTGCGCGAGCAATTGCCGCTGACGCACGAGCTGCTGCCCTCGCTCAACGATACGCGCCTCATCTATGTCGCGCTGTTCCTCCACGACATCGCCAAGGGCCAGCCTGAAGACCACTCGATCGCCGGTGCCCGCTTCGCCCGCAAATTCTGCCCGCGGCTGGGGCTCGACGCCGCCGAGACCGATACCGTCGCCTGGCTGATCCAGTATCACCTGACGATGAGCGAAATCGCGCAGGCCCGCGATCTGCAGGATCCCGAAACCGCGCGGCACTTTGCGGACATCGTTCAGTCGCCGCAGCGCCTGGCGCTGCTGATGATCCTCACTGCCTGCGACATCCGTGCGGTCGGACCGGGCGTATGGACTGGCTGGAAGGGCTCGCTGCTGCGCTCGCTCTACTATGCCACCGAACCGCTGCTGTCAGGGGGCCATTCCCGGGTCACCCAGTCCGACCGCATCGCGACGGCCAAGCAGGAACTCGAAACCGCCCTCAGCGCCTGGCCAAAGGACGAGATCGCGGCCTACATGGCCCGGCACTACAATCATTATTGGCTGCGCGCCGAGCTTGAGCTGCAGCTCGAGCATGCCCGTATGATCCGCAATGCGGACAACGCGCACAGCCCCTTTGCCGGCGCGATTCGCGTCCAGGCTTTCGAGGGCATTACTGAAGTCTCGTTCTATACGCCAGACCATCCGCGGCTCTTGTCGCTGATCGCCGGCGCCTGCACCATGTGCGAGGCCTCGATCATCGGGGCGCAGATCTTTTCGACGCGCGACGGGCAGGCACTCGACACCTTCCGCCTGCGGCGCGCCTTCACCTCCGACGAAGACGAGAAAGTGCGCGCCAACCGCATCATCGAGACGGTCAAGCAGCTGCTGCAGGGGAAGCGGCAAGTGCTCATCGACCTGGGCAAGGAAAGCCGGCACAACCGCCGGCTCAGGCCGTTCAGCCTGCCGGCCTCGGTCGAAGTCTCCAACACGCTATCGGAAAAATTCACCGTCATCGAAGTGATGGGGCTCGACCGTACCGGCCTGCTCCACTTGCTCACGCGGGCCATCTCCGACCTCAACCTCACCATCGGCTCGGCCCATATCGGGACCTATGGCGAAAAGGCCGTCGACGTCTTCTACGTCACCGACCTCACCGGCCACAAAATCGAGAACGCCCGCCGCCAGCGGACCATTCGCGATACGCTGCTCGCCGTGTTCAATCCCCACGCCGCCAAACCCGAGGAATCGACCGCCAAGGTCGTGAATGGCTAAGGCGTCGATTGCGGGGCGAGCCCAGCCGCGCAGGGTGGCTCCATGAGCACCCTCGCCCGCAACTTCCTCAATGTCGGAGCCCTCACTCTCGGATCGCGCATCCTCGGCTTCATCCGCGATGCTCTGGTGGCCGCGGTGCTCGGCACCGGCCCCGCTGCCGACGCCTATCTCGCTGCCTTCCGCTTCCCCAATCTGTTCCGGCGCCTGTTCGCCGAGGGCGCGTTCAACGTCGCGTTCATTCCGTTGTTCGCCAAAGCACTCGAGCAGGACGGCCGCGAGCCGGCCCGCGAATGGGCAGCACGCATCATGAGCTGGCTCGTTGTGGTCGTGACCGGCATCACGATTCTCGTCGAGATCTTCATGCCCTGGGTGCTCGTGCCGTTCGTCCCCGGCTTCCTTGACGACCCGGCGAAATACGACCTGACGGTGCTCCTCACGCGTATCTGCTTTCCCTACCTGATGTGCATGTCGCTGATGGCGGCCTATGCGGCGATCCTCAATGGGCTGGGCTTCTTCAAGGCGGCCGCCTTCGCGCCGATTCTGCTCAACATCGTGATGATCGCCTTCATGCTGCCGCTGGTGCTGACGGCGAATACCGACGTTCAGACCGCCATCTGGATCGCGGTCGGTACCATCGCGGGCGGCATCGCCCAGCTTGTCCTCGTTTATGCTGCGGCCAGCCGGGCCGGCTTCGTGCCACGTCTCAAATGGCCGCGCTGGGACGGGGAGGTGAAGCGCTTCTGGCTGCTGGCCATCCCGGCGGTGATTGCGGGCGGGATCACGCAGGTCAACATTTTCGTCGGCACCATCATTGCGTCGGCTGCCGACAGTGCCATCGCCTATCTCTATTACGCCGACCGTCTCTATCAGCTGCCGCTCGGAATCATCGGCATTGCCGTGGGCACGGTGCTGCTGCCCGAGCTCAGCCGGCACCTCAAGGGCGGGCGCGATGCGGACGCCGATGCGAGCCAGAATCAGGCGCTCGTGATCTCCATGCTGCTGTCGCTGCCCGCTGCCACGGCGCTCATCGCACTCGCCGCGCCGATCGTGTCCGTCCTGTTCGAACGCGGTGCCTTCACGGGCACGGACACCATTGAGACCGCGCAGACGCTGGTCTGGTTTGCCGCCGGTCTTCCCGCCTATGTGCTGATCCGCGTGCTGCAACCGGGATTCTTCGCGCGCGAGGATACCAAGACCCCCACGATCTTTGCCGGTATCTCGGTCGTGGTGAATATCGGCCTGTCCCTGACCCTGTTCCCCACCTTCGCGCATGTCGGAATCGCCATCGCGACATCCGCCGCCGCCTGGGCCAATGCCGTGCTTCTCGCCATCTGGCTTGGCCGGCGCGGCCATTTCCGGCTCCCTGCCTCCGACTGGCGGAAGCATGGCCTGATCCTCCTCAGCGCCGCGATCATGGCCGTCGTTTTGTGGGGCCTCGCGATCCCGCTAACCCCCTGGCTCGCATCGTCGGCACCGCTGTTGCTGCAGGTCGTCGCGCTGGGTGCACTTGTCGGTATCGGCATGGCGGTCTATTTCGCGCTCGTCCACGTCACCGGCGCGCAGCCCCTGGGCCAACTTTTGGGGAAGTTGCGCCGGAGCCGCTAGAGGAATCTATTGCCGGCACTTCCGGAGACTCCTCATGCAAGCCGGCTTCCTCGACCACCTCACCGCCACCCTCGCCGAAATCGATGCGCAGGGCCTGATGAAGCGCGAGCGCGAAATCGCCTCGCCGCAATCGGGCACCGTGACGCTCGCCGACGGGCGCAAAATGCTCAACCTTTGCGCCAACAATTACCTCGGCCTCGCCAATCATCCCGAGATCATCGCTGCGGCGCGGGACGGGCTCGACCGCTACGGGTTCGGCATGGCGTCGGTCCGCTTCATCTGTGGCACGCTCGACATTCACCGCGAGCTCGAACGGGCCATTGCCGCCTATCTTGGCAAGGACGACGCCATCACCTTCGCCGCGTGCTTCGATGCCAATGGGGGTCTGTTCGAGACGCTGCTCACCGCCGAAGACGCGATCATCTCGGACACCCTCAACCACGCCTCGATCATCGACGGCGTACGGCTCAGCAAAGCGAAGCGCTACCGCTACGCCACCTCGGATATGGACGACCTCGAAACCCAGCTCAAACAGGCCGTCGCCGACGGGAGCCGCTTCCGGCTGATCGCGACCGATGGCGTGTTCTCGATGGACGGCCACGTCGCGAACCTTCCCGACATCTGCGCGCTCGCCGAAAAATACGGCGCGCTGGTGATGGTCGACGACTGCCATGCGACGGGTCATCTCGGACCCGAGGGCAAGGGCACGCCCGCGCTCACGGGCGTCGGCGATCGCGTCGATATCATCACCGGCACCTTCGGCAAGACGCTGGGCGGCGGGATGGGCGGCTTCATCGCGGCGAGCCAGCCGATCATCGACCTCCTGCGCCAGCGCGCGCGGCCCTATCTCTTCTCCAACGCGCTCGCTCCTGCCATCGCGGCGGGTTCGCTCAAAGCGATCGCCATCGCGCAGGCGGCGGATGATCGGCGCAAGAAGCTGATGGGCCATGCCCGGCGTTTCCGCGAAGCGATGACCAAGGCCGGCTTCGACCTGCTTGCCGGCCAGACGCCCATTGTCCCGGTGATGCTGGGCGACGCGCAGCTGGCACAGCAGATGGCCACAGCTCTCGACAAGCGGGGCGTCTATGTGGCGGGCTTCTTTTACCCCGTCGTCCCCCAGGGCAAGGCACGCATCCGCACGCAATTGAGCGCCGCGCTGAGCTTTCAGGACGTGACCTTTGCCGTGGAAGCCTTCGTCGATGCCGGGCACGAACTCGGAGTCATCTCATGAAAGCCCTCGTCAAAGCCAAGTCCGAACCCGGCATCTGGATGGAGGATCGCCCGGTGCCCGAGATTGGGCCCGAGGACGTGCTGGTGAAGGTGCACAAGACCGGCATCTGCGGCACCGATATCCACATCTACAAATGGGATGAGTGGGCGCAGAAGACTGTTCCGGTTCCAATGGTCACCGGCCATGAATATTCGGGCGAGATCGTCGAGGTCGGCGCAGACGTCAAGAATCTCAGGATCGGCCAGCGCGTCTCGGGCGAGGGCCACGTGGTCGGGATGAAAAGCCGTGCCAGCCGCGCGGGCAAGTTTCATCTCGACCCCGACACCAAGGGCATCGGCGTTAATCTGCCGGGCGCTTTCGCCGAATATGTGAAGATCCCTGCTTTCAACATCGTGCCGCTGCCCGATACGATCGACGATGAGCTCGGCGCCATCCTCGATCCCCTCGGCAATGCCGTCCATACCGCGCTCGCGTTCGACATCGTCGGCGAGGATGTGCTGATCACCGGCGCCGGACCCATCGGCATCATGGGTGCGGCAGTGGCCCGGCATGTGGGGGCACGTCACGTTGTCATCACGGACATGAACACCGAGCGGTTGCAGCTCGCGGCCGAAGTCGCCGATGTCGTTCCCGTGAACATCCGGGAGCAGTCGCTGCGCGAGGTGATGGACGGGCTCGGCATGAAGGAAGGCTTCGATGTGGGCCTCGAGATGAGCGGTGCCCCTGCGGCGCTCGACCAGATGATCGATCACCTCGTGATGGGCGGGCGCGTCGCGCTGCTGGGTGTGCCGGCGCAGCCCTTCATCTTCGATCTGGGCAAGATCGTCTTCCGCATGATCACGTTGCGCGGCATTTACGGGCGCGAGATGTTCGAGACCTGGCACAAGATGCTGGCGATGCTGGAATCCGGGCTCGACGTCCGCAAGGTCATCACCCGCCGCATGAAGGCCGACGATTACGCCGAGGCGTTCAAGCTGGCCGCCGGAGGCGAAAAGGGCAAGATCGTGCTCGACTGGAGTTGAGGCCCCGCTTGCGCTGTTGTCGCCCGTTGCTGTAATCGCAACGAAAATCACAGCAGATCGCAACACGATGGCCTTCACCCCCCGCGTCTTTTCCGGCACCCAGCCCTCGGGCGATTTGCACCTGGGCAACTACCTCGGCGCCATCAAGCGCTATGTCGAAATGCAGAAGACGCATGAGTGCATCTATTGCGTCGTTGACATGCACGCGATCACCGTCTGGCAGGAACCGGACGAGCTGCGCCGGGCGACGCGTGAAGTGGCCGCCGCCTATGTCGCGGCGGGCGTCGATCCAGGAAAGAACATCGTCTTCAACCAGAGCCGCGTCGTCCAGCATGCCGAGCTAGCCTGGATATTCAACTGCGTCGCCCGCATGGGCTGGATGAGCCGCATGACGCAGTGGAAGGACAAGACGGCCGGGAAGAATGCGGAGGCCGCCTCGCTCGGCCTTTTTGCCTATCCCTCGCTGATGGCGGCCGACATCCTCCTCTACAAGGCCACCCACGTGCCGGTGGGCGACGACCAGAAGCAGCACCTCGAGCTCACCCGCGACATCGCGATCAAGTTCAACAACGACTATTCCAGGTCACTCAAGGAACAGGGTCTCGACGCTGATTACTTCCCCATCACCGAGCCGGTGATCGCCGGGCCCGCGACGCGCGTCATGTCCCTCAAGGACGCGCGCAAGAAGATGAGCAAGTCCGATCCCGCAGAAGGCGCGCGCATCCTGCTCATGGATGATGCCGACCAGATTTCGAAGAAGATCAAGCGCGCAACGACCGACCCCGAGCCGCTGCCGAGCGAAGAGGCAGGCCTCGAGGGCCGTGCCGAGGCCGACAATCTTGTCGGGATTTACGCGGCGCTGAGCGATACCACCAAGGCGGCAGTCCTTGCCGAGTTCGGCGGCCAGGGCTGGGGCGCATTCAAGCCCGCATTGGCCGACCTTGCGGTCGCAAAGCTTTCGCCCATCGCCAGTGAAATCCGCCGCATGGTCGCCGATCCCGCTTCCATCGATGCTTTCATGAAGGACGGCGCCGAGCGCGCCGGCGCCATCGCGGAAGCGACGATGAGCGAGGTGCGCCGGATCGTCGGATTCGTGAGGTAAGCGGCCAGTTGCGAGTAGAGGGAAAGCCCCGCTCTTCGTCTCACGCTACTCGCTACTCGCTATTCGCTTCTCTCTATGGGAAAATGCCCCATGGCGGACTTAGGGTATAATCGCAAATTCCTCGTCCTCATCGACGAGTCGCCCGAATGCGACCGCGCCGTGATTTTTGCGGCCCATCGCGTCAAGCGGACGGGCGGCACGCTCGTCCTGCTGTCGGTGATCGATTCGGAAGATTTCGACCAGTTCATCGGCGTCGCCGAGACCATGCGAGCGGAAGCCCGGCGCGAGGCCGAGCGCACTCTCGACAGCCGCATCGCGCGCATTCGCGATATCGGCCAGGTGCGCACCGAAACGGTCATCCGCGAGGGCCGTCCTGCCGAGGCCATCGAGCAACTGGTCGCCGACGACCCCGGCATTGCGATCCTGGTCCTCGCTGCCGGCCAGTCCGAAAAGGGCCCGGGACCCCTTGTGACGCATTTCGCCGCTCACAACCGGCTCCACGTCCTCGTCACGATCGTCCCCGGCGCCATGACCAACGACGAAATCGTGGCCGTCGCCTGAACACCCCGCGGGTCAGCCCCCTGCGACCCCGGCGCCCTTGCCAATGCGTTGCCGAGAGCCTATTTTAGAACCGTTCCAAACACGTTGGTCCTCCATGTTCATCCAGACCGAAGCCACGCCGAACCCGGCGACCCTGAAGTTCCTGCCTGGCCGCGACGTCCTCGTGGGCGAGCCGCGCGACTTCCGTTCCGCCGAAGACGCGGCCGTTTCGCCGCTCGCGGCCGGACTGTTCTCGATCCCGGGCGTCACGGGCGTGTTCCTCGGTTCCGATTTCGTCTCGGTCAGCAAGGACACGACCGAATGGAATCACCTCAAGCCCGCGATCCTCGGCGTGATCATGGAGCATTTCCTGTCCGGTAAGCCCGTGATCGACGAAGGCAATGTCGCCGAAGACGCCGGAGAATTCTTCGACGAGACCGACAGCGAGACGGTCGAAGTCATCAAGGAACTGATCTCGACCCGCGTCCGCCCGGCGGTCGCCATGGATGGCGGCGACATCACCTTCAAGGGTTTCAAGGACGGCACGGTGTACCTGCACATGCAGGGCGCCTGCTCGGGTTGCCCGTCCTCGACGGCGACGCTCAAATCCGGCATCGAGAACCTCCTCCGCCACTTCGTGCCCGGCGTCGAAGCGGTTCAGCAGGTCTGATCCCCGGTCGCTCGAGGGTTCTCGACCAGCGGCCGGGGTGACGGCGGACGGATTCCGGCCTACATCACCGCCATGAGCGTCCTCCTCGCCATCGACACCGCCGCGCCGCGGCTCGCGCTCGCGATTCTCATCGATGGGGACCACGTCGAGACGCGCGTCGAGGACATGCCGACCGGCCAGGCCGAACGGCTCTTCCCCGCCCTCGACGACCTGTTCGCCCGCACCGGCGTCAGCTACCGCGACCTCACCCGCATCGCCGTGACCACCGGGCCGGGCTCGTTCACGGGCCTCCGCATCGGGCTCAGCGCCGCGCGCGGGCTCGGGCTGGCGCTGGGCATCCCCGTCCTCGGCATTCCGTCGCTCCTCGCTCTTTCGCTGAACATGGAAGCCGGCCCCGCGGCGGTGCTGCTCGACGCCAGGCGCGGCGAGGCCTACCTCCAGACTTTCTCGGGCCCCGGCATTGCCGCAGGCGAGCCTGCCCTGCTCCCCATGGACAAAGCCCGCGCCTCCATCCCGCCGGACATCGCGCTCGTGACCTCGCCGCTGGCGGACATCGCATCGGTCGCGCGCTTCGCTGCGACCGCCGAGCCCGCGCGCTATCCGCCCGAGGCGGCCTATATCCGCGATGCCGATGCCAAACCGCAGGAAAAGTTCCGCGTCGCGAGGGCGCGCGCATGATGGTGCGCAGCTGGATGGCGCCGCTCGGGCTCCATATCGAGCCGGCCGAGCCGCGCGACGCCGACGTGGTGGCGGCGCTCCACGCGAGGAGCTTTTACCGCGGCTGGCCGCGCCAGGACATCGAGGCCTATCTCGTCGATCCCGACACGCCCACCCTGGTCGCCTGCGACGCGCGCCGCAACATCGCGGGTTTTGCGATGCTGCGCATCCTGGGTGACGACGTCGAACTCATGACCATCGCGGTCGACCGCAAATTCCAGGGCAAGGGCGTCGGTGAGGCGCTGCTGCGCGCATGCTTTGAAGATCTGATGATGACCCCCGCGCGCCGCATGATCCTCGAGGTCGCGGCCGACAATCCCGCCGCGATCCGGCTTTACGACAAACTCGGCTTCAAAAAGCTCAGCGAACGCAAAGGCTACTACGCAAGGCCCGATGGCCAGCCGGCCACCGCCCTTGTGATGGCCCGCGATCTGGCTTAGCCCTACGCCCATGGAGAAAGCGGCTCACACCGAGACCCTCGAGGAGCAGTGCGCCAAAAAGGGCATGCGCATGACCGAACAGCGCCGCGTCATCGCTCAGGTCATCGAATCGGCCGCCGACCACCCCGATGTCGAAGAGCTCTATCGGCGCGCGTCGGCCCAGGATCCGCGCATTTCGCTGTCGACCGTTTACCGCACGCTCAACCTCTTCGAAGAAGCCGGGCTCGTCACCAAGCACGATTTCAAGGACGGCCGCGCGCGTTTCGAGCCGATCCCCGACGAACATCACGATCACCTGATCGACATCCGCTCGGGCAAGGTCATCGAGTTTCGCAACGAAGAGATCGAGGCGATCCAGGATCTGATCGCCAAGCGCCTGGGCTACCGTCTCGTCGATCACCGGCTCGAGCTCTATGCGGTACCGCTCAAGGACAAGGACGCATGATCTTTAGAACTCTGTTCTTTATCTTCGTCTTCATTCCGGTGATGATCGTCCTGATCCCGCTGCAATTCATCATCACGCGGCTGGGCCTCTTCTGGAACTTTCCTACGATGCTGTTCCACAAGGTGGGCTGCGTCTTCCTGGGCATCCGGGTGAAGACCATCGGGGAGCCGCTCCACAACCGGCCGACGCTGCTGCTTTCCAACCACATCTCGTGGACCGATATCATTGCCATCGGCTCGGTGGCCGACGTGACCTTCGTTGCCAAGACCGGCGTGCGAAACACGTTCTTCGTCGGCTTCATGGCCTCTTTGCAGCGTACGCTCTATGTCGATTATCACAGCCGCCAGGACGCTCACCGCACGAGCCGTGAGATGGCCAAGCGCCTCGCCCGGAACGGGGCGGTCTTGCTGTTCGCGGAGGGCCATCGCGACCTCGGGACCCATGTCCAACCCTTCCGGTCGGCGCTGGTCGGGGCGGCGCAGGCGGCGATGGAAGATGGCGGCGCCACGGATGTCGCGATCCAGCCGGTCACCATCGCCTACACCCACCTGCAGGGCCTGCCGGTCTCACGCACCGAGCGGAGTGCCATCTCGGGCATGAATGCCCGCGGGTTCCGCCAGGTGGTCGAGAACCTGCTGACCTCGGGCGTCAAGGACGTCACCATCGCCTTCGGCGCCCCGATCCCGCTCAGCCCGGGCACTGATCGCAAGGTCGTGACCAAGCTCGCGGAAAATCAGGTCCGCCGCATGCTCGTGGCCCTCAACCGCCACGAAAAGGACCTTCCGGCGATCGCCGGCGCCTGACGTGAGGACTGGCGCCGCCTCCGTTTCACCTCAAGTTCCGCGGCCAATCGCCTGCCCCGCCTCCGCTTTCCCTCCATGCCGACAAAAGTTGCGCCTCCTTGCCTCGACCCGCCCTATGTTCGGGCCGCTGTCGTCATAGACCGCGGGCTGCTGACGGAGCGGTGGCGACAGAGGTGGGGGAGAGGTGGCCGCACCTCTTCGGGTTTGGTCGGGGTTACTCCGGTGAGACATCATCCGGAGGGACCACCGCCCGTGCCGGAAAGTCCCATCGCGGAGAGCGCGGGCAGGTGTCACGGCACCACCGCACCCCTTCTCGGAGGCGCCACCCGCGCTCTCCGGCCGCGTGGACATTTGTCCAGCGGCAGGCCAACCCCGGGACCGCAAGGCCGCCGGAAGCTTTGGCTTGCGCCATGGCGCCAAGTGAGGCAAGAGCCGGGAAACGACGGAGAGCCCGATGCCCGGAACTTTAATCGTCGCCCTCGACGTGGATACCCGCGCTGAAGCCGAAGGCCTGGTCACGGCGCTCGACGGCACGGTCGATTTCTACAAGATCGGCTACCAGCTGTTTTACGGTGGCGACGGCTTCGCGCTCGGCAAGCAACTGATCGCCGCCGGTAAGCGCGTCTTCTTCGATTTGAAGCTGCTCGACATCGACAACACGGTCGAGCGGGGCGTGGCGGCGATCGCCCGCACCGGCGCCACCATGCTGACGGTGCACGCTTATCCTCAATGCATGCGGGCCGCTCTCAAGGGCGCCGCCGGCTCATCGCTCACCGTGCTCGGCGTTTCGGTGCTGACGTCGATGGACGACAACGACGTCGCCGAAGCCGGATTCGCCGGAGACACCATGGAGCTCGTCGACCTGCGGGCCCGCCAGGCCAAGGCCGTGGGGATCGGCGGACTTGTCTGTTCGCCGCGCGAAGCCGAGATGGTGCGCTCGATCGTCGGGCCCAAAATGGCGCTCGTGACACCGGGAATTCGTCCCGCCGGCAGCGCAATCGGCGACCAGAAGCGCGTCATGGGGCCTGCCGAAGCGATCGCCGCCGGCGCGAGCCATCTTGTCGTCGGACGTCCCATCACGGCCGCCCCCGATCCCAGGGCCGCCGCGCGCGCCATCCTCGGCGAGATGGAGGGATACGCGGTTGCCTGACCTGCGCGTCGTCATCGCCGGCGCCGGCGGACGCATGGGTGCGGCCAATATCCGCGCCGTCACGGCAACGCCGGGCCTCGTCCTCCACGCCGCCTTCGACCGCCCCGGTTCGACCGCCATCGGCCGCGACGCCGGAGAGGTCGCTGGTGCCGGCGTGCTGGGCGTGGTCATCGGGGACGACGCCGAAGCTGCGCTCGAGGGCGCGGACATTCTCATCGATTTCACCGCGCCCCCGGTCAGCGTCCTGCTGGCCGAGCTGGCAGCCCCGCGCGGCCTCGTTCATGTGGTCGGCACCACCGGCTGCTCCAAGGAAGAGGACTGGGCCATCCAGAAGGCGGGTTCGGCGGGCGCCCGCATCGTCAAGTCCGGCAATTTCTCGCTCGGCATCAACATGCTGCTCGGCCTTGTGCGCCAGGCTGCGCGCGCGCTGCCCAGCTATGATGTCGAGGTGCTCGAAATGCATCACAACCGGAAGGTCGATGCGCCATCGGGCACGGCGCTGATGCTCGGTCGCGCCGCGGCCGAGGGGCGCAGCATCGATCTCGACCAGCATGCGGTGAAAATCCGCGACGGCCACACCGGTCCGCGCGAGGAAGGCAGCATCGGCTTTGCGACGCTGCGCGGTGGCGGTGTCATCGGCGAGCACAGCGTGATCCTTGCCGGCGAGACCGAGCGGATCGTTTTGAGCCACAGCGCCCAGGATCGCGGCATGTTCGCTGCGGGCGCGGTGACGGCGGCGCTCTGGGCGGCGAACCAGCCGCCCGGATTCTACAGCATGGCCGACGTGCTCGGCTTCAAGGAGTGAATCGATGTCGGGTACCCTGATCCTCGTTCGCCACGGGCAGAGCGAGTGGAATCTCAAAAATCTCTTCACCGGCTGGAAGAATCCCGACCTCACACCGCAAGGAATCGAGGAAGCGCGCGCGACGGGCAAGAAGCTCAAGGCGGCCGGGCTCATCCCGACGGTCTTTTTCACCTCGGCGCTGCGCCGCGCGCAGCACACGCTCGATCTCATCCTCGATGAGCTCGCCATCACGGACGTGACGATCGTCCGATCCAAGGCGCTCAACGAACGCGACTACGGCGATCTCGCCGGGCTGAACAAGGACGACGCCCGCGAAAAATGGGGCGAAGAGCAGGTGCACCTCTGGCGCCGCTCCTATGACGTACCTCCGCCGGGGGGCGAGTCGCTGAAGGATACCGGCGAGAGAACGGTGCCTTATTATGAGCGCGAAATTCTGCCCCTGGTCGATAAGAACATCGTTCTAGTCGCGGCGCACGGGAACTCGCTGCGCTCGATGGTGATGGCGATCGAAGGGCTCACGCCCGACGAAATCCTGAAGCGCGAAATCGCCACGGGCGAGCCGGTTGTTTATCGTCTCGCCAAAGACGGCACGCTCGAAGAGAAGGTCGCCATTTAGCGGCAGCCAACCTCAAGCGGCGATAATTCCCGCTTCCCAGCCGAGGATCGCGCGCTTGCGCGGCACGCCCCAGTGATAACCGGTGAGCGCGCCGCTCGCGCCGACCACGCGATGGCAGGGCACCACGAAGCTGATCGGATTCTTGCCCACCGCCGCGCCTACCGCCCGCGACGCCGCTGGACGTCCGATGTGCTCGGCCACCGACTGGTAGGTCGTTGCGCGTCCCACCGGAATCTTCAGCAGCGTCTCCCACACCTTCACTTCGAAATCGGTGCCGATCAGCACGAGCTTGACCGGTTCATCCGCATTCCAGCGCGCCGGATCGAACACGCGTTGCGCGATAGGCGCGACCTTCGCATCGTCGCGGCGATAGACTGCGTTCGGCCAGCGGCTGCGCAAATCCTCGAAGGCAGCATTGATGCTCGTTTCGCCATCGGCAAAGCCGATCCCGGCAAGCCCGTAGTCGGTAACGACGAGTACCGCGGTGCCGAACGGCGACGGCGCGGCGCCCCAGACCATATCGAGCCCGGCTCCGCGTTGCCGGAAGGCGCCGGGCGGCATCGCTTCATAGGTTACGAACAGATCGTGCAGCCGCGAGGTCGAGCTCAGCCCGACCGCATAGGTCGTAGCGAGCACGCTCTCCTTGTCGGCCAGCAGTCGCCGCGCATGGTTCAGCGCGACCGCCTGCGCAAAGCTCTTGGGCGTCAGCCCGCACCAGCGGCGGAAGAGGTCGGTCAGCTGCCGTTCGGTCATCCCGATCGAGCGGGAAAAGCGGGACAAGTCGACGTCCTCCGCGCCCGTCTCGCTCAGATAGGCGATGGCGGCGCGAACCGTCTCATAGTCGTCGGCGGGGGTGAGGGTCTGATATTGGGTCATGCCCATGGGATAGTCCCGCGACGGAGCCATCGCGACCCGGTTTTGACGTCAGGCCCGGGCGCGGCGGAGGGCGGCACCAAACGCCTTGGCAAAGCTCAGTTTTTCGTCCGGGCTGAGGAAGCCCCCGATCGCAATCCGCGCCTCGCGCTCCTTGAGCCAGAGCGCCTGCACGCGCTCGTTGTAGTCCCGGTCGATGACGAACCGAACATTGGCCGCCGCGAAGTTCAACACCTCCTCGGCCCCCTTGGCATCGATCTTGCGCAATTCGAGCGCCCCGGGCCAGACGCTCACCACCTCGCGCACCTTGCCGGCCCGCATCGAAACCGTCAGCGCGATCCAGATCGCGAGCACGTCGAGGCCCATAAAGCCCACGACCGGCCAGGCGCCCGCGATATAGAAGATGAAGCCGGGAACCAGCGCCAGCGCTGCAATCAGCCCAACCACGATGCGCTTACCCACCGGTGACAGCGAGCGGTGCGGCGTGAGCGTCGCGGCGAAAAGCGGCTTGGCTTGAATCTTGGTGGACATGAGCCTGACTATAGACCCCGAATCGGAGGCGTGAGAATGGCGAAATCGCCGCAAAAGCGATCGAGCAGGCGACCGGGCAATGACGAGATCGAGGCGATTTTCGCGGCGTTCGCGCGCGACAATCCCGAACCCAAAGGGGAATTGGTCGCGACCAACCCCTTCACGCTGCTGGTGGCGGTCGTCCTCTCCGCCCAGGCGACCGATGCCGGGGTGAACAAGGCAACCCCCGCGCTGTTCGCCCTCGCGGATACGCCGCAGAAAATGGTCGCGCTGGGGGTCGAGCGGATCACTGAGCTCATCAAGACCATCGGGCTCTTTCGCAACAAGGCCAAGAACGTCTTCGCGCTCAGCCAACAGCTGATCGAGCGCTTTGGCGGCGAGGTGCCGGCCAACCGCACCGATCTCGAGACGCTGCCCGGGGTAGGACGCAAGACGGCCAACGTCGTGCTCAACATCGCGTTCCGGCAGCCGACGATCGCTGTCGATACCCATCTGTTCCGGGTCAGCAACCGCACCGGCCTCGCGCCGGGCAAGGATCCGCTTGAGGTCGAGCTCAAGCTGCTCAAGGTGGTGCCGGAAAAATACCTCCTCCACGCCCACCACTGGCTGATCCTGCACGGTCGGTATGTGTGCAAGGCGCGCAAGCCCGAATGCTATCGCTGCATCATCGCCCAATGGTGCCGATTCGAGCCCAAGACGCCGCCGCCGAAGGATTGGGACGGCGCGCCCGCCTGAGGTTCGGCCCCCACGCCCCGCGGCGCGGCAGACATTGCGCTGGTCGCCAATCCCCTCTATGTCCGCCCGCGGAACAGGAGACCCGCGGCCGATGGCTGACGCCCAATTCGACGTGCTCACCATCGGCAATGCGATCGTCGACGTGATCGCCCCGGTCGATCCCGCATTCCTCGAGCAGGAAGGGATGGACGAGGGGATCATGCACCTCGTCGATGCCGACCGCTCGGCCTATCTCTACGAGCGCATGCCAGCCGACAAACGGCAGGTCTCGGGCGGCAGCTCGGCCAATACCGCGGCGGGCGTTGCCAATCTGGGCGGCCGCGCGGCGTTCATCGGCAAGGTCGCCGATGACGATCTGGGCGAAATCTTCGCCGAGGAGTTCCGCGAGATCGGCGTCCATTATTCCGTCGCCCCGCTCGTCGACGGTCCGGCGACGGCGCGCTCGATGATCCTCGTTTCGCCGGGCGGCGAGCGCACGATGAACACCTATCTGGGGGCCTGCCAACAGCTCACGCCCGCCGACATCAAGGAAGAAGAGATCGGCGCCGCGCTCGTGACCTATATGGAGGGCTACCTCTGGGATCCGCCGGAAGCCAAGAAGGCTTTCGTGACCGCGGCCAGATACGCCCACAAGCACGAACGCCCCACGGCCATCACGCTTTCCGACCCCTTCTGCGTGAACCGCTACCGCGACGAATTCCTCGACCTCATGCGTTCCAGGACG
This sequence comes from Hyphomicrobiales bacterium, assembly GCA_044506585.1. GTDB lineage: Bacteria > Pseudomonadota > Alphaproteobacteria > Rhizobiales > Devosiaceae > Devosia_A. The sequence goes on from JBIQKK010000018.1 coordinate 19,518, forward strand.
ATCGATTTCGTCTTCGCCAATATCGAGGAGGTGAAGGCCCTCTACCAGACCGACGACCTCCATGTTGCCGTTCAGGCGATCGCCAAGGACTGCGAGCTCGCCGCGATCACCATGGGTGCGCAGGGTGCCATGGCGGTGCATGAGGGCGAGATCATCACGGTGCCCGCGTTCCCCGTGGACCGGGTGGTCGACGCGACCGGGGCGGGCGACCTCTTCGCGTCCGGCTTCCTTCTGGCGCACGCTCGAGGCCGCGATCTGCGCATGGCGCTGGCGGCTGGCTGTCTCGCCGCCTCGGAAGTCATCTCGCATATCGGGGCACGCCCGATCCGCGACCTGAGCCAGATGGCCCGCGAACACAGCATCGCGCTCTAGACGCGCCGCAGCATCACTTCTTCGACGGCGTGGTTGCCCGCCTTCTTGAGCACCAGTGTCGCCCGGCCCCTGGTGGGCAGGATGTTCTCGCGCAGGTTCACGAGGTTGATGTTGTCCCAGGCCTGCAGGGCAAAGGCCTCGGCCTGTGCGGCCGGCATTTCGGCAAGGCCCCGGAAAAAGCTCTTGGGATTGGTGAAAGCCGATTCCCGCAGGGCGCGGAAGCGCACCATGAACCATTCGCGCAGATCGGCTTCGTCGGCATCGATGTAGATCGAGAAATCGATAAAGTCCGAGGCGAACAGGAGTGGCTTGCCGGATTTTGCCGGAGCGCCTGCCTGCAGAATATTGAGCCCCTCGACGATCAGGATGTCGGGCTGGTCCACGGTGACGAATTCGTTCGGCACGATGTCGTAGACGAGGTGCGAGTACACCGGCGCCTTGACCTGGGGTTTGCCCGACTTGATGTCGGCGAGGAAGGCAAGGAGCGCGGCGCGGTCGTAGCTTTCCGGAAAGCCCTTGCGTGCGGCAAGGCCGCGCTTGTCGAGCTCGGCGTTCGAGAAGAGAAAGCCGTCTGTCGTGACGAGATCCACCTTCGGCGACGTGCGCCAGCGGCCGAGCAGCGTGCGCAGGATGCGCGAGGTGGTGGATTTGCCCGAGGCGACCGAGCCCGCAACGCCGATGATGAACGGGATTTGATGGTCGTCGGTGCCCAGGAACCGCGTCGAAACGCGATGCACCGCCTGTGCAGCCTCGACATAAAACGAGATCAGGCGGCTGAGCGGCAGGTAGATGTCTTCAGCTTCCGCGAGCGAAATCGGGTCGGTCAGCGCCCGCAGCCGCTCGATATCCGCAGCGGTCAGCGTCATCGGTTCGCCGTCGCGATACTGGGCCCATTGGGCCCGCGAGAACCGGTGATAGGGATCGAGCTCGAGTTTGCGCTGTGTCATCGCCCCTCGCGCGACGCCTTCTCTTGAAGGCCAGATTGCGCGGTACGGCTTTGTAGCTCGGCCATCACGTCATCCAGCGACACGCCACTCGCTTTGAGCAGGACGAGCAAATGGTAGAGAACGTCGGCGGCCTCCGCGGTCGACCCCGCCCGGTCCCGCGCGACCGAGGAAATGACGAGCTCGACCGCTTCCTCCCCGAATTTGCGCGCGCAGCGGTCGATGCCATCGCTGAGCAGCCTGGCCGTGTAGCTCTCGTCGGGCGAAGCGCCGGCGCGCCGGGCGATGCGGTCGTCGAGTTCTGCCAGCGAGAATGCCATCTCAGTCCATCCTCATGGGAATGCCGTGATCGGCAAGATAGCGCTTTGCCTCGCCCACCGTGAAGGTGCCGAAGTGAAAGATCGAGGCGGCCAACACTGCGCTGGCATGGCCCTCCTTCACCCCCGCAACGAGGTCATCGAGCGTTCCGACGCCACCCGAGGCAATAACGGGCACATGCACGGCGTCTGCGATGGTGCGCGTGAGGTCGAGATCGAACCCGGACTTGCTGCCGTCGCGGTCCATTGAGGTCACGAGCAGCTCGCCGGCGCCGAGTTCAACCATGCGGATTGCGAACTCCACCGCATCGAGGCCTGTTGCCTTGCGGCCCCCATGCGTGAACGTCTCCCATGCGCTGCGATTGTCGCCGCCGACGCCCTGCGACAGGCGCTGGCGCGCATCGATCGAAACGACGATGCACTGGTCGCCGAACTTGTCCGCCGCACGGGCGACAAAGTCGGGATCGCTGACCGCGGCGGAGTTGATGGCGACCTTGTCGGCGCCACTGAGCAGGAGCTTGCGGATGTCTTCGATCGTACGCACGCCGCCGCCGACCGTCACCGGCATGAAGCATTGCTCGGCCGTGCGCGCCACGACATCGAAGATGGTCTCACGATTGTCGGCGCTCGCGGTGATGTCGAGAAAGCAGAGTTCATCGGCCCCCGCCGCGTCATAGGCGATTGCCGCTTCGACCGGATCGCCGGCGTCGACGAGGTCCACGAACTGCACCCCCTTCACCACGCGACCATCCTTGACGTCGAGACAGGGGATGATGCGCGTCTTGAGCGTCATACGGGCACACCCCGCAACAGCGCCAGGGCCGCGCCCGGATCGATGCGCCCATCGTAGATGGCGCGTCCGGAAATGGCGCCTTCGAGAATCTGGCATTCGGGACGGCTGAGTCGCTCGATGTCGTCCATCGAGGCAAGGCCCCCCGAGGCGATGACTGGAACGGTGATCGCCCGCGCGAGGGAAAGCGTGCTTGTCCAGTTGATTCCGGTGAGAACACCGTCACGATCGACGTCCGTATAGATGATCGCCGCCACGCCCGCGCCCTCGAAGCGCTTGGCCATTTCGATGACGTCGAGTTCGGAGACTTCGGCCCAGCCCTCCACCGCGACCTTGCCGCCGCGCGCATCGATGCCGACGGCAATCCGGCCGGGGAAGCGACTTGCCGCGGTCTTCACCAGGTCCGGATCGCGCAGGGCGACCGTGCCGAGGATCACGCGGCTCAGGCCCTTGCCCAACCACGTTTCGACATGCGCCAGCGTGCGGATGCCGCCTCCGAGCTGCACCGGCATCTTCACGGTCTTGAGGATCGCTTCGACGGCGTCGCCATTGCGGCTCTCGCCGGCAAAGGCGCCGTTGAGATCGACCACGTGGAGATATTCGAAGCCCTGCCGCTCGAAGGTCGCGGCCTGCGCCGCAGGGTCCGTGTTGAACACGGTGACCTGGTCCATATAGCCATGCTTGAGGCGCACGACCTCCCCGTCCTTGAGGTCGATGGCGGGAAAGAGGATCACGGCGTCCACCTCAGGAAATTCTCGATCAGTTTCAAACCCAGGGTCTGGCTTTTCTCTGGGTGGAACTGCGTGCCGAACAGGTTGTCGCGACCCACGCACGCCGTCACGGCCTGGCCGTATTCCGCCGTCGCATAGAGCATCGAAGGGTCGTCTGGCGCGAGGTGATAGGAGTGGACGAAGTAGGCGTGCAGACCCGCGTCGCCATCCGGAATGCCCTCGAGCAGCGGATGCGGCTGCGTAAAGGCGAGCGTGTTCCACCCCATATGCGGCACCTTGAGGCCGCCGGCCGGCTCGAGCCTGACGACGGCGCCGGGAATCCACCCGAGGCCGGGCGTGACGGCCTTCTCCCGCCCCTCGGTCGCCATGAGCTGCATGCCGACGCAAATGCCGAAAAACGGTGTTCCCGCCTTGATGACCCGCTCTTCGAGGGTGTCACGCATGCCCTTGATGCCCGTCAGGCCGCGCATGCAGTCCTCGAACGCTCCCACGCCCGGCAGGACGATGCGATCGGCCCGGCGGACCACATCTGGTTCGGAGGTGACGGAGACCTCGATATCGGCGGCGAGCGTTCGCACAGCCCGCTCGAAAGCCTTGCTGGCGGAGCGGAGATTACCCGCGCCGTAATCGACGATCGCGACAGAGCTCGTCATTTGGAATGGGCCAGATAATCGCGTTGGGCGAGATCGGCAGCGGAGGCGACGATGTCGCCGCGCCACTGGTACCCGCGGAACGTCAGCCAGTCGCGCCGGAAAGCCGGCGCCTCAAAGCCCAGAAAGACGGCAACGAGGCAATAGAGCGCGAACGCCGCGTCCGGACCGACGATCCGCGCGGCATAAGCGAGGCCGATGACCAGCGCGATCCAGAAGACCAGCAGCAGCCAGAGCCCATGCAACAGCGCGAAAATGGGCGGCAGGAGCATCGCGAGCCACGAAAACCGCTCCGGAATGGCCACAGGGCCGCGGTGCGTCACCGCTTTGGCTTGCGGTTTTTCGAAGATCGAGTAGACGGTCATGGCACCGCCTTAGAGCAAAACCCGCCGGCATGGAAGCTGGCGGGCTTTGCGGACAGACAATGGAGTTTCGACGATGGCCAGCCCGACCGACACCCATGCCGAACCGGTGAATACCGATACGCCGAGCCAGGGCATCTTCGTGGGCTGGCTGGGCCTCGTTCTGCTGATCGTTGCCCTCGCGACCGCGGTTTTCGCGATCTATGCGGGTGCCTCGCACGGCTTCAACTGAGGCCAAGAGGTCCGGCCACCCAAGTCGCCGGTTACCGCTTCACAGCGTGCCCTTGGTGCTCGGGATCGCGTCCTTGGCCCGCGGGTCGATTTCCACCGCGGAGCGCAAAGCCTTGGCCAGCGCCTTGAAGGCGGATTCGGCGATGTGGTGGTTGTTGTCGCCGTAGAGCGTCTCGACGTGCAGCGTGATGCCGGCGTTCATGGCAAAGGCCTGGAACCACTCGCGAAAGAGCTCGGTGTCCATTTCGCCGACCTTGTCGCGGTTGAACTCCACCTTCCACACGAGAAACGGCCGGCCCGAGACGTCCAGCGCAACCCGGGTCAGGGTGCCGTCCATCACGAGATCCGCGCTGGCGTAGCGCCGGATGCCCTTCTTGTCCGCGAGTGCCTTCTTGACCGCCTCGCCGAGCGCAATACCGACATCCTCGGCCGTGTGGTGGAAGTCGATGTGGAGGTCGCCCTTTGCCCGGACGGAAATGTCGATGAGCGAATGCTTGCTCAGCTGATCGAGCATATGATCGAGAAAGCCGATGCCGGTCTCGATATCGTAAGTGCCGGTGCCATCTAGATTTACCGACACTTGGATGTCGGTCTCGGCAGTCTTTCGCTTGATCTCGGCGGTACGCATTTTGCTGGTTCCATCGGCAGATGCCGATCATTGCATTCAGGCTGATCCCCCCTAAATAGGGTGAAATCCTTTTGGAGTGTTGAATGTCGAAGGACAATGACTTTCCGGGCTGGCACGGCACGACCATCGTTTCGGTCCGCAAGGGGAACAAGGTGGTGGTGGCGGGGGACGGCCAGGTCTCGGTGGGCAACACCGTGATGAAGCATAATGCCCGCAAGGTCCGCCGGCTGACGGGCGACAAGGTCATCGGCGGCTTTGCCGGTTCGACCGCCGACGCGTTTACCCTTTTCGAGCGGCTCGAGAAAAAGCTCGAACAATATCCCGACCAGCTCATGCGCGCGGCCGTCGAGCTCGCCAAGGACTGGCGCGGCGACCGCTATCTGCGTCACCTCGAGGCGATGATGATCGTCGCCGACAAGGAGACGACGTTGGTGATCACCGGCAATGGCGACGTGCTGACGCCCGACAAGGGCGTGATCGCGATCGGCTCGGGCGGCAATTACGCCCAGAGCGCGGCGCTGGCGCTCGCCGAAAACACGGAGATGGATGCCGAGGAAATCGCCCGCAAGGCGATGAAGATCGCGGCCGAAATCTGCATCTACACCAATGAGAGCGTGACGCTCGAAAAGATCGAGAGCTGAGCGGCATCAGGAAGAGTTGTGAGACTTTTCCGGTTCGATCCCGCGACAAAGAGGACTACCAATGTTGAACGAACCGAACAGCCCGGCCTTCATTGGCGGGAATGAAGACGGCGTGCTGCGCGATGCAGGCGTCAGCGAGGACAAGACCATGCCCGATCCATCGACCCTGAGCCCGCGCGAGATCGTGGCGGAACTCGACCGCTTCATCATCGGCCAGAAGGACGCCAAGCGCGCCGTGGCTGTGGCCCTGCGCAACCGCTGGCGCCGCCAGCAGCTGCCCGAGGAATTGCGGGCCGAGGTCACGCCCAAGAACATCCTCATGATCGGGCCGACGGGCGTGGGCAAGACCGAGATCTCGCGCCGGCTGGCCAAGCTTGCCCAGGCGCCCTTCATCAAGGTCGAGGCGACCAAATTCACCGAAGTTGGCTATGTCGGCCGCGACGTCGAGCAGATGATCCGCGACCTCGTCGAGGCGGGGATTGCCGTGCTCCGCGACCTGCGGCGCGAGGACGTCAAGCAGCAGGCCCACGAGAAGGCCGAGGAACGCGTGCTCGATGCGCTGGTGGGCGCGAGCGCCGGAACGGCGACCCGCGAATCCTTCCGCAAGAAGCTGCGCGCGGGCGAGCTCGACGATCGCGAGATCGAGATCGAAGTCAGCGGCCAGGGGCCGCAGGGCGGCATGTTCGAGATCCCCGGCCAGCCCAATATGATCAACATCCAGGACATGATCTCGAAGGCCATGGGCGGCCGGTCCGCCAAGCGGAAGGTGAAAGTCAAGGATTCGCATGCGCTGCTGATCGCAGACGAGGCCGACAAGCTGCTCGACCAGGACCAGCTGACCCGCGAGGCCATCACCCTCACCGAGAACCACGGCATCGTCTTCATCGACGAGATCGACAAGGTGGCGGCTGGCGACCGGTCCTATTCGGGTCCGAGCCGCGAAGGCGTGCAGCGGGACCTCTTGCCGCTGATCGAAGGCACGACGGTTTCGACCAAATATGGACCAGTGAAGACCGACCACATCCTCTTTATCGCGTCGGGCGCCTTCCACGTGAGCAAACCGAGCGATCTCCTGCCCGAATTGCAGGGACGCCTTCCCATTCGCGTGGAGCTTTCGGCGCTGAGCAAGGACGATCTGGTCGGCATCCTCAAGGACACCGATGCTTCACTGATCAAGCAATACGTCGCGCTGATGGCGACCGAAGGCCTGACCCTCGACTTCCAGGAAGAGGGCATCGACGCGATCGCCGATGCAGCCGTGAAAGTGAACTCGACGGTCGAAAATATCGGCGCCCGCCGCCTCCAGACGATCATGGAACGTCTCGTCGAAGACATCTCGTTCGAGGCGTCCGAGAAGAAGGGCGAGATCATCAAGATCGACCGTCCCTATGTGAATGAGCGTATCGGCAAGATGGCCGCGGATGCGGATCTGAGCCGGTTCGTGCTCTAGAACTGGAATAGCGCTTTAGTGCGACGGGCGGTGGCGGAAGCTGCCGCCCGTTTGCCTACTGCCGACAGTGATCGTGCCAAGCGCATGTCGGGTATGATAGACAGTCGGCTCATCCCGACTCACCGCCGCGCCATGTCCTTGCTCGACCTTCGTCCCAATCCCCACGACATCCTGCACAAGGTCTTCGGCCACGCCGAATTCCGTGGGCAGCAGGGCGATGTCGTCGACCACATCGTCGCCGGCGGGGACGCCGTCGTGCTGTTTCCCACCGGCGCCGGCAAGTCGGTCTGCTACCAGGTGCCAGCGCTCTGCCGGCATGGGGTGGGGATCGTCATCTCGCCGCTGATCGCCCTGATGCGCGACCAGGTGGAGGCGCTGCGCCAGCAGGGCGTGCGCGCGGAAGCGCTCAACTCCTCGATGTCCCCCGAGCAGGCCGCGGGGGTAAAGGCGCTGCTCCGCAAAGGCGCGCTCGACCTGCTCTATGTCGCCCCCGAGCGGGCGATGACGGCTGGCTTCCTCCAGATGATCGCCGATATCGACATCGCCCTGTTCGCGATCGACGAAGCGCATTGCGTCAGCCAGTGGGGCCACGACTTCCGTCCCGACTATCGCGAGCTCAGCCGGCTGGCCGAGCTCTTCCCGAACGTGCCCCGCGTCGCGCTGACGGCGACCGCCGATCCGGTGACGCGCGAGGACATCATCGACCGGCTGTATCTGAGGCAGGCGCAGGTCTTCACCACCAGCTTCGACCGGCCCAACATCAGCTACAC
>JBIQKK010000018.1:27503-39413 GCA_044506585.1 Hyphomicrobiales bacterium
CGGGCGATTGCAGCGGCTGCGATGCCTGCCTCGATCCGGCCGAAACGTGGGACGGAACGGAGGCCGCGATCAAGGTGCTGGCCGCGATCTACCGCACAGGGCAGCGGTTCGGTGTGACCCATATCGTCGACGTTCTCACCGGCAAGCAAACCGAGAAGGTGCTGATGAACGATCACCACCGCCAGCCGGTCTTCGGCAAGGGCAACGAGCTCGACCGTGCCGGGTGGCAGTCGGTGATCCGGCAATTGACCGCCCAGGGGCTGATCGTCGTCGACACGGCGGGCTTTGGCTCCTTGCAGCTGGGAGCCGCGGCAAAGGGCGTGTTCAAGCGCGAACAGGCGGTCATCCTGCGCAAGGATCAGCCCAGGAGGGCGGCGGAAACCAGGCGGGCGCTGCGCGGGGCTCTGAACCTGCCCGAGCCCGCGGCGGCCCTGTTCGACCTGTTGCGGAGCGAGCGCAGCAAGCTCGCCAGGCAGCAGGGCGTGCCCCCTTACGTAATCTTCCACGATTCCACGCTGCGCGCGATGGCCATGGCCCGGCCACGCAGTCTGGGCGACATGGAAGACTTGCCGGGGATGGGCGCCAGCAAGCTCGACCGCTATGGCGCCGCCTTCCTCAAGGTCATCGCCGCCGCTTGACCGCCCGGCAACCGGCGGTTAGCTTCATTTCGCGAGACATCGCAGGAGCATCGTTCGAATGAGAGCAATCGGCACCCTCACCGCCTGACCCGCAGTGCCGATCTGGGCTGCCGGTCCGGCCCGAACCCTTCGAACACACTCAGCCTCAAGAGGCCAATATGCTCAGCTTCTTCCAGAAGCTCGTCGATCCGTTTACCCCGGATGGCGATGTCCAGCCGCCCGCAAGCGTGTGGGCTTACCTCCTTCACAACCTCAAGCCTTTCCGATGGGTCATCGGCGTCAGCCTGCTCTTTACCGTGCTCAATGCGGGGATCGAGGTGTGGCTCATCGGCTATGCGGGTTCGCTGGTCGATACGCTCGCGGCGAGTTCGCCGGCGACATTGTGGGCCGAACGCGGTCCCGAACTGCTGGCCGTCGCGCTTGTGATTGCCCTCGCGCGGCCCGTGACCGGCCTCGTCCGCGAAGCGCTCGACGATATCAGCTTCCTGCCCAATGCCTCCTATATGATGGCCTGGCGCGGTCATCGGCATCTGCTGCGCCAGCCGGTCGGCTGGTTTCGGAACGACCTCGCCGGCCGCATCGCGCAGATGGTGCAGATCGTCGGCGGCTCGGCAGCGGGCTTTACCTATTCGATCGTCCACACGCTGATCTATGTGGTCGGCTACATCCTCGGCTCGATCGGGCTTGTCGCGACCATCGATCCGAGCCTCGTCGTGCCGCTGCTGGCCTGGCTTTGTCTCTACCTGCTGCTGATGTGGTACGCGGTGCCGCGCCTTCGCACCGCGGTCGAGCAATACCAGGAACAGTATGCCATCTTGGCAGGCACGCTGGTCGATACCTACGCCAACATCGACACCGTCAAGCTCTTCACGCAGAACGACGAGGACCGCGAGAGTAGAACGTTGTTCGAGACGCAGCTCGTGATATACTACCGGCTGCGGCGTCTTGAAGTGACCATGAATGTCGGGATGCTGTTCCTCGGCTCCCTGCTGATGGTCGGACTGATCGGCTATGCGGTCGTCTTGTGGCAGTCGGGCACGGCGCCGCTGGGGCTCGTGGCCGTTGCGGTCGCGTTGAGCTTCCGCATCACCGCGATGGGCGAGTGGCTGCTCGATGCGGTGGGCAACCTCTTTAACAATTACGGCGCGCTGAACCAGGCGCTGAAGACCGTCGCCCAGCCGCTTGCCCTGACCGACGCGCCCGACGCCGCGCCTCTGAGGGTGGCCGATGGCGAGATCGCTTTCACGGGTGTGAGCCACCACTATGGCAAGGATGATGGCGGACTGGACGGACTGACACTGGAGATCGCGGGTGGCGAGAAGGTGGGACTGGTCGGTCCCTCGGGCGCCGGGAAGTCGACGCTGGTCAATCTCATGCTGCGCTTCTTCGATCCCGAAGCGGGAACGATCGCGATCGACGGCCAGGACATCACCCGCGTGACGCAGGACAGCCTCAGGTCGCACATCTCGATGGTGACGCAGGACGCAACGCTCCTTCATCGCAGCGTGCGCGACAACATCGCCTACGGGCGAAGCGACGTGACACAGGGAGCGATCGAAGCCGCCGCGCGTCAGGCGGAGGCGCATGAGTTCATCCTGGGCCTTGAGGACCGCGACGGGCGGACCGGGTACGATGCCCTCGTGGGCGAACGCGGCGTGCGGTTGAGTGGCGGCCAGCGCCAGCGCGTGGCACTCGCCCGTGCCATCCTCAAGGACGCGCCGATCCTGATCCTCGACGAGGCGACCTCGGCGCTCGACAGTGAAGTCGAAGCCGCCATCCAGTCGACGCTCTACGGGCTGATGGAGGGGAAGACCGTCATCGCCATTGCGCATCGTCTCTCAACGATTGCCCGGATGGACCGCATCGTCGTGATGGACAAGGGCCGCGTTGCCGAGCAGGGCACTCATGAGGCCCTGCTCGCGGCCGGTGGGATCTACGCCCGCCTCTGGAACCGTCAATCGGGCGGGTTCATCGGGATCGAGTAACGGTCAGGGCGCACGGGGACACATCATCCGGCTTCGGTGGCGAAGCCGGATGGGTGCCTCGTCACCTGATCCGCTTGATCAGTTCGGATTTGAGCGCCGACAGATCCTCGGGCGCCAGCCGGTGAATGTCGCGCGCGAGACGGTTCGCGAGCTCGGTCGCCTCGGGATCGAGGCCCCCGGTGTCGATGGTGACGCGCGGGTCGGAGAGCTCGGCGAGGCGCTGGAGCTCTTCGGCTTCATCCCAGATGACGTTGAAATAGTGGATGATGCGCTGCAGCATCCCCCAGGTGGGCCGGCCGCGCTTGCCGTGTTCGAGCGCACTCAGATAGGCGCTCGACACATTGAGGGCCTTGGCCATCTGCTTGAGCGTGATGCCGCGCGCTTCGCGCAGCTCCCGCATCTTGGCGCCGAGCGGGGTCATCTGGCCTCCTGGCGGCGCAGGCGGACATACCAGGCGCCCTCCCCGCCATGGCTTTGGGCGGACTGATCCCAGCCCGCGACCAGCGGCTTCAGGTCCGGCGCACTCAGCCAGATCGGCAGCATGGTGCGCAGCACGCCGCGCTCGACGATGGTGGTCGGGTCGCCATTGACCTTCTTGAGACCCTTGCCGGTGATCACGAGAATCGTCCGGTCGCCGCGGGCGGCACGGGCGTGGAGGTACCGCACGAGTGCGCCATGGGCTTCATCCTGGCGCATGCCGTGCAGATCCAGGGTGCCGTCGATGGTGATGCGGCCCCGCCCGAGGCGCTTGCGCAGTTTGGGTTCGATGACCCCGATCGGCGCGGAACCGGGTGCGTTCGGCGACTGATATGACGGCATAGCAACTATCCTCGGCCGCTTGGGAGGCGGCGAGGCGGGCGGGGGAAGCGGCAGCGCCGCCGGACGGACGCGGCGGCGTGGTTTCAACGGCAGTACCGTCCGCGCCACGTCGTCCCACAGATGGAAATCGGCAATGGGCGGCGACTTTTTTCCGCCCCGGCTGGCCATGACGACCCCCTGCCCCCTTCAGGACAGCTGGTTGGTCGCGACCAGCTTCCAGTTGGGGTCGCGCGATTTCGGGTTGCGGGCAAAGGTCCATTCGTCGGCGATGGTCTGCACCTGGTCGGCATTGCCCTCGATCAGCGTCCCGTCCGCGTCGCGGGTGGCCTGAACGATCTCGGCCTTGAACCGGATCGCAATGCGGGCCTCGCGCTTGTCGTAGTCGGCGTCCGATATTTCGACCTTGGGCAGGCCCACAAAGGTGAAGTCGACCTTGCGGCCGGCAGCCTCGCGGTCCGTGATGGCGCGCTCGAATCCGTCGTAGACGTCCTTTTCGAGGAGATTCTTGAGCGTCTTGCGGTCGCCGGTCGCAAAGGCAGTGACGATCATCTCGTAGGCGGCCTTGGCGCCCTCGAGGAAGCTCTTTGGCGCAAAGCCCGAATCGGCGTCTGCGATTGCCCGAAGGCCCGACGCGATGTCCGCTTCGCCGTGCGCGTACTGGTCGATCTCGGCCTGGAGCTTGAGGGCCCGGCGCTCGGCATCGCCATCATTGGCCGGCTGCGGGACGGGCCGCATCTGGACGACCTTCTCGTCATTGGCGGGCTTGGCCTGCTGCTGGGCGCGCTGCAGCGGTGTGCGTTCGGTGCCCGTGCGGGTGCCCAGCACCTGGCGCAGCCGGAAGAGCACGAAGATCGCGACGCCGATCACGATCAGGGTGGGAATGTCGAAGAACTCGTCCATGCTGTTACCTCACGCGGGGCCGGGCCGGCCTCTGGCGGCACATGCCGCGTCGTCCCTATATAGGCAATGCCGTACCCTGAAACCAGTTCACGAAATGTGGAGCCGGTACGATTCGGCGCGGCGAAAGGACCCGATGCTGACCCGACTGATCCTGATCCTCGTGCTGGCGCTGCCGTTCATCGAGATCGCCCTGTTCATCGTCATCGGGCAGGCGATCGGCCTGCTGCCGACCCTGCTCGGCATCATCCTCACCGGCGCGATCGGCGTCTTGGTGCTGCGCTGGCAAGGGATGGGCGTTCTCCAGCAAATGCAGATGCGCTTTTCCCGGGGCGAAATGCCGGCCCGGCAGATGGGCGATGCGGTACTGATTGGCCTCGCCGGCGTCCTGCTCCTTCTGCCCGGCTATTTCACCGATCTGGTTGGATTGCTGCTGCTCCTGCCGGTGACCCGCGCCATGATCTACCGGCTGCTGGCGCGTCACCTCAAGGTGGTCGAGGTGTCGGCCACCGAGTACCGGACGGTCAGGCCCGGCATGATCGAACTCGACCGCGACGACTGGCGGGACGGGCCCAGCTTGTGACGGGGGGCCAAACCTGCTAGTCCCGCGCGCGCCCCAATCATAAGGATCACAGCCATGGCCGACGAGAGCGCCGCGGGCAATACCGCCAATCCGCAGCAGAGCGCGCCGACCTTCAACCTGATCGGCCAGTACATCCGCGACATGAGCTTCGAGAACCCGGGCGCGCCCGGCTCGACCATGCTGGGTGGCGCCAGCCCCACCTTCAATGTGGGGATCAATGTCGGGGTCAAGAAGCAGGCCGACGACGTCTATGCGGTCGAGATCACGCTCAACGCCAAGGCCGAGCGCGAAAAGAACGTCCTGTTCAATGTCGAGCTGATCTATGGCGGCGTGTTTCGCATCAAGAACGTGCCCGAGAACCAGCTCGCGCCGCTCCTGCTCGTCGAGTGCCCGCGCCTGATTTTCCCGTTCGCCCGGCAGATTCTCGCGACGGTCACCCAGCAGGGCGGCTTCCCGCCGCTGATGATGGAGCCGGTCGATTTCCAGGCCATCTATGTGCAGAACCTCAAGCAGCTGCAGGCGCAGCAGCAGGCCGGCCAGGTGCCGCCGGTTACGAACTGAGGCGCTCAGTCCTCGTAAGCCCTGCCGTCCTTGTGACGGAACAGTCCATCCGTGCTCGAGCTCATCATGTCGACGTCGGAGCAGGTGATCATGTCGGTCGGGCTGCGCGAGCCCATCTCGAGATAGAGCGCCGTCGACGCTGAGCGGTTGATCATGTGATGACCGTTGCCGCTGTTCTTGGGGAAGGCGGCGCAGTCGCCGGCCTTCAGCACGGTCTCGCCTTCGTCCTCGATCAGCACGACCTCGCCTTCGAGGATGTAGACGAACTCGTCCTCCTCGCTGTGCCAGTGGCGCTGGCTCGACCAATTGCCGGGCGGCAGCGAGGTGAGGTTGATGCCGAAATCGGTGAGGCCGCCGGCGTCGCCGAGCTTGCGGCGGATGCGATCCGCCGTGAGATCGCGGAACTCGGCGGGATAGCCGACCCCTTTGCGGGTCGGGACCGAAGCGATGTCGATCTTGGGCAAGCGCGTTCCTTCCCGGCCGCCCGACCCGGCTAAGCCGCTTCTTCTTCGTCGCGGTAATACCCCCAGAGCGCCGCTTCGCCCATGGTGCGGATAAACCCCATATGCGCGGCGAGCTGCTCGGCGTCGAGGCGCGACGGCAACGGCGAGGGGCGCTGCGGCGCCGGGGCCCGGGCCAGAAGCGTTGCGCCCGACATCGTGACGCGCACCTCCTCGACCAGTGCCAGTGCCACCTGCCGGCCGCCGATCAGCTCGAGATAGACGTCGGCCAGGATCTCGCTGTCGAGCAGGGCGCCGTGGAGAGTCCGGCGGGAATTGTCGATGCCGTAATGCCGGCAGAGGGCGTCGAGAGAAACGCGCGCCCCGGGGTGCTTGTCGCGGGCCACTGCCACCGTGTCGATAACGGTGTTAATTAGCGACGGGCGGCCGCACTTTTCGAGCTCGAAATTCAAGAACTGAATGTCGAAGGGCGCGTTGTGCGCAATCAGCGTCGCCCCCTCGAAAAAGGCCAGCATCTCGTCCGCAATCTCGGCAAATCGGGGCTTGTCGGCGAGGAACTCGTCCGACAATCCGTGGACGTTGTAAGCGTCCGCCGCCATCTGCCGCTCGGGATTGATGTATCTGTGAAAGGTGCGGCCGGTCGGAATGTGGTTGACGAGCTCGACGCCGCCGATTTCGACCACGCGATCCCCGGTCAGCGGATTGAGGCCGGTGGTTTCGGTGTCGATGACGATCTCGCGGCTCACGGCAGTCCTCAGGATTGTGCGGTCAATGTCGCGACCAGCGCTCGAACGGCTTTCCGCATATCGGCAAGCGAACCGCCGGTGTCGATCACGAAGTCGGCCCGCTTCACTTTGTCGGCCTGGGGCATCTGGCGGGCAAGGATGGCGTCGAGCTTTTCCACGGTCATGCCGGGCCGGGCGAGTGCCCGCTGGCGGAGCGTTTCGTCGGGCGCCAAGGTCGTCGCGACGCGATCGAGGCCATAATCGTAGCCGCTCTCGAATAGCAGCGGGATATCGACGACGGCAAGCCCGGCTCCCGTGTGTTCGGCTTGGGAGAGGAACGCGGCGATTTTGGCACGGACCAGTGGATGAACCGCGGCTTCGAGTTCCTTAAGCCGCTGCGGTTGCTCGAGGAGTTGCCGGCTGAGGGCTGTGCGGTCGATTTGCCCGTTGTGGCTAACTCCGGGGAAAAGCGCTTCGACCACCGGAACGGCCTCCCCTGCATAGAGCGCGTGCACCGCCTCGTCGGCCGAAAAGACGGGCACCCCCAGCGCCGCGAATTCCTCGAGCACCGCGGACTTGCCTGACGCGATCGAGCCGGTGAGGCCGAGCTTGAGCATCAAAGCGTCGCCTCGATCAGCCGGCGGAGCTCCGGAGTGACCTCGGGACGCACGCCAAACCAGGCCTCGAAGCCGGGCGCCGCCTGGTGGAGCAGCATGCCGAGCCCATCCACCGTCCGAAGACCTGCAGCCCGGGCCGCGGCGAGGAGCGGCGTTTCGAGCGGCACATAGACGATGTCGGTGATGACGGCGGATCGGGGAAGTTGCCCGAGATCGAGCCCGTCGAATTGAGATCCGTGCATCCCCACCGAGGTGCAGTTGACGACCAGCCCAGCCTCGGGCGCGGCCTTGGCGAAATCCTCCAGCCCGCCGGCCGCGATCGGCCCGCCGAGGTCGAAGGCCAGTTCCTGGGCCTTGGCGACGGTGCGGTTGAGCAGGTGGATCGTCGGAATATCGCGCGATTTGAGAGCGACCAGGATGGCTCGGGCCGACCCACCTGCCCCCAGCACGATGACGCTCTTGAGCCCCTCGTCCCATCCTGGCGCGTTCTGATCGAGATTACCCAGAAAGCCCATATAGTCGGTGTTGAAGGCAAACAGCCCGCCCTCGCGGTTCACCAGCGTATTGGCCGCCCCGATCTCCTCGGCGAGATCGTCTCGGCTATCGGCCAGGGCGAACACGGCCTCCTTATGCGGGATGGTGACATTGCCGCCCACGAACTCGCCGCCCCGCACGCGCTCGATGAAGGCCCCGATATCGGCTGGCGCGACGTCTATTGCTTCATAGCTCGCGTCCAGCGCGTGCTCCTTGATCCAGTGACCATGGATCAGCGGCGAGCGCGAATGGGCGACAGGATGGCCGACGACGAAGGCGCGTTTCACGTGAATCGCAAGGACCGGGTCCCTGCTCCTTTTTCGACTGGACTCGACTCGCAGGTTCGAGTCCGTCCCGCAATCCCTGATGATCCCCGGGGTGGACCGAGGGCATACCGGCGCCCTGCAACCTGATTGTTCACAGAGTCATTATGAAGCGTGCGGTGGTCCTGTGGGAGTCTCCGCCTGAAAGGTCCGCCGGTCGGGTTGCCCCCACTGGGCGGTTTGCCCATCCCCAGCTCGTTCCCACGGCGGTTAACGAAAGGTTAACGCCGCCAGCGGGGATAACATGATTCCAGAGCTGGCCGGTTACTCCCACCTTATCCCCAGCCCAAGGGGCGTCGCCAAATGGTTAACGAACCATTAACGCCGAGGATTTTCAGGGCTATCCCCCACCCTCCACACACCGGCATCCCCAGCTTGCGGATGCGACTCTTCGCGCCTCTTCCATTGGCGCTTCTGGCTGGTGGCTGGCCATGAATTCCTGCAAAACACCGCTATGATACTGATGATAAAAGAATCTCTCTTTCTTGGGAGTTCCCGACTGTGAGCCCTGCGGTCAAACCGCTGCTCGCAACGATCCGCGGGGAGCGCCAGAATCGGCCCCCGGTCTGGATCATGCGTCAGGCCGGACGCTATCTCCCCGAATATCGTGAGGTACGCGAGAAGGCGGGCAGCTTCCTTGAGCTTTGCTATAGCCCCGACCTGGCCGCTGAAGTCACCCTGCAGCCGTTGCGTCGGTTCGAGCTCGACGCCGCGATCCTGTTCTCGGACATTCTCGTCATCCCCGATGCGCTGGGCCAGTCGCTCCGCTTCGAGCCAGGGGAAGGTCCATTGCTCGAACCGCTGACGTTGGGTCTGCTGGGGAAGATGAAGCCGGAGACCGTTACCGGCCACCTGGCCCCGGTTCTGGAGACGCTGGGGCGTGTGAGGGCCGAGCTGCCACCGGACAAGGCGCTGTTGGGGTTCTGCGGGTCACCCTGGACCGTCGCGACCTACATGATTGGTGGCCGGGGATCGCCGGACCAGGCGGCGGCCCGGACCTTTGCCCTCACCGAGCCGCAGGCGATGGCAGGACTGATCGACATCCTGGTCGAAGCTTCCGCCCTCTATCTCGTTGCCCAGTTCAAGGCGGGTGCCGATGCCGTTCAGCTGTTTGAAAGCTGGGCGGCCAACCTCGATGAGCACCAGTTCGCCGAGCTCGTGATTGCGCCAAACCGGCGGATCGTGGAGCGGGTGCGGGCGGAGGTTCCCGGGGCACCGATCATCGGATTTCCCCGTGGTGCGGCGGGCCTCCTGCAGGCCTACACGACAGGAACCCTCGTTGATGCCGTGGGACTGGACCATATGATCCCGTTGGCATCGGCGATGACGCTTCCGGCCGGCCTGCCCGTCCAGGGCAACCTCGACCCCCTTCGGCTCCTCGCCGGGGGTGAGCAGATGGAAGCCCGGATCGAGGAGATCATCGCGGCCTTTGCCGACCGCCCGCATATCTTCAATCTGGGGCACGGGATTGTGCCCGAAACGCCGATCGAGCATGTCGAGCGGCTGGTGGAAATCGTCAAGCGGGGCCGCTGAGATGTGGTGGTACGATTGGATCAAGGCGCTGCATGTGATCAGTGTCCTCGCCTGGATGGCGGGCATGATGTATCTGCCGCGGCTGTTCGTCTATCACGCCGATGCAGCGGTGGGCTCGGACAAGTCAGAGACCTTCAAACTCATGGAGCGGCGACTCTTCAAAGGGATCATCAATCCCGCGATGATCGCGACATGGCTCTTTGGCCTCGCGATGGTCTTTCACGGCCTCATCGACTGGAGCAGCGGCTGGCCATGGGTGAAGGCGGCGATGGTGATCACCCTTTCGGGCGTCCATGGCTGGTATTCGCGCCTGCTGAAAGATTTCGCCGCGGACCGGAACAATCGGCCGGCGAAGTTTTACCGGATGATCAACGAAGTGCCGTTCATCATTGCAATCGTCATTGTGGTGATGGTGATCGCGAGGCCCTTCTGATTTTGCCCGATCCCACGCGTTTCACGTGAATCGCAGAAATGCCGTCCGGCGATGTTGTGCGGCCTTGAACAAGTCGCCGCTTCAAGCTATTTGAACGCCGTCGCACCAACCAAGCGCACGCCGCCCGGCGTACCCGCGGTGCACCCCTTCCCGAAAATCCCAAATCGTCCAGGTCACCCCGCCCTATGGAAACAATGAAGCTCAGCGAGCTCAAGGCCAAGTCTCCGGCCGACCTCCTCACTTTCGCCGAGGAGTACGAAGTCGAGAACGCCTCGACCATGCGCAAGCAGGAGCTCATGTTCGCCATCCTCAAGGAGCTGGCGGCGCGTGAAATCGAAATCGTCGGCGAAGGCGTGGTCGAAGTCCTGCCCGACGGGTTCGGGTTCCTCCGGTCTCCCGATGCGAACTACCTGCCGGGCCCCGACGACATCTACGTCTCGCCCAGCCAGATTCGGCGCTTTTCGCTGAGGACCGGCGATACGATCGAGGGTGAGATCCGCTCCCCCAAGGAAGGCGAGCGCTACTTTGCCCTTTTGAAGGTTGCGACCATCAATTTCGAGGATCCCGAAAAGGTCCGCCACAAGGTCAATTTCGACAACCTCACTCCGCTCTATCCCGAAGAACGCCTGCGGCTCGAGCTGCCCGACCCCACGGTCAAGGACAAGTCTGCCCGCGTGATGGATCTGGTGGCGCCGATCGGCAAGGGCCAGCGCGCTCTGATCGTGGCCCCGCCCCGTACGGGCAAGACGGTGCTGCTGCAGAACATCGCCCAGTCGATCGCGACCAATCATCCCGAATGCTATCTGATCGTGCTGCTCATCGACGAGCGGCCCGAGGAAGTGACCGACATGCAGCGCAGCGTGCGCGGCGAGGTGATCTCCTCGACCTTCGACGAACCCGCCAGCCGGCACGTCCAGGTCGCCGAGATGGTGATTGAGAAGGCCAAGCGCCTCGTTGAGCACAAGCGCGACGTGGTGATCCTTCTCGATTCGATCACCCGCCTTGGCCGCGCCTACAACACCGTGGTGCCGAGCTCGGGCAAGGTGCTGACCGGCGGTGTCGATGCCAACGCCCTGCAGCGGCCCAAGCGGTTCTTCGGTGCTGCGCGCAACATCGAGGACGGGGGTTCGCTGACGATCATCTCGACCGCGCTGATCGACACGGGCTCGCGCATGGACGAAGTGATCTTCGAAGAGTTCAAGGGCACCGGCAACAGCGAAATCGTGCTTGACCGCAAGGTCTCCGACAAGCGCATCTTCCCGGCGATGGACGTCACCAAATCGGGCACCCGCAAGGAAGAGTTGCTGGTCGAACCCGACATCCTGCGCAAGATGTACGTTCTCCGCCGCATCCTCAATCCGATGGGAACGGTCGACGCCATGGAGTTCCTTATGGACAAGCTGCGCCAGACCAAGACCAATTCCGAATTCTTCGATTCGATGAACACCTGAGCGCCCTAATGGGCGCGGCGCTTTCAGTCAGGTCCTTCTCCCGCTCGCGGGGGAAGGTGGCGCCGAAGGCGACGGAAGGCGGCGGCAACGCCCACCGAGTTCAATCCCTCCCCCTCCCCCAGCTTCGCTGGTCCCCCTCCCCCGTGAACGGGAGAGGATCCCGGCTGCCGGTCTCGCAATGACGACCGACGCTGATACCATCGTTGCCCTCTCGTCCGGCGCCCTGCCCTCGGGCGTGGCGGTGATCCGGCTGAGCGGGCCGCAGACGAGCGCTGTTCTGGAACATCTCTCTATAACTGACGTCGAACCGCGGCGGCTGGCGCTGCGGGTACTGCGTCTCGGTGGCGAGG
>JBIQKK010000119.1:0-5912 GCA_044506585.1 Hyphomicrobiales bacterium
CCGGTGTTCTTGCCCATCGCGCCGCTCTCGCCGCGATAGTCGAGCACATCGTCGACCAGCTGGAACGCCAGCCCCAGCTCCAGCCCGTAGTCGCGCAGCGCCGTCCGTCCCGCGTCGTCGGCACCGCCCGCCATCGCGCCAACTTCGGCCGCCGCCTGGAACAATGTTGCAGTCTTGGCGTGAATGACCTGGCCATAGTCCTCCGGCGTCGCATTCACATCGCCCGCCTTGCTCAACTGAAAGACTTCACCTTCGGCGATGATCGTCGCGGCCTTGGCGAGGACGCCCAGGGCGTCCAGCCGGCCCGTCTCGACCATCATCAGGAAGGCCTGGCCGAGCAGGTAGTCGCCCACGAGCACGCTCGCCTGGTTGCCCCAGACGATGCGCGCGGCCGGCCGCCCCCGTCGCATATCGCTTTCGTCGACGACATCGTCGTGCAGCAACGTCGCGTTGTGCATGAATTCGACGGCAGCAGCATAGTTGGTCTGTGCCCCGTTCGCTTCGCCGAACAACAGCGCGGCGGCCACCGTCAGCATCGGCCGCAGCCGCTTGCCGCCAGCCTCGATCAGATAGCGCGCAAGCTGGGGCACCATCTCAACGTGCGACTCTGCCCGGCTGAGGATCAGCGCGTTGACCTTCTCCATTTCGCCTTGCGTTGCGGCGACGAGGCGGTCGAGCGCACCGAGTGCCGCCTGCTCCGTCGTTGCCGCCGCTGCGATGACCATGTCGTGCCGTTCTGCCGTTGTGACCCGCCGGCAAACCCTTATGATCGCCGCGGACTGACCCGGAATTCGCGATGTCCCTAGCCCAAGGCGACAAAATTGTAAAACGCCCCGATGTCACGTCCGACGCCTTTCTGGGCGGGCGGCTGACCCTCGTGCAGCCGAAGACCGGGTTTCGCGCCGGACTCGACTCGGTGCTGCTTGGGGCGGCGGTGGGCCACTCCGCAGGCGACCTGCTGGACCTTGGGGCAGGAGCCGGCACCGCAGGCCTTGTGGCTCTCGCCAACCACGAAGCGCTTGCGGCGACGCTGGTCGAGTCCGATCCGGACATGGCTGAACTGGCGCGGGAGAACATTGCGGGCAACGGCCTCGCGGCGCGTGCCAATGTCATCGAGCTCGACCTGACCGCGCCCGGGCGCGCACGGGCCTCCGCCGGACTGGTGGCCGATCACTATGTGTCGGTGATCGCCAACCCCCCCTTCTTCGAAGCCGGCACGGCTCCCGCGAAATCCCGCGCGGCCGCCCGCCATTTGCCGCCAGAAGCGCTCGATGCCTGGGTCAAGACGGCAGCCAGCCATGCCGCGTCGGGCGGCGAAATTGTCTTTATCCACACCGCTGAACGCCTTGCCTCTCTGCTCCAAAGCTTCGCGGCCCGTTTTGGGGCAATCGTCGTCCTGCCTCTCACCCCGCGCGATGGGGAACCGGCGCATCGCGTGCTTGTTCGAGGCATCAAGGGATCCCGCGCGCCGTTGACGCTGCTGGGTTCGCGCGCCCTCCACACGCCGGGCGGCCGCAACTTCCGCCCCGAGTTCGAGGCCATCTTCCGGGGGCGCGACCGCCTCCACTGGTAAAGCCCGCCATCCCGCCTTACATGTCCGCTGTTTCAGGAGTCCCATGCGCGAACCAACAGGCATAGCCGGCTGGCTGACGCGGCCCTTCCGTAAGGGCGGCCCGATCATCCCCGTGGTTCGCCTGCACGGCGTGATCGCCGCCGACGTCCGGCCAGGCCGCATTGCGCTGGAATCCGTCGCGCCGCTGCTCCATCGCGCCTTCCGCATGAAGTCCGGCACGATCGCGATCATCGTCAATTCCCCCGGTGGCTCGCCGGTTCAGTCGAGGCTGATCGCCAAGCGCATCCGCGACCTCGCGGCCGAGCACAACAAGCACGTGCTGGTTTTCGTCGAGGACGCCGCCGCGTCCGGCGGCTATTTCATCGCCACCGCAGGCGACGAGATCATCGCCGATCCATCGTCCATCGTCGGCTCGATCGGCGTCATCTTCGCGGGCTTCGGCTTTCCGCGCGCCCTCGACAAGCTCGGCATCGAGCGCCGCGTCCACACTGCCGGCAAGAACAAATCCACGATGGACCCGTTCCTGCCTGAGAAGCCGGAGGACATCGAGCGCATCAAGCAGCTCGAGAGCGACATCCACCGCGTGTTCATCGACTGGGTGAAGTCGCGCCGCCACGGCAAGCTCACGGCGTCCGACGACGATCTATTCACGGGCGAGTTCTGGAGCGGCGTTCGGGGGCTCGAGCTCGGGCTCGTAGATGCTCTAGGCGATTTGCATGAGACCCTGCGCACGCGCTTCGGCGACGACGTCCGCACCCGGGTCATCGAACCCAAGCGTGGGTGGTTCCAGTTCCCGCGCCTCACCCTAGCGGCCGATATTGCCGCGGCCCTTGAAGACCGCGCGTTCTGGACGAGGCTCGGGTTATGACATTGGTGCTGTTGCGCATCCTCATCATGGCCGTGATCTTCGGTGCCATTGCGTTTGGCGTCCGCCGCATCTGGCGCGACTGGACCAAACAGTTCAGGGCCGAAGAAACCGAAATCCGGCAGCGCGATATCGCCGAACGCGCCCGCCCCGATGTGATTACCCTCAAGCGGGACAAGGACGGAACCTTCCGTCCCCCCGACGACAAAGGCGAGTCCTAGCTCGCGCGCCGAGCGTCGCGCGGAACGCCACTGAGTTCACTCAAGATGCGCAAGGTCTCGGCGGCGGAAACGGGACGGCTGAGCAGGTAGCCCTGCGCCTCGTCGCAACCGTTGCGAATCCAGTTGAGCTGGGCCGGCGTCTCCACACCTTCGGCCGTGACTTTCATGCCAAGAGACTTGCCCAGCCCGATCACCGAACGAACGATCGCCTGGCTCTCTTCGCTTTCGGGTAGCCCACTGATGAAGCCGCGGTCGATCTTGATCTTGGAGAATGGGAAGCGCTGCAAATAGCCGAGCGAGGAAAACCCGGTTCCAAAGTCGTCGAGCGCGATCCTGATGCCGCGCTCTCGCAAGAGCCGCAACGTGCGCATATTGGTGTCGGTATCCCGCATCAGGACGGTCTCGGTGATCTCGAGTTCGAGCCGTTCGACCGGCAAGCGGGTCTCGCGTAGAACCCGATCGATCATCTCGGTGAGGTCGTCGTCGGCGAATTGTCGCGACGAGAGGTTTACCGCCACGGACACATCGGAGGGCCAGCGCATCGCCTGCAGCGCGGCCTCCCGCAGCACCCATTCGCCGATCGGCACGATCAGCCCGCTTTCTTCGGCCACTGGGATAAACTCATCCGGCGGGACCAGCCCACGGCGTGGATGGTTCCAGCGCACCAGCGCCTCGAAGCTCGACACGCGATTGGCCTGAAGATTGACGAGGGGCTGGAACAGCAGGCTGAATTCGCCCCGCTCGATGGCGTCCGCGAGGTCGGAACGAAGGGCCTGCTTGCGCAGCAACTCGACCTGCATCGACACTTCGAAGAACCTGTAGCTGCCGCGCGTCTCCATCTTGGCGGCGTAGAGCGCAATGTCGGCGTCCTTGAGCAAGTCACCGCTCGTCTTGGCCGAGTCGTGCGCCAGCGCCATGCCGATGCTTGCGGCAACCCGCACGGCCCGCCCATTGATCATGTGGGGCGCGCCCACCGCTTCGATCAGGCGCATGGCAATCATGGCCAGTTCGTTCTGGCCGTCATGTCCAGTGAGGATGGCCGCGAATTCGTCGCCCCCGAGCCGGGCGATCGTCGCCTCCTGGCCAAGGACGTCGCGCAACCGGTTGGCGACGCTGACCAGCAGCACGTCGCCCACGGGGTGGCCGAGCGTGTCGTTGACTTCCTTGAAATGATCGAGATCGAGCAGCAGCACCGCGAGGTCACTCTTTGTCGCCTCGTCGAGCCGCTTCTGGAACAGCGCGCGGTTGGCGAGACCGGTCAACGGGTCGTGATGCGCGAGGTGGACGATCTCGTCGCGCGCCCGCTTTTGTTCGGAGATGTCGCGGAAGAAGATCGAAAGCCCATCGTCGGTCGGATAAGCGGTGATACCGAGCCAGGTCCCTCGCTGGGGCACGAAAATCTCGAAGTCCTGGGGCTGGCCCGTTGCCACCGCCCGCTTGTAGTGGGCGGCCTCTTCCGGGGTCAGCGTGGGAGTGAACAGGTCCCAGATGCTTACGCCGACCTTGAGAAGGTCCGGTTCGTTGATGATCGCTTCGGCCCGGCCGTTCCAGTAGATCACCCGCCAGTCGCGATCGATGGCGAGGACACTGTCATGCGTACTCTCGAGCACCGCCGAAAGCTGCTTGCGGCTCGCGGCAAGTTCCTCGCGGCTGAGCTCGACCGTCTGCCGCAACTGACGCTGCGTGCTGATGATCCAGTGCTCGCGCAATCCGGCGACGAGAGCGAAGGCGAGGCCGAGCACGGCGGCGACGATGGAGTAGGGCGCCGCGCCGATCACACCCGACAGCGCGCCGGACAGCAATATGGCACCCAGCGCCAGCGCCGGGATCGTCGCTTGCACGATCGACCGGCTGAAATGGCGTTCCTGCCTTGCGACCGGGAGGACCACCGCCTGCCTGCCGCTCGAAGCGATTTGCTCGAGAGCGGACCAGATGATCAGCCCATGCGCAGCGGTCCAAAGAAGCTGGACAGGGCCGCCGACCTGATAGGTTCCTGCCATGAGCTCGAGTGCGTACCGCACGTCGGCGACTGACTCGGCGAGCACGGCGAGCACCATCAAGCCGTAGGCGACCGACTTCCGGCCATAGGCATATAGGCCGAGCGACAGCACGCCGAACGTCGCCACGGCGAACCACAACGCCGGGTAGAGGAACGCGACCATAGTCCCAAACGGTGAGAGCACGGACGCCGTGAGATGTTCGTTGAGGACGAAGATGGCCGAGAGCGCAACGGCACAATAAATTAGGGCGAGGTTGTAGGCCTGTACCCTCCCGAAGCGGTTCTGCACCTGCGTGAACCGCAGCATGCCCGCGGCAAAGAACAGCGCCATCACGAAGAACGCCGCTTCGGGCAGCGAGGGGAATACCGGCGTATCGTTGATCAGCGCGAGGGCGAGGTAACCCACATTGCCGGCGAGGTAGAGTCCGGAACCGATGGCGAAGTTGCGCCAGGCCGCGCGCTCGCCCTCGGTCCCCCGCCGGGCCGCGATGGTGGAGGTAATGGTCGCCGCCAGCGGCCCAACAAGGGCCAGCGCTATCTGAACCGGCAGCATGTGCTCCAGCTCGAGCTGCAGCCAGCCGGGCACCAGCGCATACGCACCCAGCACGGCGGCAAACAGCAACGCGATCGCAATACGCTGACCAGACTTCATCGAAAGACGCTATGAGCACCCCATTATCGGGGGAGAAACTGCCGGAAAAATCTGCCCAAACCGATAAATTGCGTGGCGAAGATTGTATGAACGCGCGCCGCCTACGCGCAGGCGGTGGCCGGCCTCTCAACCCCGGCTTGTTGACCGGTACCCCGGCTCAAACTAGGTTCCGCGCGGTTTCACCGGACTAATGCAATGCCTGACCTGCCTGCCAATATGGATCCCCGGAACTCGTTCCAGGGCCTCATCCTCACGCTCCAGCAATTCTGGGCGAACCAGGGCTGCGTGATCCTGCAGCCTTATGACATGCAGATGGGTGCCGGCACCTTTCACCCGGCGACGACGCTACGCGCGCTCGGTCCCAAGCCCTGGAATGCGGCCTATGTGCAGCCCTCCCGACGCCCCAAGGACGGCCGCTATGGCGACAACCCCAACCGGCTACAGCACTATTACCAGTTCCAGGTGATCCTCAAACCGTCGCCCGACAATATCCAGGAACTCTACCTGCAATCGCTCAAGCAGATCGGGCTGGATTCCGCCCTGCACGACATCCGCTTCGTCGAGGACGACTGGGAAAGCCCGACGCTCGGCGCGTGGGGGCT
>JBIQKK010000120.1:0-5489 GCA_044506585.1 Hyphomicrobiales bacterium
CGGGGCCGCCGCACACCAAACCCAAGGCGCTCGACTACGCGCTGCCACTGGCGCGGGGCGAATTCGTCGTAGTGTACGACGCCGAGGACGTGCCCGACGCCGACCAGCTGCGCCGGGCCGCAACCCGCTTCCGGGCAGACCCGGGACTTGCGTGTCTGCAGGCGGAACTGGTGCCGGAAAATGCACACGAGAACGGTCTGACCGCACTATTCGCCGCCGAATATGCGGGGCTGTTCGGGCGGCTGCTGCCCGCGCTGGCGCGGTGGAAGCTGCCGGTGCCGCTGGGCGGGACGAGCAACCATTTCCGCATTTCGGTCCTGCGCGAAATCGGCGGCTGGGATGCGTTCAATGTCACCGAGGATGCCGACCTTGGGGTGCGGTTGGCGCGGCGGCAGCATCGGGCGGAAGCCTTCTCCAGCCGGACCCATGAGGAGGCTCCGCTCACGGTGGGCGCGTGGATGGCGCAGCGGACGCGGTGGATGAAGGGATGGATGCAGACCTATTGCGTGCACAATCGCGCGCCGCGGGAACTGTTACGCGATCTCGGCTGGCGGGGCTTTCTGGGCTTCCAGATCCTTGTAGGCGGCATGATCATCTCATCG
The DNA here is from genome assembly GCA_044506585.1 of Hyphomicrobiales bacterium. GTDB lineage: Bacteria > Pseudomonadota > Alphaproteobacteria > Rhizobiales > Devosiaceae > Devosia_A. The sequence continues at coordinate 603 of JBIQKK010000120.1, forward strand.
CTACTGCATACGGTGTTTCTGGGTTCGCTGATCGCGCGACTGGTCTTTGAGGGATTCGTGGGCTTCGTGCCGGTTGATGCGTGGGATCTGTTTGCCATCGGCATTATCGGCGCGGGCTATGGCGGCGCGATTGCCTTGGTCGTGAGCGGCTTGATCCACCAGCGGGCGTTGCATCTCGCGCCGTTCCAGGTGTTGTTGCCGGGCTATTGGCTGCTCCACTCGATCGCGACCCTCTACGCGGTGGGCGAGTTGATCACGGCACCGAGCCATTGGGCGAAGACGACGCATGGGGTGACGCGAGTCACGCGGGCCGCGGCCGCAGACGCACCTGACGGAGCGGAAGTGCTCAGGCCCCGTACCGGCTGAGGTCCAGGTCGGATACGTCGATCTCGGGTTTGCGGCCGGAGATGATGTCGGCGAGAACGCGGCCGGACCCGGCGGCCATAGTCCAGCCTAGCGTGCCGTGGCCGGTGCTGAGATAGAAATTGCGCAGGCCCGCTTTGCCGATGACGGGGGTGCCATCCGGAGTCATGGGGCGCAGGCCGCACCAGAAGCTCGCTCGGCTGACATCGCCGGCCCTGGGGAAGAGATCGCGCAGCGAGCGCTCGAGCGGACCACGGCGATGCGGTCGCAGGGTCGTATCCCAACCGGCGATTTCGGCCGTACCGCCGATGCGGATTCGATCCTGGAACCGCGTGGTCGCAACCTTGTATGTCTCGTCCATGACCGTTGAGACCGGAGCCACCGCAGCGTCGGTGATGGGCACGGTCAGCGAATATCCCTTGATCGGATAGACCGGCAGCCGGATGCCGAGCGGCGCGACGAGCAACGGCGTGTAGCTGCCCATGGCAGCCACATAGGCGTCCGCAGTAAGAAGGCCGCGGCTGGTCTCGATGCCGGTAACCGCACCACCTGCCGCTTCGATCCGCTTTATCTCGGCATCGAAATAGAACGCAACTCCAGATTCTGCTGCCAGACGGGCCATTCCGTCGGTGAAGAGTTTGCAGTCGCCCGTGGCGTCGTCCGGCAGACGAAGCGCACCGACGAATGGAACGGCCGCCGTCGCCAGCCCCGGCTCGGCGGCGACGCATCCGGCAGGATCGAGCACCTCGAAAGGGACGCCATATTGCTTCAGGACTTCCACGTCGCCGTGGATGTGGTCGAGCTGTTGCTGGCTGCGGAAAAGCTGCAGCGTGCCACGCTCGCGCCCCTCAAAGGCAAGTCCGGGGAGCTTTCGCAACTCAGCCATCTGGGCGCTGGAATAGTCGGCAAGCCGCACCATGCGGGATTTGTTGATCGCATAGGCGCGGGACGTGCAATTGGCGAGCAGGCTCAGGCCCCACAGCCACATGCGCGGATCGAGCATCGGCCGGATGACGAGCGGCCCATCGGTCATCAGCAGCCACTTGATGGCCTTGACCGGAATGCCGGGTCCCGCCCAGGGCGAGGCGTAGCCGTAGCTCAGCTCACCTGCATTGCCGAAACTGGTTTCGAGCGCGGGACCGGGCTGGCGGTCTAGGACCGTGACCTCATGGCCGGCCTTGGCCAGGTAATATGCCGAGGTCGTGCCGATAACACCGGCGCCCAGAATGAGGATCTTCATGAGACCGGACAGTGCTGTTTCTTGACCATTTGGTCAATGAGAACCCCTAAGGTTCGACAGCGTGGAAATGCTCGTCGTACCAGGTCCCCGGTTCGAGCCGCACGGCGCGTGCGATCCGGTCTTCCTCGATCCGTTCGGGTGTCATCACGGGCGTGGCGTGGTCGAGGGGAACGTAGCCGATCACCTCCCGCGTGTGTTCGATGTCCCACCGCATCCCATCGTTGCGCGACATAAGGTAGACGATATCGAAACCAAAGGGTGGAGCCTCGATGGCCTTTTCGATGGCCTGGTTCATGTCGCGGTTCGAGAGCCACATCGACTGACCCCACTCTCCCGAGGACATGTGGGGGCCAGGCAGATTGTCGCCCCGCTGGAAATAGCCGATGCGCATCGCGAGGAAGTCGATGCCGGTCTCTTCGGTGAAGGCGCGTCCCAGATGCTCGCCGACGAATTTGGAAATGCCGTAGGGACTCAGCGGGGCCGGCGGCATATCGATCGTCACCGGGCCGGTTTTGAACCGGTACCCAAGCATGACCTGGTTGGTGCTGGCGTAGAGCACACGGCCGACCTTGGCGGCGCGGGCGGCACGCAACACGTGTTGGGTGCCCGCGATGTTGTCGCGCTGCGCGCTCGCCCAGTTTGCCGTGCCGTGGGGATTGCCCGCGAAGTGGATGACGGTATCGACGCCTTCGAAATGCCGCGCCCAGGCGTCGTCCCACACACCGAAATCGCCGGGTTCGATGTCCGGCCCGGGTGCCTTGTCGAGAAGGCGCAGACGATAGCCCAACCCCCTCAGGTGTGTTGAAACCTTGCGGCCGATATTACCGGCGGCGCCCGTGATCAGGATGGTGCGGTCCATGAGTGACTCCTCGCACTCTGACTAGCCATTCTGGTCTGTACTGCCAACATCGATGCTGAGGGATCCGGAGCTGCAGGTATTGGGCGGGTCCGTTCGGTACAATTTTCGCAAGATTGCTAAGCAGTTCTCAGATGTAATGAGATTGAATTACGGTCGATACAGCACCTACTGTTTGATGAGATCGCTTATTTGCATAGATATTGAATGGCCGCTCCGGCGGCGTATTGCGAGGACATGCTATGGCCGACTACCAACTTGGCCAATGCCGAGCATATCTTGTGGGGCGGACGGGCCCGCAGACCAATTCGCTCGCCCAGATTGCCAGCCGCACCGGGTTCGGTGAGGTCGAAACGCTTGCCACGCGCGATGAGTATGGCGCGCGCGGCGACACCACGATCAACTACTTTCTCATCCACCGTCACCTGAAACCTTCGATGATGGCGGCCGTCATCCGTTCGGTTCGCGTGAGCAGCGACGACCAGATCCGGTTTGCGCCCGTCATTCTGTTTGCCGATGACGGGCCGTTTGAGACCTATCTGCAATACGTCTATATGGGCTTCGACGACGTCATCACGCTGCCTGACAAGCAGCCGCTGCTGGTCCAGCGGTTGACTGGGCAACTCTATTCCGAGCAGGTCTACTTCGAAACGCGGGATTATTTCGGCCCCGACCGTCGCCGCATGGAGACCCCGTGGCAAACCGACTCGCGCCGTTCGCTCGATCCTCACAGCCACACGCGGTATACGTTCACTCGCGTGCCTGGGCGCGGCATTCAAATCCTGCGGACCGACATTTTTGCCAAGCCGGAGACGAGCCTGCTCGTGGTGCCGCAGCGTACCCCCTTGCCGCGGCACGGTGCGATGCGTTAGCCCCCTCTGCGGCAAGGTGAGGGGATAACGGATGAACACACGGACGCTTGGCAAGACCGGCTATGAAGTCAGCGAGATCGGGCTTGGATGCTGGCAGCTGGGAGGCGATTTCGGCCCCGTCGGCGATGACACGGCGGCCGAGATTCTAAAGACAGCGCGTTCGCTCGACATCAATTTCTGGGACACCGCCGATGTCTATGGCGGAGGCGAATCCGAAAGTCGTATCGGCGCGTTCAAGGACAAAGCAGGCGTTCTGGTTGCGACCAAGCTTGGCCGCGGACCCCAGTTCGACGGCATGACCAAATACACCAAGGACCGGGTGAAGGAGAGCCTTGCCGGCTCGATCAAGCGATTGGGGGTGGACACGCTGGACCTCGCCCAGCTCCACTGCATCCCCATCGACGTGCTGCGCGACGGCGAAATCTTTACCTGGCTCGACGACATGCGCGATGCCGGAATGATCCGGCATTGGGGCGCCAGCGTCGAGACCATCGAGCAGGGCATGCTGGCGATGCGCTCGGAAAACTGCGTGGCCTTGCAGACGATCTTCAACCTCTTCCGGCAGGACGCGATCGACAGTCTCTTTCCTGCGGCACAGAAGAACAATGTCGGGATCATCGTCCGGCTGCCGCTGGCCTCGGGCCTGCTTTCGGGCAAGATGAGCGTATCGCGCGAATTCACCGCGCAGGACCATCGGGTCTTCAACCGCGACGGGAAGTATTTCTTCGTCGGGGAAACCTTCTCCGGCCTGCCCTTCGAAAAGGGTGTCGCCTTCGCCGACGAGATCAAGGCGTGGCTTCCGTCAAGCATGAGCCTCGCGGACCTTGCCCTTCGCTGGGTTCTCGATCAGCCGGCAGTCTCGACGATCATCGCCGGCGTTACCAAACCTGCCCAACTCCAGGCGAATGCCGCGGCCAGCCGCATGGACCCGATCGAGCCCGCGCTCGTCGACAAACTCAAGGATTTCTACCTGGAGAAAGTCCGGCCTGCAGTGCGCGGCGGGATTTAGCGCCAGCGCGCCGGGCGGGCTGGAGCGGGTGAAGGGAATCGAACCCTCGTCGTAAGCTTGGGAAGCTTCTGCTCTACCATTGAGCTACACCCGCACTCTCGGGACGCGGTCCCGAGACCAAGTCGGCGCTGTGCGATGCCGCGCGTTTTGTAGCTTTGAACGGGGCGGCGGGCAAGCGCGAGCCCGCGCTGCGAGACTAACGTTTGCAGCGGTCGAGCCGGTAGCGGGGATAGTAGCTGTCGAGACTCTTGGTATTCCACCCTTGGCCCTTGCCGAAACGCGCTTCGAAGCGGCCGGCCATCGCGGTCAGGTAGCGGATCCACCGGCAATCGTGGCCGCCCGCTACGCCTGCGCCGATATGGGCGATCTCATGGGTGAGATTTCGAATGCTGCGGCCACCGGCCGAATCCTGGATCGTGATCTTGCCGGTGGAATCGGACCGACCGTAGTCACGCAGCTTTCCGACGCGGATCGAGCTCACGCGTGCCTTGGCCGCTTCCTCGGCCAGCCATTCGGCAATGGGCTTGGAAATGCCCAGTTCGACAAT
>JBIQKK010000121.1:0-3536 GCA_044506585.1 Hyphomicrobiales bacterium
TGGAGCGTGTGAAGCGGCGGAGCAATCGATCATGGCGGATTTTTCGAACGCGGTTCTAGGCGTGACGGGGGCCAGCGGCGCGATGGCCCGGACGGTCATCACAAACCTCAAGCAGCGCGGGGCGAAGCGGATCGTGGCCGTGACGCGCGAGCCGGCCAGGATCGCCGACATCGAGGGTGTCGAGGCGCGGGCCGGGGATTTCTCGAGGCTCGAAACGCTGGACAGCGCCTTCCGGGGCATCGACCGCCTGCTGATCGTCAGCGCCACCGATCTGGGCGTGAGGATTGCCCGGCATGTCGCCGCGATCGATGCGGCCGAGAGGGCGGGCGTTTCGCACCTGCTCTATACGTCCATCACCAGCCCCTACCCGCACGCCACGCACGGCATCCAGAACGATCATTTCTGGACGGAAGCCCGGCTGTTCCAGACGAGGGGCGGCTGGACGGCGCTGCGCGACAATCTCTACGCCGACTTCCTGGTCTGGGGCGCCGCGAGGACCCTCGCGGACGGAGTCATCTATCATTCGGCCGGCGCGGGCGCGCGCTCGCTCGTCTTTCGAGATGACATTGCGGCGGCCGCGGCCGGGGCCCTGCTGATGGCCGAGGGCCAGCAGATCGTGGACGTATCGGGTCCCGCGGCCCTGTCCTATGCCGAGATTGCCGCGATCTTTTCACGGGTGTCCGGCAGGCCGGTCAAGGCGGTGGAGATCTCCCCCGAGGCGCAGCTGGAGGGAATGGGCAAGGCCGGGGTGCCGGCCGTCGACGCGCAGGCGCTGACCGGTCTCGACGTTGCTGCCCGCCGCGGCCTGCTGGCCATCGTGGGCGACGGCGTGCAGCGCTTCGCCGGACGCGAGCCGCAGTCCCTGGAGGCGGCACTAGAGGCGGCCCTCAAGGGCTGAGCCGGGAGCCGAGGCTGGACGGACTCGCGCCGAGACCCTAGTAATCCCGCGCGCTTTTGGCGGGGGGTTACGTCCTTGGCGGAACGGGGGGTGCTGGGTTCGATCGGCAACTGGCTGTTTGGCCACGACCGGTCGATCGGCTTCGGGCTCGAGCGGCTCGGGCTGCTGACGCTCCGCTTTCCGCGGGTCCTGGCGCTGTTCGTCCTCGCGGTGACGGTGTTCTGCTTCGTCCAGATTCCGCGCGCCTCCGTCGATGGCGACCTGCTGCGGGTCTATGCCAATTCCGGGCCCGACTACGATGCCTATCGGGAACTGGCCGACACGTTCGGCACGTTCGAGAACGACATCTATGTGCTGATCCGCTCGCCGCGGCTGACCGATCCGCAGACGATCGAAGACATCCGGGCATTGGCGCTGACCGTCACGCTTTCGGATTACCTCAGCGGCTCGATGTCGGCGTTCACGCTGCGCAAGCCCGGCCCGCAGGGCGGAACGCTGCCGGTCGTGCCCGAAGGCATGACGACGCCCGAGGAGGTGGAGGCGGCGCTGATCGACCTGCAGCAGAACGATCCGCTGATGCGCAATCTCATCAACCCCGACCTGTCGGGCGTGGTGATCATCCTCTTCCCCAACCACGAGATCGTCAACGAGCGCGGCACCAAGCCGATGCTCGACGACCTGCGCTCGACGCTCGAGCTGTTCGCGTCCGACACGCTCGAGATCGACCTGACCGGGCCGCCGATCTGGACGGCCGAGATGCTGAGCGCGACGGTCGACGACCAGATCAAGTTCACGGTCTATGGGTTCAGCCTGGGGGCCTTGATCGCGTTCCTCGCGCTGCGCTCGTTCTGGGGCGCGCTGATCGTGTCGGCGACGCCGTTCGTCGCCGTGTTCTGGATCATGGGGCTGATCATTGCGCTCTTCGGCTCGTTCACGTTCCTCACCATCATCGTGACGACGATCATCCTCGTGATCGCCTTCGCCGAGAGCCTGTTCTTCGTGTTCAACTGGCTCGCCTACTGGCGGGACGGAATGGACCCCTATGCGGCCGTCGACGAGACCGTGAGGGTCATCGGCCCGGCCAGTGCCCTGACGATGTTGACGACGCTGGTCTCGTTCGCCTCGCTGTCGCTGACTGCGGGCCAGGGTATCCGCGAATTTTCGATAGCCGGCACAATCGCTTGCCTCACGAACTTCGTGTGCCTGATGACGTTCCTGCCGCTGCTGCTGAAGACGGCCCTGCGGCTGGGACTGAAGCTGCCCAAAACGCCGAGCTTTGCCATCCGCGCCCCGATCCCGGTGTCGTGGTGGCTCGCAACCAAATTCGGCCGCCCGCTTGCCGCGCTGGCGATCGTCGTCACGGGGCTGCTGTTCATCCCCTATGCGCTGATCCAGCCGCGGTTCTCGATCGAAGACTATATGACCAGGGATTCGGCGGCGCTGGCGGCGGCCGAGGACATCGACAGCGGCGTGGGCGGAGTGGCGCCGCTCTATATCAGCGTGCCGCTCGAGGAAGGCATCCCCAATATCGGCGACAAGGACTTCGAGACGGTCAAGGCGGCGCACGCCATCGTCGAAAAGCATCTGGGGCAGAACAAGGTCGTCTCGGCCGCGTCCTACAAATATTACGAGAATTCAGGGTTCAGCCGCGACCAGATCCTGAGCGCGGTGGGCGAGCTCAGGTCACGGTTCGTGACCCCCGACGGCATGAAGGCGCTCGTCACGGGCTTCATGCCGACGATCATTTCGTCGAGCGAGATCGAAAACCTCGTGGAGTCGATCGGAGCCGACCTGCGGGCGGCGGGGATCGAGGGCGCCAAGGTGGGGGGCTTCCGCATCCTCACCACCTACGGCACCGAGACGATCGTCCGCGGCCTCCAGCTCGACCTGACGCTGTCGGTGCTGGTCAATTTGTTCCTGATCGGGTTTGCCTTCCGCTCCTGGCGGGTGGCCCTCGCGACGGCGATCCCCAACCTGTTCCCGATCCTTGGGACGGAGGCGTGGCTGTGGAGCACCGGCCAGGGCCTGCAGCTCTCGACGGTGCTGGCGCTCACCATCGCCTTCGGCATCGCGGTGGACGACACGACGCATTTTCTCAGCCACTACCTCCACGCCCGGCGCCAGGAGGGCCTCGACCACCCCCGGGCGGTCCGCTTCACAATGGACAGGATCGGCGGCGCAATTGTTGCGACGACTTTGATCCTTTGTTCTGGAACAGCCATCGTAATGTTCTCGGCATTGCCTCAAGTGGCCTTGTTTGGAACGCTTTTTGTGATAACCCTCGCCCTTGCTTTGCTTGGCGATGTATTCATCCTGCCAGCCCTGTTGATCGCCGGGGGGCGATTCTTTCACCCGCTTGGAGGCGTTAAGAAATGAAATTGTTCGGACCCGTTGCCCGGGCGACCGCGATTGCCGGCGTGCTCTTGGCCGCCGGCGCGTTGCCCGCGTTCGCCGGCCCGGCTGAAATGGCTGTCCTCGAGAACTATATCGGCTCGTGGAACGGCAAGGGCACGCTGAAAGGCGCGCAGGAAGAGACCGTCGTGTGCAAGATGTCCCTGAGCAAGGGCAACGGCACCAAGCTCAACTATACCGGCCGCTGCTCGCTGGCCGGCGCCCAGCTGTCGGTCACCGGCACCAT
>JBIQKK010000121.1:3636-5457 GCA_044506585.1 Hyphomicrobiales bacterium
GCCGGGGCGTTGGCGGATGGGCGGCGGGCGCCGCCTTCCGACCGCGGACCCGAAAAGCCCACGGAGTCGCCGCCGCCCTCGCCGCGCCCGTCGAGCATGGTGAGGTTGGAGTTGAAGCCCTGGAGGACGACTTCGGTCGAGTATTTGTCCTGGCCGGACTGGTCCTGCCATTTGCGGGTCTGCAGCGCGCCTTCGAGATAGACCTTGCTGCCCTTGCGCAGATATTGCTCGGCGACCTTGGCGAGGCCCTCCGAGAAGATCACCACGCGATGCCACTCGGTCTTTTCCTTGCGCTCGCCGGTGTTCTTGTCGCGCCAGCTGTCGGAGGTCGCGACCGACAGGTTCACCACCTTGTTGCCGCTCGGCAGCGTCCGCACCTCGGGGTCGGCCCCGAGATTGCCCACCAGAATGACCTTGTTCACGCTGCCTGCCATGGCCCTGTCCTTTCGTCGCTCTTACGCTGCTTTCCTGAACGTACGGAACGCATTTTAGCCCACTGCGGGAGCCGCCGGGCGCACGATAAAGCGTTCCGCACAGCCTTGTGTTGTTCTTGTTATGTTCCCGTCTCGCGGCTGCGTCAAGCGGGGCCGTTGTTTCTGCCATACTGTTCCAATACGTTTCGCTCGATTCAGGGCCCCGATCCATGAGCGATGCCGTAAACAACGCGAGCCCCCGCGGCTCCTTCCTGTCGACCCGTGTCATGAACACGGTGCGCTATTCGGTGATGAACCTGTTCATCCTGTTCGGCATCTATTTCATCGCGCTGGGCGGGCCGTGGACCTATATGGGCCTGCTGTTCTCGTTCTTCCTCATCGGCTACGTGGACGAGCTTTTCGGCGACATCTCCGACCGCGAGAACATGCCGCCCATCTGGTACTGCCAGCTGATGCTGTTCGCGACGCTGCCGCTGCTGATCTTCGCAACGCTGATCGCGTTCAACGTGGTGACCGATGCCGGGGCCGCCTGGCTCGACTGGTTCCCGCGCCTGTTCGGCATCGACCCTGGCGCGGCCCGGGACTGGACGCACCATTTCCTCTGGATCCAGGGCCCGTTCGTGAGCCTCGGGATGTATTACGGCGCCGCCGGCGTGAACGTCGCCCACGAGCTGATCCACCGGACCGACAAGGAATGGGACAAGCTCGTCGGCCGCTGGCTGCTCGCCTTCACCTGGGACACGGGCTTCGCCATCGAACACGTCCACGGCCACCACCGCAATGTCGGCACCGAGGCCGATCCGGCGACGGCCCGGCGCGGCCAGTATATCGTGCATTTCGTCTGGACCTCGACGATCGGCCAGTGGCTGAGCGCCAAGCGGTTCGAGGACGAGCGGCTGAAGCGCAAGGGCCTGCCGAACAACCCCATCACCAACAAATTCTGGCGCGGCCAGCTGATGACCCTGGCGGTGCTCGCGCTCTATATCGCCTTCCTCGGCTGGTGGGGCCTGCCGGCGTTCATCCTCTCGGGCTCGATCGGCAAGATCTATCTCGAGGTGGTCAACTACATCGAGCACTACGGGCTGGTGCGCATCCCGGGCACCAGGGTCGAGGCGCGGCACAGCTGGGACAGCCACCGGCGCGTCTCGGGCGGCATGTTCTACAACCTGATGCTGCACGCCAACCACCACAAGATCGCGACGCGCCGGTTCTGGGAGCTCGAGCAATCGCCGCCCGAGGAAGCCGCCACCCTGCCCCGCGGCTATATGGCGATGATCCTGTTCGCCTTCCTCGGCCCGCCGTTCTTCAAATACATCAACAAGCATCTGGGCCGCTGGGACCGCGACCTCGCGAGCCCCGAAGAGGTGGCGTATCTGAAGGCCAAGGG
>JBIQKK010000019.1:0-8565 GCA_044506585.1 Hyphomicrobiales bacterium
CGCCGCGTGGCGCGGGCCTTCCGGACACTGAAGAACAAGCAGGCGACCGTGCCCGCCAAGAAACACGACAACATTCCGCTGTGACCATGTTCACCGCCCTCCTCATCGCCAATCGCGGGGAGATTGCCTGTCGCGTGATCAGGACGGCGAAGCGCATGGGCATCCGCACCATCGCGGTATATTCGGATGCCGACGCGCAAGCGCTGCATGTGAAGATGGCGGACGAAGCCGTGCATATCGGCGGCTCCGCGGCGCGCGACTCGTATCTCTCGATCGAAAAGATCGTCGCCGCGTGCAAGGCGAGCGGCGCGGAAGCCGTGCATCCCGGCTACGGTTTCCTCAGCGAGAACCCCGCGTTCGCCGCGGCGCTCGAGGCCGCCGGCATCATCTTCGTCGGCCCGCCGGTCAAGGCCATCGAAGCGATGGGCGACAAGATCACATCCAAGAAGATCGCGGCCGAAGCGGGTGTCTCGACGGTACCCGGCCATATGGGTCTCATCGCCGACGCGGACGAGGCCGTGCGCATCGCCAAGGCGGTGGGCTACCCCGTGATGATCAAGGCCTCGGCAGGCGGTGGCGGCAAGGGCATGCGCATCGCATGGACCGATGCGGAGGCCCGCGAGGGTTTCGAGCGCTCGAAGTCCGAGGCCGCATCGTCCTTCGGCGACGACCGCATCTTCATCGAGAAATTCGTCACCGAGCCGCGCCACATCGAGATCCAGCTCATCGGCGACCAGCATGGCAATGTGGTCTACCTCCACGAGCGCGAATGCTCGATCCAGCGTCGCAACCAGAAGGTGATCGAGGAAGCGCCCTCGCCCTTCCTCGACGCGGCAACGCGCCAGGCGATGGGCGAGCAGGCCGTCGCGCTCGCCAAGGCGGTCGGCTATTTCTCCGCCGGCACGGTGGAGTTCATCGTCGACGCCCGGCGCAATTTCTACTTCCTCGAGATGAACACGCGCCTCCAGGTCGAGCATCCGGTGACCGAACTCATCACCGGCCTCGACCTCGTCGAGCTGATGCTGCGCGTGGCCGCCGGCGAGAAGCTGCCGCTGGCGCAGGAGGATGTTCGTCTCGAGGGCTGGGCCATCGAGTCCCGCCTTTACGCCGAGGACCCTTACCGCAATTTCCTCCCCTCGACCGGGCGCCTCACCCGCTATCGCCCGCCGGCCCAAGAGCACGATTCCGGGCACGCGATCCGCAACGACACCGGCGTCTACGAGGGCGGCGAAATCTCGACCTTCTACGACCCCATGATCGCCAAGCTCTGCACCTGGGCGCCGACGCGCGAGGCCGCGATCGAGGTGATGCAGGACGCGCTCGACCAGTTCGAGGTGGAGGGCGTGGGCAACAACATCCCGTTCCTGAGCGCCGTGATGGCGCAGCAGCGCTTCCGCGAGGGCCGCCTCACGACGGGCTACATCGCCGAGGAATTCCCCGACGGCTTCGCCGGCGTCGCGCTGTCGCCGGAGGAACTGACCCACCTCGCAGCACTCGCCTGTGTCTCCGCCTATGCGCTCGAAACGCGCACCCACACCGGCGCCGAAACGCGCCGCGCGGTGTTGATCGGCGGCGAGCGCCTCGACTTTGCCGTGCGCGCCGACGGCATCGAGTTCTGGCTGACCGATGCTGGCGGCAAGAAACTTCTGGTCGAGACGGGCTGGAAGCCCGGCATGTCGCTCGCCATCGCGCGCATCGACGGCACATTGCATCATGTGCGCATCGACCGCGTCACGGGTGGTTTCCGCCTGCGCTGGCGCGGTGCCGATGTCGTCGCCCGCGTGCTGCTGCCGCGCGTCGCCGACCTGATGCCGCTGATGCCGGTGAAGATCCCACCGGACATGTCGAAATTCCTGCTCTGTCCGATGCCCGGGCAGGTGGTCCGCATCGATGTCAGCGAAGGCGACGTGGTGGAAGCCGGCCAGAACCTCGCCATCGTCGAAGCCATGAAAATGGAGAATGTGCTCAAGGCCGAGCGCCGCGCCAAAGTTTGCGCCATCCGCGTGAAGCCGGGTGCGGTCCTCGCTGTGGACGAGGTGATCCTGGAGTTCGAGGCGGTATGATGAGAGTGCTGGAAAGCCGGGCCGAGTCCCGTGAGTGTTTTGAGGCGCTTGTGGCAACTTGCAGAAGTTCGGCCGACACAGCCGCTATGCACCGGGCTTCCTTTCGGCCAGGCAGCGTCGAGAAGGAGACTTTCTTCTTTCAAGGCAGTGACTTCTGGATCATGCCTACTGACGGCTCCGGGCACTCGAAGTCGGCGACTAGATACTGGAACTGTTTCGGCCTTGGCGGGAGCCCTAAGACGGCCTCGTCGCGGATCGTAATCGAAATCAACCACCCGCACGAAGGTAGAAACCGTCGTTTAACGGGGCGCTTTCTTCGCGATGAACGAGGGTTCCTCCTAGGTCATGTCGGTCGGCTGGGTGGTGGTCGCGGGGACGGGTCGGCGCACGCATTTGAAAAACTGCCAGCTGCGCAGACGATGGAGCGTGCCGTGGTGGATGATGAGGTTCTCTACCTGGTAGCTCGAATTGAACCAGGGGCGCAGTTCGTCCGGGATGTCGGCGCCTTCGTACGCGCGATGGCTGTCGCGAGATATTCAAGCGATGCCCGATAAGCCCGCCCCCTTCGCCCGCTGGTCCACCCTCGCCCAGCGCGAACTCAGGGACACGCCCCTCTCCTCCCTCACCCGCGACTATGGCGGTGTCACCATCGACCCCGTCTATCTCGGCGACGACAACGTCCCCGGCGTCGAACCCTTCACGCGTGGTGTGCGGGCGACCATGTATGCCAATCGTCCTTGGACCATCCGGCAATATGCGGGCTTTTCCACCGCGCGCGAGTCCAACGCGTTCTACCGGCAGAACCTCGCGGCGGGGCAGAAGGGGCTGAGCGTCGCCTTCGATCTCGCAACGCACCGCGGTTACGACAGCGACCATCCGCGCGTCAAAGGCGATGTCGGCAAGGCGGGTGTTGCGATCGACTCCGTTGAGGACATGAAGCTTCTCTTCGAGGGAATCCCGCTCGACCAGATGAGCGTGTCGATGACAATGAACGGCGCCGTGTTGCCGGTGCTCGCGATGTTCATCGTCGCCGCCGAGGAACAGGGTGTCGCGCAGGCACAGCTCGATGGAACCATTCAGAACGATATTCTGAAGGAGTTCATGGTTCGCAACACCTACATCTATCCGCCCGAGCCGAGCATGCGGATCGTCGGCGACATCATCGCCTATACCGCCGAACACATGCCGAAGTTCAATTCGATTTCGATTTCGGGCTACCATATGCACGAGGCCGGGGCGACCGCGGTTCAGGAACTCGCCTACACTCTTGCCGACGGTGTCGCCTATGTCCGCGCCGCGAAGGCGCGTGGTCTCGATATCGACGCCTTCGCCGGCCGGCTGAGCTTCTTCTTCGGCATCGGCATGAACCTCTTCCTCGAGGTCGCAAAGCTTCGTGCTGCCCGTACGCTGTGGTCCCGGCTGATGACCGATCTGGGCGCAAAGGATCCGCGCTCGAAGATGCTCCGCACGCACTGCCAGACATCGGGCGTGTCGCTCACCGAGCAGGACCCGCACAACAATATCATCCGCACCACCATCGAGGCGATGGCAGCGGTGCTGGGTGGTACGCAGAGCCTTCACACCAACAGCTTTGACGAGGCGATTGCGCTGCCTACCGAGCAGTCGGCGCGCATCGCGCGCAACACCCAGCTGATCCTGCAGCACGAAAGCCGCATCACCGACGTCGTCGATCCCCTGGGCGGCTCCTACTACGTGGAAGCGCTGACGGCCGAGCTGGTCGAAAAGGCCGAAGCGGTGATGGCCGAGGTCGAGGCCCAGGGTGGCATGATCGACGCCGTGCAGTCGGGTGGTCCCAAGGCCGAGATCGAGAAAGCCGCTGCGCTGCGGCAGGCCCGTGTCGACCGTGGCGAGGATGTGATCGTCGGCGTGAATCGCTACCGGCTCGACAATGAGCATCCGATCCCGTTCCGCGAAGTCGACAACGCGAAGGTTCGCGAGGAACAGGTCGCGCGCCTTGTCGAGGTCAGGCGCACACGCGACGAGCGGCGCGTGCTCGAAGCGCTGGACGGTCTGCGCAGCTTCGCGAAGTTTGGCGGCAACCTCGTCTCCGCCAGTATCTACGCAGCACGGGCACGCTGTACCCTGGGCGAAATCTCCGCCGCGCTCGAGGACGTGTTTGGGCGCCATCACGCGGTCACGCGCGTCGTGTCCGGGGTCTATGGACAGAGCTACGAGGGGGATCCGCAGTATGCTGAGATGCAGGCGCGTCTCGCGTCGTTCCGCAAGGTGAACGATCGCGCGCCTTCCATCTTCATCGCCAAGATGGGTCAGGATGGTCACGATCGAGGTGCGAAGGTGATTGCCACCGCGTTCGCGGATCTGGGTTTCGACGTCCATATGGGCGATCTGTTCGAAACTGCTGCGGAGGTGGCAAGGCACGTCACCGAGCTCGAGGTCGATGCGGTTGGGGTGTCGTCGCTCGCGGCCGGCCACAAGACGCTGGTCCCCGAACTGATCGATGAACTCCGTGCAGCCGGCCTCGGCGACGTCACGATAGTCGTCGGCGGCGTCATCCCGCCCGAGGATTACGCCTTCCTTCGCGCCGCCGGCGTCGATGCCATTTTCGGTCCGGGCACCAATGTGCTCGAAGCCGCGTTCAGCGTGCTGAACCAGATCGAGGGGAGGCTGAGCAACAGATGATGTGGCACGGTCCTCTCACCTGCCGCTCGGTTTTCCCGCCGTGATCGGCCGCCTCAACCACGTGGCAATCGTTGTTCCGGACCTCACTGCGGCCGCGGCGCGCTATCGCGACCTCCTCGGTGCGGACGTGCAGCCGCCGCGTGACCTGCCCGAGCATGGGGTGACCGTGGTCTTTGTCGAGCTGCCCAACAGCAAGATCGAATTGATGACGCCACTTGGGGCCAACTCTCCGATAACGAAGTTTCTCGCGCAGCACCCCGGCGGCGCGATGCATCACATCTGCTTTGAGGTGGGCGATCTGGGGCAGGCAGCGCGCACCCTCGTCGAAGGCGGGGCCCGCATCCTGGGCGACGGAACACCCAAGCTCGGCGCACACGGCCTGCCGGTGCTGTTCCTTCATCCGGCCGATTTCGACGGGACGCTGATCGAACTCGAGGAAGTAAAGCCCGAGCTGCAGCCGGCCTGAGGCTAGCGCAGATCCTCCGACCGGCCGTAATCGGTGATGTTAGGGGCGTCGAACGTTCCGTTGCCGATCTCGATGTCGCCCATGAACAGCCAGCCCCATCGGTTGTTCGAGCAGTTGATGCGGAGCCATTCTTCGTAGCCGCCGGCATCGCCCATCTGCATGGACATTTCGAACAACTCGTTGTCGGCGTCGTAGCGCACGCCCTCATACTCGAGGGTGAAGGCGCCCTCGCCATAATAGGCAAGGTAGCGCCACGTATCGCCCTGCTTGAACGAGATCGGCGTCTGCGTCCCGTCGTCCGACCGGTAGAGCGTCGCCTCGAAATCGCCCTTCAGCTTGTAGTCACCGATCTTGGTGAAGGAAACGAAAGTGAGGCCCTGCTCTTCGACGCGGCTGGCGTTCCAGGGCTGGTAGGTGGCCCCACCAGGCAGGTCGCACGCGATGGTCTTCTCCGCCATGGGGTCGAGAACCGGACGCAACTGCACGGTTACGTCCTTGAGGACGGTGAATCCGTCGGGATACTCCCCGCCCCAGAACGGCGCGCGAAACCAGCTGTCGTCATAGGCCACGCCGTCTTTGGCCGCTGCAGGTCCGATAACGCCGAGCGCGACGATGGCCGCCGCGAACCAAAGCTTCTGCATGAATTCCCCGAGCTTGCTTTGTGGTTGATGTGAGTTCCTGGCGACCTTCAGCGCCGAATCGTGCGACCCGGGTTCGGATATTTCGGCGGGAACTGGTAGTAGTGGCGCGACCCGTAATACGGGTTGTAGAGCAGCGTGCGCGCCACATACCCGTCCTTGCCGATATGGCCGATCAGGCACCAGGAGCCCCCGCAGCTCTTGACGATGACGTATTCGCCCTTATCCAGCTGATCGACAACCTTGTACCCAAGCCCCGGACCCGAGCGGACATTGGCGGCGGTCGAAGCGATGCCGGGGGCCGCCAGTGCCGTGCCGGCAGACAGGACCACTACCGCAGCAAGCAGCGGGGCCATCAGGCGAATTGCTGTTTTCATGTGAAACTCCAAGCTCGCCCCCCGGCGAACCGGCACGTCGTGCCTGTCCACAAGATCGGCGCAAATTATGTTCGCCGCAAGAAGTTCCAGCCGGCGGTCACATTAAGTTTTCGCAACCGCCCGTTGGCGCTTGTCGTTGCTGTGCCAAACCCAGTGCGCCCGCCACCCATCTCGGGCGCTTCCGGAAGGATAGCAATGATGACCAAGTCGCATCTCGACCGCCTGCTCGAAAACGCCGTGGCCCGTGGGCTCGGTCTCAATCCGCCGCACAAGATCATGCAGCGCAAGGCCGCGCCCGCCAAGCGCGCCACTCACGCGGTCAAGCACGCCGCTTAAGCGTTTTCCGTCAGCGGCTGTTGCGCCGCGCGCGCGGAAGCGCGGATGAGCAGCGGCGACCGGTGCGGCGGCCCGAAAAGCTGGCTGCGCTCTTCGGTGGTCGAGTGGAAGAACGGATAGCGCCGCATCGTCCGGTCGTAGACGGCGGCGGCCCGCGTCCCCCACAGCTCCATCGGGAAGGACAGCCCGTGGTAGAAGCGCTGGTCGGCGAGCATGTATGAATCGAACACGCGCCGGTAAAAGGCGACATGCTCGGGCCGGATCGAGTGCAGGCAGATCGTCACGCGATAGTTGATCGTCGCCATCACCGCCAGCCGCAAAGTGAGGAACGGCAGCGCCGGGTAGGCGAGGCTGGCCTCGTAGTCCGCAGTAAAGCGGGTCGGGTCGATGAACGTCAGCCCCTGGTCCAGCAGGGGATCGAGGACGTCGGTGAACACCGAATAGGCCGGCGACATGCGGCAGCCCGGCGTGAGGTGGTGCAGCCGCAGCGAGCTCACCAGGCTGCCGTCGATGTAGACGCCGTAGCACATCGAATTGGGCTGATCGTCGAACTCGTCCCGGAGCGTGCCGAGCGAGTTGAACGGGATCGATTCTTCTCGCCGATAGGCTTCATAGCGAAGCCTGTACACGGGATCGAAGTGTTCGCTTGAGTCCACGCGCCTGTATTCGACGCGGTCCAAAATATCAGTCAGCGTACCCGAAAAATGCAGCTGGGTAGCTGGCGCAGGTTGAGTTGAAGCACCCATCACTCATATCCAAAAACCAAAAGTACATTAACGTTCTGTTAGCTCTAATAAAACCGTCGCCGATGCAGCGCCAGCCGGCACGAACCCGTTTGCGGGGCTCATGCTGGCGAATTTGCGAGGGAATTGAGACCTTTACGTGGCGTTAACCAAAGCTGCGAATTTTCGCCGCCGCCGGCTCTGCCGTGCCCCCGCCCATGCGGGCGATGAGCTCGCTCACTTCGCGAGCCGGCAACGGGATGCCGAAGAGGTAGCCCTGGATCTGATCGACCTTGGTATGGGCCTGGATGATGGCGAGCTGATCTTCGGTCTCGACGCCCTCGGCGGTGACCGTGAGATTGATGTCCTTGCCCAGCTGCGCCACGTTGCACAGCAGCTTCAGTGAGCGCGGGTTCACCCCGATATCCATGACGAAGCTGCGATCGATCTTGAGCTTGGTGAAGGGCAGCGCCTGCAGGTAGCTGAGCGAGGAATAGCCGGTGCCGAAATCATCGAGGGCGAGGCCGACGCCGCGCGCGCCGAGCGCCGACAGGATCTTCGTCACGATCTCTTTTTCTTCGATGAGCGCGGTCTCGGTGACCTCAACTTCGAGCCGGTGCGCCGGCAGGCCGCTCTTCTCGAGCGCCGACAGCACCATCGCCTCGACATCGCCATGCCGGAAATCGCGCGCCGAAACGTTCACCGACACCGAGATGTCGTTCGGCCAGGTGCTGCATTCGGCGCAGGCCGCCTTCAGCACCCACTGCGTAATATCGGAGATGAGCCCTGTCTCTTCGGCGATCGGAATGAACTGCGACGGCGGTATCGGGCCCAGCGTCGGATGCGTCCAGCGCGCCAGCGCTTCGCACCCCACGACGCGCCGCGTCTTGAGGTCGACAAGCGGCTGGTAGGCCAGCGTCAGTGCCTCGCTCTCGACCGCGATCTTCAGCTCCGCCTTGAGCCGCTGACGATAGCGATAGGCCGTATCCATCTCGTCGTGGAAGACCTGGGCCTGCGCCTTGCCGGATCCCTTGGCCTTGTAGAGCGCGAGATCTGCCTTGGTCATCATGCCGTCGAGATCGCCGTCGGCATCCGCGACGGTGACGATACCGAGCGACACGTTCGTCGCGAGGCTTTCGCCCACA
Organism: Hyphomicrobiales bacterium; assembly: GCA_044506585.1. Taxonomy (GTDB): domain Bacteria; phylum Pseudomonadota; class Alphaproteobacteria; order Rhizobiales; family Devosiaceae; genus Devosia_A. The sequence continues at coordinate 8,409 of JBIQKK010000019.1, forward strand.
ATGGAGAACGGCGCCTGAAAGGCCTTGAGGATCGCTTCTGAATCCTTCTCGGCATCCTCTGCGGTCACATCGCCGGACCGATAGATGATGAACTCGTCGCCACCCAGCCGCGCAACAAGGGCCTGCCCGTGCATGGCGCCCTTGAGACGGTCGGCAG
>JBIQKK010000019.1:8665-16266 GCA_044506585.1 Hyphomicrobiales bacterium
CCCAGCCGCGCAACAAGGGCCTGCCCGTGCATGGCGCCCTTGAGACGGTCGGCAGCCTCGACCAGGAGGCGATCGCCCACAAGGTGGCCCACAGTATCGTTCACGTGCTTGAAATCATCGATATCGACGATCATGAGCATCGCCATTTCATTGGGCGCCTCGTTGCGGCGCCGCTCGATATCGGCCTCGACCTGCTGGGCGAAATAGGCCCGGTTGGGCAGGCCCGTCAGCGCATCGTAGTGCGCCATGAAGTTGATGCGCTCCTCGGCGCGGACACGCTCGGTGATGTCCTCGAACAGCAGCACGACGCGCCCCTTGCGGGCACTGACCGTGACTTCGCAGTAGCGGGCATTGGCGATCTTGATGATGGCCTTGCCGCTGCGCTGGCCGTTGACGACCTGCATGAGCTGTTCGGCCGAGCGCGGGGGAATGGTGCCACGACTGCCGGCCGCCGCGATAAGCGCGGCGAACGAGCGGCCGGTCCAGTTGCCGGGGACGAGACTCTCGAAGACCTGTTCGGCGCGGCCATTGACCACCGCGATCAGGCCGTCGGCATCGAGCATTGCGAGGCCGTGATGCATGGTGTCGAGCGCCGTATCGAGCTCCAGCGCCAGCCGGCTGGCTTCGACGCGCGCATGAACCGCGCTGAGCAGGACGTTGCGGATGTCGCGCGCGAGGAACTTGAACGCGAACAGCATCGGCAGCAGCAGCGCCGCGAGGATGGGATGGTAGATGTCGCCCTTGAGGAAGAGGCCTGCAGCGAGAAGGCTGGACGCAATGCCGAGCTGGATCGTGAGCAGCCGGTCGAGGCCGAAATTGCGCGCGCCGATGCCCACCATGCAGGCAACCGTCGTGGTCATGGCGACCAGCTCGGCGAACGGATCGTTGACGAACAGGAAGCTGCAGAAGCACCAGATGCCGCAATTGAGCGCCACCGCCGCGCCCCAGAAGGTCGCACGCAATTCCCATTTCTGCGCCGCCTCGACATCGGTGGGTCCGATGCCGGCCTTGAGGAAGCGGGTCATCGAGATGTAGCGGAAGATGGCGATCAGCACGAAGATGGCCGTGACGGACCACAAGAGGGGAGACCCGGTCTTGAAGGCTGCGGCGCCCGCGCCAACAGCGGTGGCCAGCACAGCCGTAACCATCGCGCGGCGATCGGAATAGGCCGCGCGCACCATCGACACATAGTCGATCGCTGGCATCGATTTGCTGGCTGGTTCGAACATGAAATCCTGTAAGTGTTGGGGAAATCATGCGCGACAAGCTGTTAATGACGCATTTCGGCCCCGGTGCGCCACGGCCCGAAAGGCGGGCTATTCCCGGGTTCAAAAGGCCAATTCGTCCAAATGGTTGATAGAGCGTTGGGATGATCGCCCAAAAGGGCGGCCGGTCCGGTCCCCCGCGGCGCTCAGGTCTTGTCCGGCATGGAATCGGCCACCCTGCGGAGGGCCTTGCGCAAGCGGGCGAAGCGCTTCGTGCCAAGCGCCTCCTGAAACCGGCGCTCCACCTCTTCCTCGGCGTCCCGGTGAGCTTCGAGCGCATAGAGTCCCGCCTTGGTGAGGACGACATATTTGGCGCGCCGGTCGACCGGATCGAGATCGCGGCGCACCAGACCCTGCCTTTCGAGCTGGTCGAGCGACTGCTGCACGGCCTGTTTGCTGAGCCCCAGCCGTTCGGCCAGCAGCGATTGCGAGATGCCCGACCGGTTGAGCTGGGCGAGGACAGAGGCCGCAGCACCGAGCTGTGGAGCGTTGCGCCGGGCAAGGGCCTCGTGCAACGCTCGCCGCCAGGCGCGCTGGGCCTCATCCAACAGGTCGCCAAGCGATTTTTCTGGGCCGTCAAGCATCTTGACCGAATGTGAGCGCCCGCGGCTGCGCGGTCAAGGAACGGCCGGTGGGCAGAGGCATTCCTGAGTGTAGGGAGACCGACATGGCCAAACTCAGTGCATCGGAACGCGCGATGGCGCTCAAGCCGCTCAAGGACTGGACCTATGACGAGGGCGCCGCGGCGATCTCGCGCGACTTCAAGTTCAAGGACTTCACGGAAGCATTCGGCTTCATGACCCGCGTGGCGCTGCTGGCGCAGGCGGCCAACCATCATCCCGAATGGTCGAATGTTTACAACCGGGTGTCGATCACGCTGACGACACACGACGCGGGCGGGCTGACCGAGAAAGACGTCGCGTTGGCAGGCCATATCGATAAGCTGCTGGGCTGAGGTCAATGGAAGTTCCGTCCTTTCGGCAAAGCCGCGCGGGCCGCGCGCTCGGCGGCTTCTTCCTGCCGGATCGAGGGAAGCTCGTAGGACGGCGGCGTATCACCGCTCCGCCCTTCGTCGCCTCTCGCAAGGGCTTTGTCACCAACGGACTGACCGCCCGTAAGAGCGACAAGGTCGTCGGTCATGTTGGTGAAGGATTCCGCGACGATATGGATGACCTTGCCCTCGATCTGCAGCCGGCCCTTCACCGCCATCATGCGTGACGCGAGGATTACGCGGCGGTGCTTCTCGAAGGCCGTCGACCAGATGACGATATTGGCGATGCCCGTTTCATCCTCGAGCGTGGCGAAGACGACACCTGTCGCCGTGCCCGGCCGCTGACGGACGAGGACCAGCCCTGCAACCTCGACCCGCTGACCGTTGCGTTTCAGCTCCAGATCCCCGCAGGGCACGACGCCGCGCCGTTCGAGCTGCGCGCGCATGAACGACACGGGATGCGCCTTCAGCGAAAAGGACAACGTTCTATAATCGTTGACGACATCCTCGCCGGGCGCCATCAGCGGCAGGGCATTGTCCATCTCGTTGCGGGGCGGTGGAGATGACAGGCGTTCAAAGAGCGGCAGGGTCTCTGCTCCATCGGTCCCGATCAGCCCGCGTACGGCCCACAGCGCCTTGCGCCGGTTGAGACCGAGCGACTGGAAGGCGTCGGCTTCCGCCAGCTTTTCGAGCGTAGCGATCGGCAGCCGGGTCCGCAGCCAGAGGTCGCGGACCGAACCATAGCCGCTGCCCCGGCGCGCCATGAGGATGCCCGCATGATCCTGCTTGAGACCCGAGATTGAGGAAAAGCCGAGACGGATGGCTTTGCTGGATCGGATATCGGCCCGCTGGTCGGCATGCCGGTCCCACACGCGAGATGCCGCAGTGGGTCCGTCTTCGAGGATCGCCCACAGATCGGAGCGATTGATATCGACCGGTCGTACTTCGACGCCGTGTTCGGTTGCATCGCGGATCAGTTGTGCGGGGGCATAAAAGCCCATGGGCTGGCTGTTGAGCAGCGCCGCCGTGAACACATCGGGATAGTGGCATTTGAGCCAGCACGAGACATAGACGAGGAGGGCGAAAGACGCCGCGTGGCTTTCGGGGAAGCCATAGGATCCGAACCCCTCGATCTGGCGAAAGCAGGCCTCGGCAAAGTCCGGCGGATAGCCGCGCCTCTTCATCCCCGCGAGGAATTTTTCGCGAAAGACACCGACGCCGCCGGTGCGCTTGAACGTTGCCATCGAGCGGCGCAGCTTGTCGGCTTCGCTCGGCGTGAAGCCGGCGCCAACGATGGCGATCTGCATGGCCTGTTCCTGGAACAGGGGAATGCCGAGCGTGTGGCCGAGGACGGCTTCCAGTTCCGGACTGGGGTAAGAGACCGCTTCGCCATTGATGCGGCGCTTGAGATAGGGATGCACCATGCCGCCCTGGATGGGGCCAGGACGCACGATCGCCACCTCGATGACGAGATCGTAGAATTTGCTGGGCTTGAGCCGGGGCAGCATCGACATCTGCGCCCGGCTTTCGATCTGGAAGACGCCGATGGTGTCGGCGCGATGCGTCATGGCGAAGACGCGCGCGGCATCCGCCGGATCGTCTTCAGCCAGCTCGCGAATACGCGCGATGGTCAGATCCTGCTTGTAATGCTGATGCATGAGCTCGAAAGCCCGCCGGATGCAGCTCAGCATGCCGAGCGCGAGCACATCGACCTTGAGAATCCCGAGCGCATCGATATCGTCCTTGTTCCATTCGATGATGGCCCGGCTTTCCATCGCCGATTTACTGATGGGCACGAGCCGGTCGAGCTCGTCGCGGGTGATGACGAATCCGCCCACATGCTGGCTGAGATGGCGCGGAAACCCGTGCAGGTCTCGTGCGCATTCGAGCACCATGGCGAGTGTCGTTTCATCCGGGTCGATGCCGACGGCGCGCATCTCGTCCTTGGTGGCGCTGCTGCCCCAGCCCCAATGCAGCTGGTTGATGGCATCGATCGTGTCGTCGGAGAGGCCGAAGACTTTTGCGACCTCGCGCAAAGCCGCCTTCGAGCGGTAGCAGATGACGTTGGCGGTCAGCCCGGTGTGGTTGCCGCCATACTTTGCATAGACATACTGCATCACCTCCTCGCGCCGTTCGTGTTCGAAATCGACGTCGATATCGGGGGGCTCGTCGCGTTCGGTGGAGAGGAACCGGCCGAAAACGAGATTGCCTCCCACCGGGTTGACCTCGGTGATTTCAAGGCAGAAGCAGACCGCCGAATTGGCGGCCGACCCGCGCCCCTGGCAGAGGATCTTCAGCTCGTAGCGCGCGTGATAGACGATGTCGCGCACGGTGAGGAAATAGGGAGCGTAGCCTTTGTAGGCGATGAGGCAGAGTTCCGACCAGACCGTCCGCTTGACCTCATCCGGGATGTTGCCGCGGTAGCGTTTGGCGGCCCCCTCCCATGTCAGACGTTCGAGCGTTTCCTGCGGGCTTTCTCCATTGTCCCAGGCCTCGGTGGGATAGTTGTATTTGAGCTGGTCGAGCGTGAACCCGATGAGCGAAGCGAAGCGCATCGTCTCGGCGATCGCCTGGGGATGTTCGCGAAAAAGACGCGCCATTTCGACCGGCGTCTTGATGTGACGTTCGGCATTGGGCTCGAGCCAGCGGCCCGCATCGGCAATGGTGCGATGCTCGCGGATGCAGGTAACGACATCCTGCAGCACGCGCCGGCCATGCTCGTGGTAGAGCACGTCGTTGACGGCAATCAGCGGCGCGTTGTGCCGCCGGCCCATACCGGCGAGGCGATTGAGCCGCGCGCGATCCTCGCCATTGTAGCGGCACGCGCCGCCGACCCAGACCCTGCCGGGAGCCTGCCGGGCCAGCGCCTGCAGCACGGATTCGCTGCGTGTCCAGTCGCTTTCATCGGCCATCAGGATGAAGAGCTGACCGATGGTGAAATCCTCGGCCTGGAGCCCGACGATCTTTTGGTCCGACAGGGAGGGGGCGAGATCGGAGAAGCGCAGGAGAGGCGCGCCTTTTTCGCCGCGCAGATTGCCGATGCTGATCAGCTTGCACAGCCGCCCATAGGCCTCGCGATCGGTGGGATAGGCGACGATGTCCGGGGTACCGTCGCTGAAACAGAGACGGGTGCCCACGAGATAGCGGAAATCGGGCGGCGGGGGATTGTCCATGTCGCGCAGGGCGACATAGGCGCGAACGACGCCGGCAAAGCTGTTGCGGTCGGTCAGCCCGAAGCCCTTGAGCCTGAGGGCCGCGGAGGCGATGGCGAGTTCCTCGGGATGCGACGCCCCGCGCAGGAACGAGAAGTTCGAGGTCGAGACGAGCTCGACATAGCCCGGCACCGGACGGGGCACGCCATTGTCGTTATCGGGGAGGAACGGGATCCGGCTCATGCGAAGAGCCCGTGCAGGAACCATCGCGGGGTGTCCGCGATGCCCAGCAGCCCCAGCCGGAAGAGCCAGAACCGCCGGCCGCCTTCATCTTCCCCGATGTAGTAATCGCGCGTGACCCGGCCTTCGTCGTAATAGCCGGCGGGCGTATGCCGGGCCGCTTCGATCGCGGTGTCGGTGAGTTGCAGCCGCAGCCTCATGTGCTGCCATTCTGCGCCAATTCGCTCGGGCCCGGCGGCTTTGACAAAGCGGTAGGACACACGCCGCCAGACCATCTGCGAGGGCGGCGCGTCGGGGACTTCGGCGATGACGGTGATCGGTTCGGGCTGCGGCAGCAACCGCAAAGGCCGCAGGGTGCGAACCTCGGGGGGAACCTCGCGCTGCGACGGCACTGCGGCAATCGCCGGCGTCATATGGAGGGCGGCTTCCGGAATGTGGCTGTTGACCGGATGCGAGCGCACGACCGACATGAGACCGAGCCGGCTGCTCATGCGATCGTAGAGACCATCGAGGGTCGCGGCCCCGTCGTCGCTGCCGAAAGCTCCGACCTGGACGACATCGAGCGGACTGATCGAAGCGGCGGCGAGACGGATCATGTCGATGCCGAAGCCGGCATCGTACTCGCCCTCGAGGCGTTCGGCCCGGTAGGAGAACAGGCGCCCGATATGCGCCGCATCGCGTGTGGCGCGGGCGGAGTTGACCGACAGCGTCATCACCTTGTGGTCGACGCGATAGAGGAACAGGTGAAAGGCCTGCGCGCCGATACCATTGGTCTCGAGGATCCGGGCCAGCGTGATGGCGAGATCGTGCGCCGTCATCAGCACGTCCTCGATCAAAACGATCGGCTCGGGGAACCGCCGTTCCACCGAGTGCTCGACGGCCGGAAGCCGCGGGGTGACCTTTTCTTCGAGCCAGCCCAGGGCCTGGTCGAGCCTGAGCAACAGCGACATCCCAAAGCGCGCCTGGAGGGCACGGCGGTCGCGGCCATAGAGCTGGCCGATGGTCTTGAGGCCGAACCGTTTGAGGCCTTCGACCTGATCTGTACTGAGCCGGAGGGCGGCAACGGGAAAAGCGGCGAGCGCCTGGCTTTCCATGCCCTCAGCGAGGACGCGGCCAGGGGTGTGGCGTGCCAGCGCCCATCCGGCCCCGACCGTGGACGCGATCGCGCCCCGTACGGTGTAGCCGAGCCCGGCCAATCGCTGGGTCAGCCGCTCCAGCATCGCGGTCTCGCCGCCGAACAGGTGGCTGACGCCGGTGATGTCGAGCACCAGATCGCCCCAGGCTTCGGCATCGGTGAGGACCGAGACGATCGGGCTGGCATTGGAGTGCCAGTCGGCCAGATCGGCGAAAACCCGCGCGACGTAATCGCGGTCGATCTCGCGGGCGTCGAGCTCGGGTTCGATGGCGCGCGCATCCGAAAGGTTCTGTCCGGGGAACAGGCCGGCGGCACTCGCGCGCTCGTCGAGCGCAACGAGCTTCATGGCGCCGCGCTGTTTTTCCCACAGGACGAATGGGCGTGCCGACGCCGCGAGAGCCGGATCAGCCCGTTTGAGACAATCGGTCGGCCAGCGGGGAAGATGCAGGACGAGATAGCGCCTCGACTGCCGCAGCGCGGGAGCGATCTGTGCCGGCGATGTCTGCCTGAACGAGGCCATTTTCCGTCAAATCCACCAGATAGTGCTCGCCCTCGGGGCCGGCCTTGCGGCCTGTGAGGCTTCCTTTCTCGAGCGTCAGGAGCCAGCGGGGCGGTCCGGGTGCCCGATCGTCGAAGGGGAGGGGAGCGCTGATTTGCGGCTCGACCCGCCATCGGTAGCGGGCGGCGGTCGCCTCGCGATCGCGGGCGTAGCGGACGAGAAAGACCGCGGCGCCGGATGCAGCCGTTCGCAGCGCGAGACGCCGCGAGGCGGTGAAATCGAGAGTTTTGTGCGGGTAGGCGATATCGGCCACGATGGC
>JBIQKK010000019.1:16366-19046 GCA_044506585.1 Hyphomicrobiales bacterium
GCGAGGCGGTGAAATCGAGAGTTTTGTGCGGGTAGGCGATATCGGCCACGATGGCACCGACGGCGCGGCAGGCAATGGCTTCTTCGAGCGCCCAGAGGAGCTCGACGATCGTGTCGGTGCGGATGAGAACGAACGCGCTGGCCTCGAGCCCGAAGGCGCGAAAGCCCAGCCCATAGGGCAGGCCCAGCTCCTGGGCGTCGGATTTGAGCTGAAAGATCAGCAGGCCCGGCCGCTCGGGGGAAAGCATGGTTCTCGCCTGGGCGAGAGCGAAACCGAACGCGGCACCGGTGTTGACCAGCGTTTCGGCGAAAATCTCATGCACATAGCCCCGGGGGGTCGCGAGGAGGCCCGCGGCAGGCGCAGCGGCATCGGTTTCGCTCAGCACCGGACGCGTTTCGAACGTCGCGATTTTCTCTTTCAGGGCCTTGAGCGTGTTGGCCTTACTGCCGGACATTGTCTGGCTCCTTCCCCGGAACAAATAGTGAACATGAGACTCGGTTCCGGAGTCAAGCGGAGTCTTTTGTGGCCGAAAGGCTTCAAAGCGCCGTGAGACAGTCCCGCTGCCCTTTCCGATCCGTGGCCAACCGCATTATCTCAGCTGACCGATCGGAGACCGCCCATGTTCGAGGCCATTTCGCGCCTGTTCCAGGACCAGCAAGCCCCCGTTCCGACCCACGAGCCGCGGCTCGCCGTGGCGGCGCTGCTGGTGCATCTCGCGGCGGTCGACGGAACGACGAGCGAGGCCGAGCGGGACGCGGTGCGCCACACGCTGATGGATTATTACGCGCTCGAGGAAGACGAGGTGGAGGCCCTCGTCGCCGAAGCGATGCGGCGCGATTCCGAAGCGGTGGACTTCTACCGCTTCACTTCAGCCATAACCCAGCTGCCCGAGGCGGAGCGGGTCGAGATCATCCGGATGATGTGGCAGGTGGTGTTCGCCGACGACAAGAATCACGAGCTCGAGGACAATATGGTCTGGCGCATTGCCGAGCTGATCGGGGTTTCGGCGCGCCAGCGCACGATCCTGCGCAACCAGATGGCGCGCCGCTGAGCGCGGGCTATTCGATCTCGAACGCTTCGAACTTGCCGTAGATCCGGGGCATTCCCCCGCAGTCGAAATCCCCCGCGAGTTCTTCGGCCGCCTCGCGCGCCATCTCGTTGGCGTCGGGATTGGCCGTCGCATCGATCCAGGCGATCTGGCAGACCGCGCCGGGCTCGAGCTGGGTGACGACCAGGATTTGCGATTCGCCCGGCCCCTCGCCCTTTTGCAGATACCAGCGCAGGATGGTCGCCACCGGCGCGTCCGGATCGCCGGCCGGGCTGAGCCACTCCATTTTGGCGCCGAGCCGGTTGAACGGACCGAAACCCTGGTTCATGGCCGCCTCGTCCATGGCGCCCTCGCCATAGGATACGGTCATCCTCAGATCGCCCTCGGAAATGACCACCGGATAGCCGTTGAGGCCGTCGCAGGCCCAGGTGGCACCGACCTCGTCGCTCGACAGCATCCGGCAGGCGTCGAGATCGACATCGGTATAGGCCGAGACCAGTTGCCCGGCGGACGCCGGACTGGCGAGCATCACCATGCCCAGGATCAATGCAAGTTTACGCATGGCTCTCGCCTCCGCTGCCGGGCCGACGCGCAACTATGCCTTGCATTTGCGCTGCTCTCCAGTCCACAACCCGCCACTCTTCCCACCCCGCGACGAAACCCGAAATGAATATCGACGCCATCCCGACCGGCCATAATCCGCCCGACGATTTCAACGTCATCATCGAAGTGCCGCTCGGCGGCGAGCCGATCAAATACGAGCTCGACAAGGCGTCCGGCGCGCTGTTCGTCGACCGGTTCCTCTATACGCCGATGCGCTACCCCGGAAATTACGGCTTCATCCCGCACACGCTGTGCGGTGACGGCGATCCGGCCGACGTGCTGATCATGAATTCGCGGCCTGTGGTGCCCGGCTGCGTCGTGCGCTGCCGGCCGTTCGGCGTGCTGTTCATGGAGGACGATGGCGGGCAGGACGAAAAAATCCTCGCCGTACCGGCGCATAAGCTCACCGCGATGTACGACAAGGTCCACGATGTCTCCGACATGCAGGAGATCCAGCTCGAGCGGGTGAAGCATTTCTTCACCCACTACAAGGATCTCGAGCCCGGCAAATGGGCCAAGATCAGCCATGTCGGCGACGCCGCCGAGGCGCGCAAGGTGATCGTCGAGGCGATCGAACGCGCCAAGCTGAAACGGTAAATCGAGGCATGAAAAGGCATCCGGCCGCCTGACGGCGCCGGGGTGTGGCCTGCCGTGGCGCAAACCGGGCCACGGACGGAGTGCGCAGGGCGCCTCCGGTGATGTAGAGCAGAGCGAGACGCCCTGCGCACCCCGCGATGGGAATTGTCGGCACCAGCCGCCAACGCCGTGGCCGGTTGAGGGGCCGCCACGGCATTCCGGCGAGGAACTCAGACTGCGCGACCGCAGCCTATCCCACCGTCGCCACCCGCACCTCGTCAGTACGCGCGGTCGTTGATGGCGACGCCAGAGAATAACGCGGCGCCGGGGGATGTGGCGCAACTTCAGCTAAAGGCCCGTGGCGGCTCGGCATTCTTGCGCGACGCTCCGCCATTCCCGGAACGGCGTTCTGACAGTGCCGCAAAAGAAAAGGGCCGGGGGTGAACCCGGCCC
>JBIQKK010000019.1:19146-26725 GCA_044506585.1 Hyphomicrobiales bacterium
AAAAGAAAAGGGCCGGGGGTGAACCCGGCCCTTCGGACTGTAATCGTCTGGTGCGTCAGTGGCCCCAGCCGCCGGCCTGGGGAGCAGGACGCCGGACGAAGAAGGAGGCTATCAGAGCGAACAGCGCAATGGCTGCCCCCACCATGAAGGCGACGCGGATACCGCCGGCGAGAGCCTCGAGCGGGACCGTGCCCGATGCCGCGAGCGACGCCTGCTGGGCCGACATGATGGCGACGAACAGGGCCACGCCTGCCGCACCGGCGACCTGCTGCACCGAGCCGAGCAGGGCCGAGCCGTGGCTGTAGAGCTGCGGCGGAACGGAGCTGAGGCTCGTGGTGAAGAGCGGCCCGAACAGGAACGCAAAGCCCAGGCTCATCACCAGGTGACCGGCGAGGATGTAGGGCCACCAGGTACCGACGCCGAGCAGGGTCATCGCCCAGAGCACGACGCAGACCAGCGCCATGGCGGGGATGATCAGCGGACGCGGACCGACCTTGTCGAAGAGCCGGCCGACGAACGGACCCAGCAGGCCCATCATCAGGCTGCCCGGCATCATCAGCAGGCCAATCTGCCAGGTCTCGAAGCCGATGACCGTGGCGAGATAGATCGGCAGCAGGATGATGGTGCCGAACATGGCCAGCATCAGGATCGAGATCATCACCACCGAGATGGTGAAGTTGGCCTGCTTGAGCGTCGACAGGTCGAGCAGTGCCGCGCCCTTGCCGGCGAGGACGAGCTGCCGCCAGACGAACAGGACCATCACCACGGCGCCGATGGCGAGGGGGATGAAGGGCGAGATCGGACGCACGGCTTCCTCGAGGCCGAAGCTCGACAGGCCATAGACGATGCCGCCGAAGGCGATCGCCGACAGCACGACCGACAGATAGTCGAGCGGGGCGTAACGCGGCGTCGTGACATTGACCATCATGCGGTAGCCCAGCGCCAGTGCGCCGAGCGCGATGGGGATCATGACGAGGAAGAACCAGCGCCAGTCGAGATAGGCGAGGATGAACCCCGCCAGCACCGGACCGACGGCGGGCGCCACCGACATCACGATCGAGATGTTGCCCATCATCTTGCCGCGCTGGTCGGGCGGCACGAGGGTCATCACCGTGGTCATGAGCAGCGGCATCATGATGGCCGTACCCCCGGCCTGGATGACCCGCCCGAAGACGAGGAATCCGAGATTGGGGGACGCGGCGGCAATCGCCGTGCCGGTGACGAACAGCGTCATGGCGAGCAGGAAGATCGGCCGCGTGTTGAACCGCTGCAGCAGGAACCCGGTGACCGGAATGACCACCGCCATGGTGAGCAGGAATGCCGTGGTGAGCCACTGGGCGGCGCTCGCGTCGACCGCGAGGGCTTCCATCAGCTTGGGAATGGCGACGCTCATCGCCGTCTCGTTGAGCATCACCACAAAGGTCGATACCAACAGGACGTTGATGACCAGGCTGTTGCGGGCGGCGTGAGCCGGATCAGTCGGGGCCAGTTCAGGCGCAGCCGCGCCCGACTCGAAAGTTTCCGAGGTCATGGTACCGTCCTTTCAGAGAAAGCTGAGGGCGCCGGGGCGCCGCGTTGGGCCGGGCGGTATAGCAGAACCGCGCAAGCGTGAAAGTGAAAATCGGTGCGAAATTTCTGTGTTTGCGCCCTTCACGAGGCGCCGGTCCGGTCCCATATCCGAACCGCGGGTGGCTGGCATTTCGATCTCCTGTGCTCTCCGGTGGATGATGGATGCCTGACCCTGCTGACAGATCGTGACAGCAGCACACCCGGCCTCACCGGCTTTCATGGACACGACGAGGGACGCGGCATGGGATCGACATGGCCGCGCAAAGATTCTTTGCGCCGCAGCGGCGGGCGGCCGGCACCACTGCAGGGGAGCCACCCGTGACGTCTGAGCTGGGCCAGCCCATCGGGGCCGGCAAGGAAGCCGAGATCTATGTCTACCGGCCCGGCTGGGTGGTGAAGCTGACCCGCTGGCGGCGCGACCACGCGCCGGCCCGCCGCGAGGACGCGATCCTGCGCGGGCTGGCGAAAACCGGCCTCGCACCAGCCACCGACGGGGTGGTCGAGATCGGCGGGCGCTGGGGGGTGGTGATGGAGCACGTGCCCGGCACGGCGCTGGCCGACCGGCTGAAGGCTCCGGGCGGGGCCGACGAAATCCTCGATGTGATGGTGACCCTGCACCGGCGGATGCACGAGCTTGCCGCGCCCACCGGCCTTCCGCCACTCAGGGAGCGCCTGGTGCGCAATATCGGCGCGGCACGGCATCTCGATCACGCAACGAGGACGCGCCTGCTGGACGGTCTGCTCGCCCTGCCCGATGGCGACCGGCTCTGCCACGGCGACTTCCACCCCTACAATATTCTCGTCAACGGCACGGACGCCCGCATCGTCGACTGGCTCGACGCCAATGCCGGGGAGCCCGCCGCGGACGTGGCGCGAAGTTTCGTGCTCATCGGCACCGTGGAGCCCAGGCTCGCGGCGGCCTATCTCGACGCCTATTGCGCCGCGGGGCTCGATAGAACGGCGGTTTACCGCTGGGTGCCGGTGGTCGCCGCGGCGCGGCTCAACGAGCGCGTGCCGGAGGCCGAGGTGCCGCGCCTCCTCGCACTGGCGCGCGGGCAGACTCTGGGCTAGGACCGGCGCATGTCCAAGCGCACGCTCATCCTCCATCACGACGACCTCGGCGCGAGCCACAGTGCCAACGCCGCGTTCACCCAATTGTGGGACCTCGGCATCGTCACTGCCGGCTCGGTGATGGTGCCCTGCCCCTGGTTCCCCGAACTGGCGCGGATCGCGCGCGAGCGGCCCGAGCTCGATATCGGCGTGCACCTGACGCTGACCGCCGAGTTCGAAGCCTTCCGCTGGCGGCCGCTGACGGGCGTTTCGGACAACGGCCTGACCGATGCCGGCGGCTTCATGCCGGCCACCGCGCGCGGCGTTGCGGGCGCGCGGCGCGAGGCGGTGGAAGCCGAATTCCGCGCGCAGATCGAAACCGCGCTCGCGGCGGGGATCGACGTCACGCATCTCGACAGCCACATGTTCACTGCCGCGCTGCCGGGCTTTCTCGAAATCTATGCGCGGCTGGGCCGCGAGTACCGCCTGCCGGTGGTGCTGGTGCGCGCCGCCGGCCGGCTGGGTGCCGATCCCGAGGAAGCCGCGGCCGTTCTCGCCGAGATGACGGCGCGCGGCAACCCGCCGGTCGACCACGTGATCGTGACGCCCTTCGGCGCCAGCGTGCCCGAGCCAGCGGACTATCGCGGGCTGTTCGAGACGATGCCGGACGGCGTGACCTATGGCGCGTTTCACTTCACCGCGCCCGGCGACATCGCGATGGTGACGCCGGACGCGCCGACGCGCACGAACGAGTATCACCTGTTCCGCTCGGGCGCGGTCCGCGAAATGCTGGACGAGCTCGGGATCGAAACGATGGGGATGCGCGGACTGCGCGATGCGATGCGGGGTACGCCATGATGACGGTTGAAGCGCGCGAGGTGGTGCGCAACCTCCAGCCCTCGCTGATCCGCGAAGTGGCCAATGCGGGCATGGGCGAGGCCGATATCCTGCGCTTCTGGTTCGGCGAGTCCGACCAGCCGACCCCGCGCTTCATCCGCGAGGCGGCCATTGCGTCGCTCGAGAGTGGAGAAACGTTCTATTCGCAGAATCTGGGGCGCCCCTATCTGCGCGAGGCGATTGCGGCTTATCTCAGCGGCTTGCATGAGCGGCCGATCGGGCCGGAGCGGATCGCGGCCGTCGGCTCCGGCGTCTCGGCGCTGATGCTCGCGAGCCAGCTGGTGCTGTCGCCGGGCGACCGCGTGGTGGCCGTGACCCCGCTCTGGCCCAATGTCACCGAGATTCCGCGGATCCTCGGCGCGGAAGTTGCGCGCGTGCCGTTGCGGATCGCGAACGGCAAATGGTCGCTCGATCTCGACCGGCTGCTGGCGGCGCTGACACCCCAGACGCGGCTCCTGATCGTCAACTCGCCCAACAATCCCACGGGCTGGACGATCGAGGACGAGGAGGTGGACGCCGTGCTCTCCCATTGCCGCAGGCACGGCATCTGGGTGCTCGCCGACGATGTCTATGAGCGGCTGGTCTACGATCCGCGCCGGACGTCGGCACCGTCCTTTCTGGCGCGCTACGAGAGCGGGGACCGCATCATTTCGTCCAACAGCTTCTCCAAGGCCTGGAGCATGACGGGCTGGCGCATGGGCTGGCTGGTGGCGCCGCAAACGCTGATGGACGAGCTCACCAAGCTGATCGAATACAACACCTCGTGCATTCTCGAGCCGGCGCAGCGCGCGGGCGCGGTGGCGGTGGCGCAGGGCGAAGGCGAAATCGCGGCCCTGCGGTCGCGGCTCAGCGAAACGCGGCAGGTGCTGGCCGATGGTTTGCGGCGGCTGCCGGGGATCGACATCCCGGATGCGGGCGGGGCGATGTACGGCTTCTTCCGCATCGCGGGGTTCGAGGATTCGGTCGAGACCGCCAAGCGCCTGGTGCGCGAGGTGAAGCTGGGGCTGGCACCGGGACTGGCCTTCGGGCCCGAGGGCGAAGGCTGGCTGCGCTGGTGCCACGCGACCGGCACGGAGCCGATCCGCGAAGGCCTCGCGCGGCTCGAGGCGTTCCTCAGCCGGCGGTGACTTTCGCCACGGCCCTCGCGATGGGGGTCTTGCCCCCGACCAGCTGGTAGGTGTGGCCGATGCTCTTGTCCGTTTCGAGCAGGGCGACGAGGACCGCGGCGACATCGGCGCGCTCGACCGTGGTGTCGGGATCGAGGGCGTCCTCGGTCAGCGTGACTTTGCCGGTGCCCTTGCCGGAGGTGAGACTCGTCGGCTCGAGGATGGTCCAGTCGAGCCCGGACTCGCGGATATATTTGTTGGCCGCGCGCTTCTGCTTGTAATAGTCGCGCATCTCCTCGGTGTTGAACGGACCGCTGAGCTTCATGCCGGTCGACGCGCCGATCGAGGAGATGGCGAGGTAGCGCTTGACCCCCGCGCTTTTGGCGGCGCGCACGGTCTTGGTGACGCCGGTGCGGTCGATGGCACTGGATTCGCCTTCCGCCGAGCCCGCGGCGAAGACGATGGCGTCGGCGCCCTTGAATTGCGCCGAAAAGTCGGGGCCGGTCGAGTCCTCGAGATCGAGCATCACGGTCTCGGCGCCGAGCTTGACCATCGGCGCCATGTGCCTGGGATTGCGGATGGTGGCAACGACCGTGTGGCCGGCCTTGACCAGCCGCTCGACGATGAGCCGGCCGGTCCGCCCGCCGGCACCGATGACGACGACACGCATGCTGCCTCCGGCGGCTTTACCGCTGATCGTTATAGGGTTCCTTGGTGCTGCCGACCATGCGCGCGAGCTCGGCAAAGCCCGGAATCTCGTCGTCCGACGCGGAACGGTTGGCGAGCGCCAGCAGCCGCGCGGGGAAGGCGATGGCGTCGCGGTTGGCCGGGCTCAAATCTTCGACGGCGCGATCGTCGTCGATGGCGGTCTCCTCGGCGCGCCGCAGCGCCTGGTCGATCTCCTCGCGGGTGAGGATGCCTTTCTTGACGAGCGCATTGTTGAGCGCGGCGACGACCAGATAGAGACCTTCGAGCTGCAGATTGGCGGTATTCATGACTGTCCTCCAGGTCAGGGAAACCGGCGCGGGGGGCGCCGGGTTCCGCCGGGCGCGCGGACCGCTATAGTCGCCGCCGATGACCGCCCTGCGCACACCCTATGACGGAAGCTCGCGACTGTTCCAGATCGGGGTGAAGCCGCTGGACCCCGACGCCTGGATCGACGTCGACGAGCGGCTGGCGGCGGATTTGCGCGAGAAGGAGCAACTCGCCGCAGCCCATTGGGACGACGTGTTCGCGGCCGAGCCCGGGACGGAAGCCGCGCAGGCCGAGGTGCTGGCGCTGCTGGTTGAGCATTTGCCCCGGCGGTTTCCCGCAACGCACCGGCTGGTGGACGGCGCGATGGAGGTGGCGGGGCGGCGGGTGGAGCTGCGGGACGGTCCCCCGCTCTGGACCGCGGCGCGGCTGGTGCAGGAAGACCTCGTGCTGATGCGGCGCGGCGAGACGGGCTGGCGGATTGCCGCGGCCTCGCTCAGCTTTCCGTCGTCGTGGCGGCTGCGCGACAAATTCATGCGGCCGATCGAGGAGGTGCATGCGCCGGTGCCGGGCTTCGGCGCGGGGACGCGCAATGGAGAACTGATCGCCCGGATGTTCGACAATCTGCGGCCCGAAACCGGCATGATCCGCTGGAACTGGTCGCTTTATGGCGACGACGCGCTCCACCATCCGCACGATTCGCCGCCGCGCCGGTTCGGCGGCGGAGCCAGGGCCGAGCACGTGTTCCTGAGGGTCGAACGGCAGACGCTGCGGCGCCTGCCGCAAAGCCGCGACATCGTGTTCACCATCCGCATCGCGGTCGATCCCCTTGCGGCGCTCGAGGCACATGGCGATAGTGGGCGCATCGCGATGGCCATCATCGCCCAACTCGAAGCGCTCAGCCCCGAGCAGCTCGCCTACAAGGGCATGACGGACGAACGGGACGGGCTGATCGCCCGCCTCGCCGGCATGGCCGCCTCTGGGAGAATTTGAATGAAATACCGCTATCTCGGCCGCTCCGGCCTGCTCGTGTCGCGCATTTGCCTCGGGACCATGACCTTCGGCAACAAGGAGTGGGGCTGCGATCTCGAAACGTCGCGCGCCATCGTCAGCGCCTATATCGAGGGTGGCGGCAATTTCATCGACACCGCCGACGCCTATGTGGCGGGCGAATCCGAGCGCATCCTCGCCGCGATCCTCAAGGACCACAAGCGCGACGACCTCGTGCTCGCAACCAAGGGCTTCTTTCCGACCGGCGAGGCAACGACCGCGCGGGGCCTCAGCCGCAAGCATATCGTCGAGGCGTGCGAAGCGAGCCTCAGGCGGCTCGGCACCGACTATGTGGATCTCTACCAGTTCCACGGCCCCGACCCCTTCACCCCCGTCGAGGAGACGATGCGCGCGGTCGACGACCTGATCCGCGCGGGCAAGGTGCGCTATGTCGGCTGCTCGAATTTCTACGGCTGGCAGATCGCGCGCACCAACGGCATCGCCGCGCGCAAAGGCTATGAGCCGATGGTGTCGGCGCAGCATCTCTACAATCTCGTGCGCCGCGACATCGAACGCGAAGTGCTGCCCGCCTGCGAGGCCGAAGGGGTCGGCATGATCTGCTGGAGCCCGCTCGCAGCGGGGATGCTTTCGGGCAAATATCGCGGCCAGGACGAGCCCTCGGCCGAGACGCGCCACGGCCAGCAGAAGAACATCGTGGGCGAGCGCTACTGGTCCGGCGACGGCAAGCGCATCGTCGAAGCCGTCGTCGAGGTCGCCGGGCGCATCGGCAAGACTCCAAGCCAGGTGGCGCTCAGCTGGCTGTTCGGCGACAGCCGGGTCACCGCCGCGATCGTCGGCGCGCGCCGCGTCGAGCAGCTGACCGAGAACCTCGACGCCGGCGACTACGACCTGCCCCCGGAGGTGCGCCGGGAGCTGACCGACGCCGTGCCCTTCCGGCTCGGCTACCCGCACGAATGGACCTCGCTCAACGGCAC
>JBIQKK010000019.1:26825-36768 GCA_044506585.1 Hyphomicrobiales bacterium
GTTGGCGCCGGCGACCACCGGGTGGGTAATGAGGGTCAGCTCGTCGATGAGCCCGGCGAGGAAAAGGCTCCGCACGATCGAAATGCCGCCCATGACGGCGATCTCGCCGCCCGGCTGCTGCTTGAGCTCGCGCACGAAGGCGTGGACGTCGCCCGGGATGACCGTGGAGTTCTGCCAGCTCAGCGGCCCCTTGAGCGTGCTGGTCGCGACGAATTTCGGCACAGCGTTGATGAACGGGCCGAAGAATTCGTCCTCGCCCTCGCCGAAATCCCTGGCCCAGGCCTCGTAGCCCACGCGGCCGAGAATGACGGTGTCGGTGGCGGCGAGGGTTTTGCCCAGAACCGCGCCCAGGCCGTCGTCGAACTGGTCGAATTGCCACTGGTCGGGCGCTTCGACGGCGCCGTCGATGGAATGAAAGAGACCGGCGGTGACTTTACGCATGGTTGTGTTCCCCGTGTTGCGGCGGCCGGTTGGCTGCCTTCACCGACACGACGAACGCGCCGCGGCGGAATCGACACGAGGACCGCACTTTTGACCGCGCCTTGTTTTCGACGCGCCGCGCGCCTATATGGAGGCCATACGTTTCAGCCGTCATGGCTCTGATCGCCCGGTTCGCCGGCTGCTTGGCTCCCCTGATCTACGAACGTTCTAGACCGCCTGGCCCGCATGTCGCGGGGGCGGAACCGACGCTTTGCGATCACGATCCTCAGCCGTCACGACACGAAAGACCTCACCATGATCAATGGTACCGTAAAATTCTTCAACGCCACCAAGGGCTTCGGCTTCATCCAGCCGGACGATGGCTCCAAGGACGCGTTCGTTCACATCTCGGCCGTCGAGCGGGCTGGCGCGTCCAGCCTCGGCGAAGGCCAGAAGGTCTCCTACGACCTCGAGACCGGCCGTGACGGCCGCGCCTCCGCGACGAACCTCCAGCTGCTCTGAGCCCTTACGATCTGGGGCGTGCCGCACGGCGCGCCCCGCCTCCGCCTCCCGCCAGATGCGGCCGATGCCGCGCGGTCGAGGCTCGTTTCCAAGAGAATACAATGAACAATCAAGACTATCTGGCCGCGGCCGAGCTTTATCTCGGCAGCGACCGTCACAGCGCTGCAGCCCATGGGCCGCGCGCCTTCCGGACCGCAGCCAAGGCGCTGCGCTTCGCGATCGAGGAAGCAGCGCCGGTGAGCCTGCGCGGCGCGCGGCTGCGCGTGGGCGAACGCGTGTTCGCGCGCAACGACATGCTCGCGCTCTACAACAGCCGCCGCTATCCGCTGACCCGCAAGAACGCCGTTTCAACCACGAGGTAAGATGATGTCCATCGATTACACCGCCCCCGCCGAACTGTTCCCCTCCCGCCGCTACGCCAAATCGCTGGCGCGCTACCGCCGCTTCCCCAACGCCGCGGAAGCCGTGAAATATGTCGTCGAGGAAATGCCGCAAGCCTGGCTCAACGGGACGTATCTGGATGTGGATGGCACCCGCTTCGAAGGCCGGCAGATCCGCGCGCTGTATGAGGCCGAGGATTATCCGCTGAAGCGGGAGCTGGTGGCGGCGTAAGGGCCGCTGGTCGGCGCGGCTGCCGTTACGCCGCGTCGTCCACCCGGACGCCCGGCTCCACGTAGAACAGGTGGCGGCCGATGCTTGAGACCAGCGTGACCCTGGGCGCCCAGCTGGGGTCGACATAGTCGGCGTGATAGAGCGTCGCGCTGGCGAGCCACCAGATCGGGTTTGGGCGGCGAAGCATTTCGTCCGCGATGCGCAGCGCCGCGCGCCAGGCTCCCTTCTCCTTTGGAACGTCAGGCTTGCCGTCGCAGGCAAACGAGAACTGGCAGCCGTCGCGCTGCTCCGCATTCTCGTAGATCACCTCGCACACGCTGTCGGGATAGCGGTTGGAGCGCTCGCGGTTGAGGATCACCTGGGCCACGGCCTGCTGCCCGAGCACGGACTCGCCTCGCGCCTCGAAATAGATGGCGGTGGCAAGGCATTTGAGATCCTTGTGGTGTGCGACGAAATCGGGGTCGCGTGCGGTGGCGGGAAGGGTGCCTATGCTCAGGAAAAGCAGGCAGACGAAGCCGAGCGGCGCGAGCCGCCCGCGGCAGATACGATAGTCCAGCACTGGTCAGATGCCCCGGAAAGAACGCGATACGTGCCCCGGATTGCCCAAGGCGGGGCGGTTCAACAGCAGCGATGTGGAGCGAGGGCGGCAGGTGTGGGGCAATGAGGTGGAAAATGTGGGGCGGCGGCGGGACTAGCCGCCCGCCGGCTCGCAGCGATACAGTTCTTCATGACCATTGCCCGCGCCCGCCAACTGCGCCAGCAAATGTCGCGCCCCGAAGCGATCATGTGGAACGCGCTTCGCGGCTTGAGGCCGCTCGGCTACCACTTCCGCCGGCAGGTCCCGCTCGGCCGCTACTATGCGGACTTTGCCTGCCACCATCCTAGACTCGTCATAGAGATCGACGGCCGAACCCACACCGATCCTGACTACGATGCGGCACGCGACGCCTTCATGCAAAAGGAAGGCTATCGCGTCCTACGCGTTGGAAACGACGACGTGCTGCGCGAACTCGATGGCGTCATGCGCGCCGTGCAGGATGCGCTGGGGATCGGCGAGTAGGCGCGGGACCTCCCTCCCCCGTGTGGGGAGGGTTAGCGCAGCTTGGCCGCAGGCCTAGCGAAGCTGGGTGGGGGGTGTCGCCTCCGCACGCCTCGAACGGGTCTGGCCATGCACATCCCCCCACCCCGGCCTTTCAGGCTTTCGCTGGTCGCGAAAGCCAGTGCGGCCGCCCTCCCCACACGGGGGAGGGATGACGCAGCGGATGTTGCGGGCTCTGCGCTTGGGTGAGGTTCCATGCATGGAAAGAGGCCCGGAGCTTGCGCCCCGGGCCTCTTTCACATTCAGCGCTAGATCGGCGTTTTACGCCACGCCACCCAGATGCGCGAGCACCGCCAGCAGCAGCAGGGCGACGATGTTGGTGATCTTGATCATGGGGTTCACGGCGGGGCCGGCCGTGTCCTTGTAGGGGTCGCCGACGGTGTCGCCGGTGACGGAGGCCTTGTGGGCTTCCGAACCCTTGAGGTGCTTTTCGCCCTTAGAGTCGACGAAGCCGTCCTCGAAGCTCTTCTTGGCGTTGTCCCAGGCGCCGCCGCCGGCCGTCATCGAGATGGCGACGAACAGGCCGGTGACGATGACGCCCATGAGCATGGCACCGAGCGCCGAGAAGGCGGCGCCGGGGCCGGCGATCCAGTTGATCACGAAGAACACCACGATCGGCGAGAGCACCGGCAGCAGCGAGGGGATGATCATCTCCTTGATGGCCGCCCGGGTGAGCAGGTCGACCGCCTTGGCGTAGTCGGGCTTGCTGGTGCCGGCCATGATGCCGGGGTTCTCGCGGAACTGGCGGCGGACCTCGATCACCACGGACTGCGCGGCGCGGCCCACGGCGGTCATCGACATGCCGCCGAACAGGAACGGCAACAGGCCACCGAAGAGGAGGCCGACAACGACGTACGGATCGGCCAGCGAGAAGGTGAGATTGCCCAGGCCCTCGAAGATCGAGCCCGCGGGCGCGTCCTTGCTGAAGTAGATGAGGTCCTGCGTGTAGGCCGCGAACAGCACCAGCGCGCCGAGACCGGCCGAGCCGATGGCGTAGCCCTTGGTGACGGCCTTGGTGGTGTTGCCCACCGCATCGAGCGCGTCGGTGTTGTGGCGCACTTCCTTGTCGAGGCCGGCCATTTCGGCAATGCCGCCGGCATTGTCGGTGACCGGGCCGAAGGCGTCGAGCGCGACGATCATGCCGGCGAGGGCCAGCATGGTGGCGACGGCGAAGGCGATGCCGAACAGGCCCGCGAGGTTGAACGTCACGATGATGCCGGCGACGATGACGATGGCCGGCAGGGCGGTCGCCTCGAGCGAGACGGCAAGACCCTGGATGACGTTGGTGCCGTGGCCGGTGATCGAGGCTTCGGCGATGGAGTTGACCGGGCGCTTGCCCGTGCCGGTGTAGTATTCGGTGATGACGATGATCAGCGCCGTGATGACGAGACCGGCAACGCCGCACCAGAACAAGGCCCACGGCGTGAAGGTCTTGGCCATGGCCGTGCCCTCGCCTGCCGCGATCGCCATGTTGAGATCGCCGAACACCCACCACAGGACCGGCAGCAGGGCGACCAGCGAGAGCACCCCGGTGGCCGCGAGGCCCTTGTAGAGGGCGTTCATGATGTTGTTGGAGGGGCCCATCTTCACAAAGAAGGTGCCGATGATCGAGGTGATGACGCAGGCACCGCCCACGGCGAGGGGCAGCACCATGCCCGCGAGCTTGAGCTCGGGGGTGGGCATCAGGATCGCGGCGAGCACCATGGTGGCGACCGCGGTCACCACATAGGTCTCGAACAGGTCCGCGGCCATGCCGGCACAGTCGCCGACATTGTCGCCCACATTGTCGGCGATGGTTGCGGGGTTGCGCGGATCATCCTCGGGGATGCCCGCTTCGACCTTCCCCACCATGTCGCCGCCGACGTCGGCACCCTTGGTGAAGATGCCGCCGCCCAGACGGGCGAAGATCGAGATCAGCGAAGCGCCGAACCCGGTCGCGACCAGCGCGTCGATGACGGTGCGGCCGGCGGGGTCGAGGTTGAGGAACTGGGTGAGGACGATGAAGTAGATCACAACGCCCAGCAGGCCGAGGCCCGCAACGAGCAGGCCCGTGATGGCGCCGGCCTTGAAGCTGAGGTCGAGACCCTTGGCGAGCGAGCCCGTCGCCGCCTGCGCGACGCGGACATTGGCGCGAACCGACACGTTCATGCCGATGAAGCCCGCGGCGCCCGACAGCACGGCGCCGATGAGGAAGCCCACCGCCGCGAACGCGCCCAGCAGCCACCAGGCGAGCACGAAGATCACGACGCCCACGATGGCGATGGTGGTGTACTGGCGCCGCAGATAGGCCGAGGCGCCTTCGCGCACCGCCGCCGAGATTTCCTGCATGCGGGCGGTGCCGGCATCGGAGGCCATCAGGCCCCTTGTGGTGACGATGCCGTAAACGATCGACAGCGCACCCGCGATGACGATCGCCCAGAGTATCAAGGTCATAGGCTGGTTCCCTCAGAGTTGGCTTAGCCCCTGGGAACGCTCGCTTGGCGCGGTTGCCGCAACGTCGCGGAAAACCCCTCCCCGCCCCAGGGGAATCTGGGCACGCTTGTGGCAAATCGAGGGCCCATATTCAACCGGATTCAGCGGCTGAGCGCGGGATTTCCTAGGGTTTCGGGCCGTTTCGGAGACCGGCGGGATCGGGCATCGCCGCAAGGGTGCGCCCGAGCGTCTGACGGCATGCCGCAATTGCCGTTGCGCAGGATCAGTCCGGGCTCAATTCCGCGAGCGTCGCGGCGATCGCCGTGGCATCGCCCTCGATTTCGACCGTCTTCAGCCGCGTGGTCTCGCCGGCCGTGATCGCAATGGCGGATTTGGGGACGCGCAGCGCACGGGCGAGAAGCGTGACCACGGCCGCATTGGCCTTGCCCTTGTCGGGGACGGCTTTGACCCGGACGCGGAGCACGGCGGTGCCGTCATCGCGGATTTCGGTGCCCTCGATCCGGTCGGCCCCGGCGTTGGGGGTGACCCGCAGATGGAGCCTCAGGCCCGTGGGGATGACGGTCCAGGCCCTCACGGCCCGCTAGAGCACCCGGCCGGTAAGGGCGATCGAGGAGATCCAGTTCTGGAGGAAGAAGATGATGATGAAGACGATGATCGGGCTGAGGTCGAGCCCGCCCATGGGCGGAATGATGCGCCGGATGGGCCTGAGGATCGGCTCGGTGATCTGGTTGAGGATGCGCCAGACGCTCGAGACGAACTGGTTGCGGGTGTTGATGACGTTGAAGCTGATCAGCCAGCTCATGATGATCATGATCAAGAAGACCCACCAGATGAGGGTCAGGATCATCGAAATCGTCTGCAGCAAGGCGAAGGTCATCTGCGTCCCCGTATTGCGAATGGGCGATATCTAGGGATTTCCGGCGATTTCGCAAGGCGAGCCGTCGGCAAAGGGTGAACGCGAACCTGCGACGAGATCAGGGCGGCAGCGCTGGCCGCCAGGTGATCACGCGCCACAGATAGGTGACGGCGACGCCGCCCAGGACGATGAAGGTCAACGGATCGAGCCAGGACTCGACCAGATGGTAGTGCTCATGCAGCACGTAGCCGGCATAGACGATGGCGCTGTTCCACAACACGATGCCGGCAAGCGAGCACCCGACAAAGAGCCACACCGGCATGCCGGTCAGCCCTGCCGGCACGGAGATCAGCGTACGGATGATCGGAAGGAGGCGCCCGAAGAACACGACGGTCCAGCCGTAGCGGTCGAACCAGCGATCGGCGAGATCGATGTCGCGGCTCGAGAGGGTCAGCCAGCGGCCGTAGCGGAAGGCGAGCCATTTGAGCCGGCCGAGTCCGAACACGCGGCCGGCGACGTACCACGGGATCATGCCCAGCAGCGAGCCCGCCGAGGCCGACAGCACAACGAGGATGGGATCGAGCGCACCGGTGGCGGCGCTATAGCCGGCAAACGGGATGATCAGCTCGGAGGGGATCGGCGGAAACAAAGCCTCGAGCACCATCAGCAGCGCGATGCCGACATAGCCCCATTCGGTAATGATGCCGATGATCCAGTTCGACACGCGCTGTGGCCTCAGCTCGCCTTGGCGGCGCGCATCATCTTCTTGCGCTCGTTGGGGTCGAGCGCGACCTTGCGCAGGCGGATGCTCCTGGGCGTGACCTCCACATATTCGTCGTCGGCGATGTAGCCCAGCGATTGTTCGAGCGTGAGCTTCTTGGGCGGGGTGAGCCGGACCGCTTCATCCTTGGAGGTGGTGCGGATGTTGGTGAGCTGCTTGCCCTTGATGGGATTGACTTCGAGATCGTTCTCGCGCGTGTGCTCGCCGATGATCATGCCTTCGTACACTTCGGCACCCGGGTCGATCATCATCGGGCCGCGCTCTTCGAGGTTCCACAGCGCGTAGGCGACGGCCGTGCCGCTCGAATTGGAGATGAGCACGCCCGTGCGGCGGCCCGGCAGCGCGCCCTTATAGGGCTGGTACTCGTGGAACAGCCGGTTGAAGATCGCCGTTCCACGCGTATCGCTGAGGAGCTCGGGCTGGTAGCCGATGAGCGAGCGGGTGGGCACGTAAAAGCGCAAGCGGGTGCGGCCGGTGCCCGAGGGACGCATGTCGACGAGCTCGCCCTTGCGTTCGGTGAGCTTCTGGACGACGACGCCGGAATGCTCGTCGTCGACGTCGATGATGACTTCCTCGACGGGTTCGAGGCGCTGCCCGTTCTCTTCGCGGATCACGACGCGCGGCCGGCCGATGGTGAGCTCGAAGCCTTCGCGGCGCATATTCTCGATCAGGACGGCGAGCTGCAATTCGCCGCGGCCGGCAACTTCGAACGAGTCCGCCTCGCTGCCTTCGGTGACGCGGATGGCGACATTGCCCTCGGCCTCGCGCAGGAGCCGGTCGCGGATGACGCGGCTTTGTACCTTGTCGCCCTCGCGGCCGGCGAGCGGGCCGTCATTGATACGGAAGGTGACGGCGAGCGTCGGCGGATCGATCGGCTTGGCCGGGAGCGGCTCGGTGACGCTGGGGATGGCGATGGTGTTGGCGACGGTCGCTTCCTCAAGGCCGGCGATAGCGACGATGTCGCCCGCTTCGCCGGCGTCGATCGGCGTGCGCTCGAGGCCGCGGAAAGCAAGAACCTTGCTGACGCGGCCCTTTTCGATCTCCTTGCCGTCGCGGCTGAGCGCATGGATCGCGTCACCCGACTTCACCGAACCCGAAAAGACCCGGCCGGTGAGCAAGCGTCCGAGGAACGGGTTGCGCTCGATGGTGGTGACGAGCATGCGGAACGGCCCCTCCTCCACCTTGGGCTCGGGGACATACTCGACGACCTTGTCGAGCAGCGGCCCGAGGGTCTCCTTGGGGCCGGCGGGATCGGCGCTCATCCAGCCCTGCTTGGCCGAGCCATAGAGTACGGGGAAATCGAGCTGCTCGGGCGTGGCGTCGAGGGCGATGAAGAGATCGAAAATCTCCTCGAGCACGTCGAGGTGGCGTTCGTCGGGCCGGTCGATCTTGTTGATGGCAACGATCGGGCGAAGGCCCTGGGCCAGCGCCTTGCTGAGCACGAATTTGGTCTGCGGCATCGGCCCTTCGGCGGCATCGACGAGGATCACCACGCCATCCACCATCGAGAGGATGCGCTCGACCTCGCCGCCGAAATCGGCGTGGCCGGGGGTATCGACGATATTGATGCGCGTGTCCTTCCAGACCAGCGAGGTCACCTTGGCGAGGATGGTGATGCCGCGCTCGCGCTCCAGATCGTTGGAATCCATGGCGCGTTCTTCGACGCGCTGGTTTTCGCGGAACGAGCCGGACTGCCGCAGCAGCACGTCGATAAGGGTGGTTTTGCCATGATCGACATGGGCGATGATCGCGATGTTGCGCAACGCCATTGGGGCCGCCTGCGGGTGAGGGAAAAGCAGGGGCTCACATAGTGGGGAAAGCCCGGATTCTCAAGCGCTTTCGCTGCATGAGGGGAATGCGGCTCGCGCGAAGGTTAAGCGAGGGCCGGTTTGCGGGCGTTGTCCCTGGCCACGAGCACAAATGTACCCGCGAGCGCTCCCGCCAGCGCGGCGGCGCTCAGCAGCGGCAACTGCGTATAGGCCCAGCCGGCCGAAATGACCGCGCCGCCGAGTGCCGCCGCCGCCGCGATCCCCACCTGGAAGGCCGTGCTCATCAGGGTCGAGGCGAAATTGGGGGCATCGGCCACTTCGCGCAGCAGCCGGCTCTGCGTGGGCGCGGCGAAGGCGAAGCCGCAGAACCAGGTGACGCACATGACGCCGATCGCAACCGGCGAATTGGCCGCCACCTGCGACAGGGTGAAAAACAGCACTGCCGCCGCGCCGACGGCCCCGATCATGGTCGCCCGCGGGTTCAGGTCGCCCAGGCGGCCGCCCACCAGATTGCCGCCGAAGCCGGCCATGCTGATGGCAAACAGCACCCACGGCACGCCTTCAATGGGAATCCCCACGGCCTCCGTGAGGAAGGGAGCGATGTAGGCCACCACGCAGAAAAAGCCCACCATCGACAGGGCGATGTTGGCGTAGCAGATGAGCACGATCGGCCTGACGGAAGCTGCGAGTTCGCGCCGCAAATTCGAGGGCGCGCGCTCCTCCTGCCGGACCGAGGGAATCAGCAGCGCGATGACGAGCGCGGCGACGGCGCCGACCGCCAGCAGCAGCCAGAACGGCGCGCGCCAGCCATAGCTGTTGCCGATGGCGACCCCCAGCGGCACGCCCAGAATAGTGGCCGCATTGACCCCCGCCATGACGAGCGACACCGCCGAGGATTGGCGCCCGGGCGGGGCGAGGCTGGTCGCAATGACCATCGCCACCCCGAAGAACAGGCCATGGCAGGCCGACACGAGGATGCGCGAGCCGAGCAGCATCGCGTAACTGGTCGATACGGCGCTCAGCGCATTGCCGGCGAGGAATACGGCCATGACGACGAGCAGCAAGGTCTTGCGGGGGACGGCGGTGGTGACGAGCGCCAGCAGCGGCCCCGCCACCGCGACCCCGACGGCATAGCCGCTGATCAAGAGCCCAGCCGTAGGAATATCGACGCCGACATCGCCGGCAATGGCCGGCAGGAGCCCCGAGATCATCAACTCGGCGGAAACGACCGCAAAGGTCGCGCCAAGCAGGGCCGAAACCGGCACAAGCCAACTGGACGACCGCACCGCCATGTCCGCTACCCCCAAGACGCGCCGGGACCATAGGCCCGGGACGGCGGGAACGCCAGATGGGCTACTTCAGCGATCGCGGGAGGTCGCCCGATTGCCAGAGGCCAAGGCCGAAGCCATCCGGATCCAGAAAGTCCGCGCTCCAGCCGCCCGGCGCCTCGC
>JBIQKK010000020.1:0-20883 GCA_044506585.1 Hyphomicrobiales bacterium
TGCACGCAACGGAGGCCCGCTTCGATCACCTCGAATTTTGAGCTGTCGATCATCAGCGGGACGCGGGCGATATCCGGCTCCGCGGCCAGCAGGTTCAGGAACTCGACCATCACCTTCTCGGAGTCGATCAGGCCCTCATCCATGTTGACGTCGATCACCTGGGCGCCGTTCTGCACCTGGTCGCGCGCGACCTCGAGAGCGGCCGTGTAGTCGCCGGCGGTGATGAGCTTGCGGAAACGTGCCGAGCCCGTGACGTTGGTGCGCTCGCCGATGTTGACGAAGGGAATCTCGGGCGTGAGCGTGAAGGGCTCGAGACCCGAGAGCCGCAGCTGAACCGGGACAGTCGGAACTTTCCTCGGCTTGTGTCGCGCGGCGATTTCGGCGAAGGCGCGGACGTGATCGGGCGTCGTGCCGCAGCACCCGCCCACGATGTTCACGAGACCTTCCCGCGCGAAGGTCTCGAGCTGTCGCGCCATGAATTCTGGGCTCTCGTCATAACCGCCGAATTCGTTCGGCAGCCCGGCGTTGGGGTAGGCCATGATGAAGGTGTCGGCGACATCGCTCAGTTCGGCGACATGCGGGCGCATCGCGTTGGCGCCCAGCGCGCAGTTGAGGCCGATGGTGAAGGGCCGGGCGTGCCGGACCGAATACCAGAAGGCCGTAGGCGTCTGCCCGCTCAGTGTGCGACCGCTGAGATCGGTGATCGTGCCCGAGATCATGATGGGCAGCTCGTAGCCGCGCTCGGCGAAGATACGCTGCGCAGCGAAGATGCCCGCTTTGGTGTTGAGCGTGTCGGTGATCGTCTCGAACAGGAGCAGGTCGGCCCCCCCGTCGATCAAGCCGTTGATCGCCTCGGAGTAGGAGTCCGCGATCTGTCCGAAGGTGACATTGCGGTGGCCGGGACTGTTGACGTCCGTCGACATGGACGCGGTCTTGTTGAGCGGCCCGAGGGCACCCGCGACGAACCGGCGTTTGCCGTCCCTTTCGAACGCGAGCTCGGCCGCTTCATGCGCCAGGCGTGCGCCCTCGAGGTTCAACTCATAGGCGAGCGCCTCCATCCCATAGTCGGCCTGGACGATCGACGTGGAGGAGAACGTGTTGGTCTCGCAGATGTCGGCGCCGGCGAGGAAATACTGCAGGTGGATGTCGCGGATCGCGTCGGGCCTGGTGAGGATCAGCAGGTCGTTGTTGCCGCGGACGTCCTTGTTCCAGTCCTTGAACCGCTCGCCGCGATAGCCCGCTTCGTCGAGCTTCAGCTGCTGAATCATGGTTCCCATGGCCCCGTCGAGCACGAGGATCCGCTCCTCGGCCGCCGCCGTGAGGGCGGCCCGGGCGTCGGTATGGGAACGTGGGGTGGTCATGGGCGAATCCTCTCGCGGCAAAACCGCGCCGAACGTTATCCGGCATGGGATATAAAGATATCTTTATATGACCGCCAGCCATCGGGCAAGCAACGGCTTTTTGAGTTAAGGGTTCAACGAGAAACGCTCTGCCGAGGCACAATGACCCCGTTCCTGCTCGTTCCCGGACTGAATTGCGATGCGCGCGTCTATGCGGGTGTCGCGCACGCGCTCTGGCCGTTCGGCCCGGTGACAATCGCCAACCACCGGGCAGGCCGGTCGATGGCGGGGATCGCCGCGTCCATCCTCGAAGCCGCGCCACCCCGCTTTGGCCTGGTCGGCTTTTCGATGGGTGGCTACATCGCCTTCGAAATCCTGCGCCAGGCACCCGACCGAGTGGCCAAACTTGCCTTGCTGGACACCTCGGCGCGACCGGACGGGGAGGAAACCACAGCCAACCGTCGCCGCCTCATCGCTCTCGCGCAGAAGGGGAAGTTCGCCGAGGCGATCGAGCAGACCTTCCCGCGTGCCGTGCATGCGGAGAACAGGGACAGCTCCGATCTCTACGCGATCCATCGCGCCATGGCCGAAGCCACCGGCCCCGACATCTACGAGGCTCATCAGGAAACCATCATCGCCCGCCCGGACTCGGGGCCGGACCTCAAGGGGATCAAGCTTCCCACGCTCATCCTGGTGGGCGAGGGGGACCAGATCACCCCTCCGGACGCCGCGGAAGAGATACATGCAGGGATTGCCGGCAGCCGGCTGGTTGTTGTGCCACGCGCCGGCCACATGGCTCTGCTCGAGCAGCCCGACATCGTCCAGGACGCCATGCGGGAGTGGGCGGCCGCCTGATCGGCGCAAATCGCTTCAAATTAACCCGAGCGCAACCACGATCTCCGAGTGTGCGCCGCTTGGCGGCCGGCTTGTCGTATTCTGTCCGCCGACCTTCCGGCCGAGGTGCGTTTGTTGCGTTCTGCGTTGCGTTTCTGGCGCCTGTTTGCGCTGCTTATTCTCATTGGGCCCATTCTGGCCGCGTGTTCGGGGAGCGTGGGCCATTCCGGCGTCAAGCGCGCCGCCTTCAGCGAACGCGAATTCGGCGTGAAAACCTCACCGCGTGTTACGAAAGCCAAGTACCCCAAACGGGGAGGTGGCCGAGTGATGCCGCTCAAGCCCTACACGGTGCGCGGGGTCACGTATCAGCCGGTGGCGGGCCCCGGTTACGTCGAACGGGGCAGGGCCTCGTGGTACGGCCAGGACTTCCACGGCCGCCGGACGGCCAATGGAGAAATCTTCGGGGCCTACTATTTGACCGCGGCGAGCCCCGTGCTGCCGATCCCCAGCTATGCGCGGGTCACCAATCTCGAGAATGGCCGCTCGGTGATGGTCCGCATCAACGACCGTGGCCCGTACATGTCGGGCCGCATTATCGATCTCAGCTACCAGGCCGCCGAAATCCTTGGGTATCGGACCAAGGGCAGTGCCGAGGTCGAGGTCCGTTATGTCGGCCCCGCGCCGCTCGCAGGCGACGACACGAAGATCCTGATGGCTTCGGTCAATAGGCCATCGGCGCTGGAACGCCAGAGCGACACCATGATCGCGATGGCGGCTGCGCCCGCACCCTTGCCCCGAGTTGCCAGCGGGCCGACCTCGCGCGACCCGCTTTCCGGTGGCCTGATTGGCGACATTATCGGCATGTTTGCCTACACCGACGCCGACGCCACCGTGAACGGGGCCATCGCGGCCACACAGGCGATGGCCGCGAGCAGCCCCGCTCTTCAGGAATGGCGCGACTCGGTCGATGCCGACGCCCTCAAGGTCAACGTGCCGCTGGGCATCTTCCACGACCACGTTGCGGCCATTTCCATCGCGGAATCCTTTGCGATGCTGGGCGCCGTGGACGAGGAAACGCTGGAACTTGGCGGTAATCCGGCCACACGATTGACATTGACCCATCTTAAGCCGGGTGTCGCACGGGCCGACGTCCTGTCGCTCGCGCAGCAACTTGGCCTCTCCGGCATTAGCTTCTAAGAGTCGGACGACCGCGCTGTTGAGGCGCGCAACGGTAGGAATGATGCGGTTTCGGCTGGCGCTTTTGCTTGTGACCTGTCTTGCGGCGTTTGCAGCGCCCGCCTTGGCGCAGGAATTCGAGACCAAAGCCAAGTTCGCCGTGCTGATGGACTATGAGTCCGGCACCATCCTGCTGAACAAGAACGCCGACGAGCGCCTCGAGCCCGCCAGCATGTCCAAACTCATGACGCTGGCGGTCGTCTTCACCTACATCAGACAGGGCAAGCTCTCACTCGACGACAAGTTCTTCATCTCCGAGAATGCCTGGCGCACCGGGGGCGCCGCATCGGGCGGCTCGACCATGTTCGCCGAGCTCAACTCCGAAGTCCGGGTCGAGGACCTCATCAAATCGGTGATCATCCAATCGGGCAACGATGCGGCGATAGCGCTTGCCGAAGGCATTGGCGGCACCGAGCAGACCTTCGCGCGGATTGCCAATCAGCTGGCCCAGCAGATCGGGCTCAAGGACTCGAACTTCGTGAACTCGACGGGATTGCCGGATCCGGAGCAATATTCGACGGCCCGCGATCTGGCGCTACTGGCGCGCTACATCATCCAGACGTTCCCCGAGTTCTATCCGATTTTCTCCGAGCCGGAATTCACCTGGAACAAGATCCGTCAGCTCAACCGCAATTCGCTGCTCGAAACGGGCATCGGCGTCGATGGCCTCAAGACCGGCCACACGGACGCCGCCGGGTATGGCGAGGTCATCTCCGCTCCCAATGACGGCCGGCGGCTGATCGCCGTGATCCACGGGCTCGAAACCATGCGCGAACGCACCGAAGAGGGACGCAAGCTCATCACCTGGGGCATGCGCGGGTTCGAACTGATGCCGGTCTTCGCCAAGGACCAGGTTGTGACTTATGCCGACGTCTTCGGCGGTACTGCGCCCAATGTCGGCCTCGTGGGCCGGGACAAGATCGATCTTTTCCTGCCCAAAGGCGCCGAGAACTGTCCGGTCGCGACCGTGACCTACAGGGGGCCATTGCGGCCGCCCGTGCTGCAGGGCCAGCAAGTGGGCAAGCTCAACATCTTCTGCGCCGACTCGCTGGTCCAGGAAACACCCCTCTACGCCAGCGCGACGGTGGAGGAGGGTGACCTCTTCCGCAAATCCACGGATGCGTTGAAGCAGCTGCTGCTCGGCTGGCTGCCCTGATGCTCGATCGCCCGCTCAGCCATGGCCGGTTCATCACCTTCGAAGGCGGCGAGGGCGTCGGCAAGTCAACGCAGGTGAAGCGTCTCGTCGCGGCACTCAGCCAACGGTCCGTCCCCGCGGTGCGCACACGCGAGCCCGGCGGCACGCCGAAGGCCGAGGCGGTCCGCGCCTTTATCCTGCAGGGACGGTCGGAAGCGTGGGGGCCAGGAGCCGAGGCGGTGCTGTTTGCGTCCGCACGCCTCGACCATGTCAACCAGCTGGTTGCACCGAACCTCGACAGCGGCCGCTGGGTGATCTCCGATCGCTTCGCGGACTCGACGCGTGCGTACCAGGGGCTGACCGGCGGCGTCGATGTCCGGCTGATCGACGCACTCGAAACTCTCGCGCTCAACGGCCGCAAACCTGACCTGACGATCATCCTCGACATGGATCCTGAAACCGCATTCCGGCGGGTACTCGCGCGGGAGACGGAAGCCGCATTGGCCGAAACGGGCGACCGGTTCGAGAAGGAAGACCTCGACTGGCACCGGCGGCTGCGGGAGGCGTTCCTCGCCATTGCGCGCAACAATGCCGAACGCTGCGTCATCATCCCGGCCAATCAATCCGAAGATGCCTTGGCGCAGGAAATCTGGGACGTGATGGAACGCCGGTTCCCCGAGCTGCAGATCGAGCAAACGGCGTGAGCGACGAGGTCCGGGAGCCTGACCAGCTCGAGGGCGTGCTGCTGCCCGAAATGCAGCGCCGCGTCATCGGGCACGAGGCGGCGCGCGAGAAGGTCATCGCCGCGCTCGATGGCGCCCGGTTGCCCGGCGCCATCATGCTCCACGGGCCGCGTGGGATCGGCAAAGCGACGCTGGCCTTCGACATCGCCCGCGCGGTGTTCGAGCGGACGGGCGACGAGAGCGCCGAACATATCGCAGCGCAGGTCGCCGCCGGCGCCTATCCGAATTTGCGGCTGCTTCGCAAAGCGCCCCGCGAGACCGGCAAGGGGTTCTACACCGCTATTCGCGTGGAAGAAGTGCGGAGCCTGATCGAAGACTCGCGCATGACGCGCGGCCGGGCCGGATTTCGCGTGACGATCGTCGATGCGATCGACGACTGCAATCCGTCGTCGGCCAACGCCCTGCTCAAGATTCTCGAAGAGCCGCCTGCGGAAACGCTGTTCCTGCTGGTGTCGCACCGGCCCGGCGGACTACTGCCCACCATCAAGTCGCGCTGCCACATGGTCGCTCTCCGTCCGCTGGGTGACGACCAGGTCCGCGAAATTATCGGCGAGCAGACGGGCACTGATGCGGCGGTGGAACTTGCGGGCGGCATCCCCCGCCGCGCGTTCGAGGCCCTTGCGATGGGCGAAGACGAGGGGCTGAAGGCCCTCCGGGGCTGGCTGAAGGCGCCCGCAAGCGGCGCGCCTGCAGTCTATCTCGCCGTCGCCGACCAGCTTGCCGCGCAAAAGGATGGCGCGGCCCATGCGTTCGGCCGGCAGATGGTCCTCGACTGGATCGCCGGCGAAGCCCGAACCGCGGCGGAATCCAATGCAAAACCGCGGCTTGCCTCTGCTACGGCGCTATGGGAGAAGGCCAACGCCCTGTTTGCCGACGCGGACGAGTACAACCTCGATGCCCGGCAGACACTGATCTCGATCTTCGACGCGATCAGGCGGCACGCCCAGACCCATTTATCATTCGCCGAAGCCCGATGACCCGGAACGCGTATTACATCACCACCGCGATCGCTTATCCCAACGGGGAACCCCATATCGGGCACGCCTACGAGATGGTGGCGACCGATGCCATCGCCCGCTGGCGCCGGCTGGAAGGGCGCGAGGTGTTTTTCCTCACCGGGACTGACGAGCATGGGCTCAAGATGGTGCAGACGGCACAGCGCGAGGGGCTGCCGACCCGGGCGCTCGCCGACCGCAACGCGGCGCGCTTCAAGGAACTCGCCGCGACCCTGAACCTCTCGAACAACGATTTCATCCGGACCACCGAAGAACGCCATTTCAAATCGAGCCAGGAAATCTGGCGACGGATGGCGGACTCCAGCAATGGCGATATCTATCAGTCGACCTACAAGGGCTGGTACTCGGTCCGCGACGAGGCGTATTTCGACGAAGACGAACTCACGGAAGGCGAGGATGGCCAGAAGCTCGCCCCGTCAGGCGCCGAGGTGAAGTGGGTAGAAGAGGACAGCTACTTCTTTCGGCTCTCTGCCTATCAGGACAAGCTGCTCAGGCTCTACGAGGAGCAGCCCGATTTCATCGCTCCGGCAGAACGGCGCAACGAGATCATCTCGTTCGTCAGGCGCGGCCTCCAGGACGTGTCGATCTCAAGAACGACATTCGACTGGGGAATTCCCGTCCCGAATGCCCCGGGACATGTGATGTATGTGTGGATCGACGCGCTGACCAACTACATCACGGGCGTCGGCTTTCCGGACGACACGTCCGAGCTCTTCCAGAAATTCTGGCCGGCGGACTTGCATGTGATCGGCAAGGACATCATCCGGTTTCACACTGTCTACTGGCCGGCCTTCCTCATGAGCGCCGGCCTGCCGGTGCAAAAGCGCGTCTTCGCCCACGGCTTCCTGACGTCGGAAGGCAAGAAGATGTCGAAGTCCCTGGGCAACGTGGTCAACCCGTTCGATGTCGCCGCCGAGTTCGGCGTGGACCCGATGCGCTATTACCTCCTGCGGGAGGTATCCTGGGGCCAGGACGGCGACTGGGGACGCGAGAAATTCATCCTGCGCAACAATGCCGACCTTGCCAACAATTTCGGCAACCTCGCGCAGCGATCGCTCTCGATGATCGCCAAAAACTTCGGTGGTGAACTTCCGCCGCGGGAGCCGGGTAACCCCGAGGATGATGCGGTCATATCGGGCACGATTGCTGCCATCGAGCGCATGAAGGCTGCGATGGTCACCGAGCAGCTGCATGAGGCGGCCGGGGAACTCATCGCAGCGCTGAGCGCGGCGAACCTCTATTTCGCCGAGCAGGCGCCATGGGGGAAGAAGGACGACCTGCCGCGTATGGGGGCGATCCTCGCGACGACGGCCGATGTCGTGCGGCGCGCCGCGATCGCGGCGCAGCCCTTCGTGCCCGCCGCCGCTGGAAAGATTCTGGACCTCCTGGCCGTCCCGGCCGACCAGCGGTTGCTCGACCATGCCCTGGACCGCGCCTCCGGCATCCCAGCCAGCGCGAAATTGCCCCCGCCCGAACCTGTGTTCCGCAAGTTCGAGCTGCCCAAGGCGGTCTGAGCGTGCTGATCGACAGCCACTGCCACCTCGACTTTCCCGAACTCGCCGCCGACCGGGCGAATGTGCTGGCCCGCGCCAAGGCCAATGGCGTCGAGCGCATGGTCACGATCTCGACCCGCGTTCGCCGGTTCGACGACGTCCGGGCCATCGCCGAGGAGAACCCAGAGGTCTGGTGCAGCGTGGGCACGCACCCACATCACGCCCACGAAGAGCCCGAGATCACCACGGCCGACCTCGTGCGCCTGGCGGCCCACCCGCGCTGCGTCGCCATCGGGGAGGCCGGACTCGACTACCACTATCCCGGCGACTATGCGGCCCAGGCGGTCGGCTTTCGCCGCCATATCGCGGCAGCCCGCGAAACCGGACTGCCCCTGGTGATCCATGCGCGCGAGGCGGACGACGACATCGCCGGTATCCTCGAGGACGAAACGGGGAAGGGGGCCTTCCCGTTTGTCCTCCACTGCTTCTCGTCGGGTCTCGACCTGGCCCGCCGCGGCCTCGCGCTGGGCGGCTACATCTCCTTTTCGGGCATTCTGACGTTCAAGAATGCGGCGACGATCCAGGAAGCCGCGACGATGGCACCGGCCGATCGCATCCTGGTCGAAACCGATGCGCCGTACCTTGCGCCGGTACCGCATCGCGGCCAGTCCAACGAGCCGGGCTACGTGCTCCACACGGCGCAAAAGCTTGCCGAACTGCGCGGGGTTGCCTTCGAAGAGATCGCCCAAACCACCACGGCGAACTTCTACCGGCTGTTCTCGAGGACCAAACCCTGATGGCCGCCGCGACTTCGATCGTCGCCACCATCATGGGCTGCGGCTCGTCCGGTGGCGTGCCGCGCATCGGCGGCAATTGGGGGGCCTGCGATCCGACAAACCCGCGCAACCGCCGCCGGCGGTGTTCGCTGCTGATCGAGGGGCGGACCGGCGACAGCGATCCGACGCGGATCGTCATCGACACCGGATGCGACCTGCGCGAACAGCTGCTGGATGCCAATGTCGACCGCGTGGATGCCGTGCTCTATACCCATGAGCACGCCGACCACACGCACGGAATCGACGATTTGCGGGTTCTGGCGCTCAACAACCGCAAGCGCGTCGATGTCTATTTCAGCCGTGAAGCCGCGCAGCGGATCGTGCCGAGCTTTTCGTACTGCTTCACCGCGCCGCCCGGCAGCGGATATCCGCCGATCCTGAACCAGAACATCATCGCCGCGGGCGTGCCGCTGACGGTCGCGGGACCCGGCGGCGACATCGAGATTCTCCCATTCAAACAGGACCATGGCGACATATTCTCACTCGGATTCCGGATTCGGAATTTTGCCTATTCGTGCGATCTGAACGGCATCCCACCAGAATCCCAAGGGGCGGTGTCAGGGCTGGACGTCTGGATCCTCGATGCGTTGCGACCGACGCCGCATCCGAGCCATTTCAGCCTGCCGGAGGCCCTGGAGCATGTGGCGCGCTACCGGCCGCGGAAGGCCATTCTCACCAACCTGCACATCGATCTCGACTACGCACAGACAGAGGCAGCGACACCGGCGAACGTGCATCCGGCGTATGACGGCCTCAAGATCGACATTTAGCCACGTGGGTCGGATTTCCATCAAATGCCAGCAAGTTTGGCTGATACAAAAGTTCCATAATATATATTATGCGAATTGAAGGTGTAGGCCGGCGGGTTGGTGATGGTACGGCCCCTACGCTAGTTTCCAGCACTCAAGCCCAGCGATTCCGGACACCTCATGCAGCCCTCCCGCGACATTTCCCGCCTCATCGAGATCATGGCCGCGCTGCGCAATCCCGATGGCGGCTGCCCCTGGGATCTGGACCAGGACTACATGTCGATCCGCAACTACACGATCGAGGAAGCCTATGAGGTCGCCGACGCAATTGAGCGCGGCGATTTCGGCGACCTGCGCGAGGAACTCGGCGACCTCCTGCTGCAGCCGGTCTTTCATGCGCAGATGGCGTCGGAGGACGGCCATTTCGATTTCGGCGACGTCGTCTTCTCCATCACCGAGAAGCTGATCCGGCGTCACCCCCACGTCTTCGGCGAACAGGCCGCGCGGGATGCCGGCGGCGCCAAAGCACGCTGGGATGACGTCAAGGACGACGAGCGCGCCAAGAAGGCGGCCACGCGCGAAGGGCCAGCGTCCGTACTCGACGACGTGCCGATGGTCCTGCCCGCCCTGGCCCGGGCCGAGAAGCTCACCAAGCGCGCCGCCAAGGTGGGATTCGACTGGCCCGACATTCCGGCCGTCATGGCGAAGGTGACCGAGGAGCTGAACGAACTGCAGGCCGCCACCGACGCGAGGCAGCGGCATGAGGAGATGGGCGACCTGCTGTTCGCCATAGCGAACCTCGCCCGGCACATGGATATCGATCCGGAGGCCGCTCTGCGCGATGCCAACGCCAAGTTCACCCGCCGCTTCCATTATGTCGAAGAGCACGCGCGCCAGGATGGCATCGACATGAAGGATGCCGGTCTTGAACGTCTGGACGGGTACTGGAACGAAATCCGCGCGATGGACAAGCGCCCCGGCTAAGCCGCCTCGATCCGGCCCGCGAAGCGCTGCGTGAAGCTGGCCTTGTGCCTGGGTTCGACCCGGACCTCATAAGTCTGGCCCTCATCGTCAGGTTCGTCCCTCCGGATGATCTCGGCATGGCCGTAGAGCCAGCCGACATCGGCGCCGTTGCTGTGCGGGACACGCACCCGATAGGTCCGGCTCGCCGCGCCGAGGGTCGCTTCGACGGTCTCGAGCAGCGTATCCAGTCCCTCGCCGGACTGTGCCGACACGGGCACCGTGGCGGCGACGTGCCCAGCGGGCGACAGCGTCTGCAGCAGGTCGCGATTGTCCGCCAGCAGATCGACCTTGTTCCAGACTTCAATGATCGGGGTCTTTGCGGCGTCGACCCCGAGCTCGGCCAGGACCTTGAGGACATCCTGCGCCTGCGCCGCGCTGTCGGGGTTGGCGACGTCGCGCACGTGGAGGATCACGTCGGCCCCGGTTACCTCTTCCAGCGTCGCGCGGAAGGCGGCGACCAGCGTCGTAGGCAGCTCGGAGACGAAGCCAACGGTGTCCGAGATCATCACGTCCCGCCCGTGCGGAAGCTCCAGCTTGCGGAGCGTCGTATCGAGGGTGGCAAACAGCAGATTCTCGGCGAACACCCCTGCTCCGGTCAGCCTGTTGAAAAGGCTCGACTTTCCCGCGTTGGTGTAGCCCACCAGGGCGACGATGGGGATTTGGACCGCCTCGCGGCCGCTGCGCTGCTGGCTGCGCGTGCGCTTGACCTTGTCCAACCGGTCCTCCAGCAGCCTGATCCGCTCTTCGATCAGCCGCCGGTCAGTCTCGATCTGCGTTTCGCCGGGGCCGCCCATGAAGCCGAAACCGCCACGCTGGCGCTCGAGGTGGGTCCAGCTGCGAACCAGGCGGCTCTTCTGGTAGTTGAGGTGGGCAAGCTCTACCTGCAGCACGCCTTCGCGCGTGGCCGCGCGCTCGCCGAAGATCTCGAGGATCAATGCGGTTCGATCCAGGACCTTGGCGCCGGTTTCGGTTTCGAGATTGCGCTGCTGGACCGGGGCGAGCGCGGCGTCGACGAGCAGGAGTTCGACCTCCCCGTCCTCAACCTTGCGCTTGAGCTCCTCAAGGTGGCCGCCGCCGATGAAGGTCGCAGGCTTCACCTCCCGGACCTTCACGACCTCCGAGAAGACGATCTCGACCCGGATGGCGCCCGCGAGACCCTCGAACTCTGCCTGCCGAGCCTCGATAGAGTGGCTGCCGGCCCTGCCCCGCACGTCGGGCACGATCAAGCCCACCCGCGTCGGCGCGGGACGGGTGTCAACAAAGGGTCGCGGACCGCCGGAGCGGTCCTCGTCGTCGATGAATTCAGCCATGACGCCTTACTTAGTCTTCGACGTGCTCGGGATCAAACAGCTGGATGGGAGCACCGGGCATGATCGTCGAAATCGCGTGCTTGTAGACCAGCTGGGACTGTGCATCGCGCCTGAGCAGCAGGCAGAAATTGTCGAACCAAGTGATAACGCCCTGAAGCTTGACGCCGTTCACGAGAAAAATAGTGACCGGGACCTTCTGCTTACGGACGTGATTGAGAAACGCATCCTGAAGATTCTGTGCCTTTTCGCCGGGCATTTTGGGCCTCTTGTGATTTTCGGCGGGGTCCTGCGCCGCCAAGACGCTCCGCCCGAAAAGCCCAACAGCTTGCCGGCCGAAATTGCCTGGTCCGCCTGTCCACGCCCGTCACTATGACATGCGAAGTCAGACCTGCCTAGCTCAGGCGCCGATCACAGCCCCAGCGACTTGATCTTGCGGTGGAGGGCGCTCCGCTCCATGCCCACAAATTCTGCGGTTTTGGAGATGTTGCCGCCGAACCGCTCGATCTGCGCCATCAAATATTGCCGCTCGAAGACTTCACGCGCCTCGCGGAGCGGAAGGCTCATCAGATGCGCGGACTGGTCGGTGTCGCCGACGGTGGGCAGCACCTCGCCGATATCGGGGGGCAGCAATTGTGCCGTGATGACGTCGTTGTCGGGGGGCGAGTCCTTGATGAGGATAAGCAGCCGCTCGATGGAGTTGCGCAATTGCCGCGCATTGCCCGGCCACTCCTGGGCCTGCAACACCGCGATCGCATCGGGACCGATGGCGAGACTCTTGAGATTGTGCATCCGC
The DNA here is from genome assembly GCA_044506585.1 of Hyphomicrobiales bacterium. GTDB lineage: Bacteria > Pseudomonadota > Alphaproteobacteria > Rhizobiales > Devosiaceae > Devosia_A. The sequence goes on from JBIQKK010000020.1 coordinate 12,509, forward strand.
GCGATCTGGTCGAGGAACAATTCCACCAGCGGGGGCACGTCTTCCCGGCGCTCGCGCAGCGGCGAGAGCTGCAGCGGGACAATGGACAGGCGGTGGAAGAGATCGGACCGAAAGACCTGCTCCTCAATGAGCTGGGCCACGTTCTGGGAGCTCCCCGCGATGATGCGCACGTCGATCGGTACGCCGACGGTGCCGCCGACGCGGTTGAACTTGTTCTCCACGAGCGTGCGCAGCAGCATCGCCTGCACCGGCTGGGGGAGCGCGGCGACCTCGCTGAGATAGAGCGTACCGCCATGCGCCCGCTCAAGCGCACCCACTTCGGTGCGGACGGTGCCTGTCTTCTCGCGGATCTCACGTCCGAACAGCACCACCGGCACTTCGTCCGGTGAGTACAGGGAGCAATTGATCTCGACGAACGGTGCTTCCGCGCGGGGACTGCGCTGGTGGATCAGCCGGGCCGCGAGCCCCTTGCCCGATCCCGACGGCCCCGAAATGAATATGCGCGAGTTGGTCGGCGCCGACTTGTCGATCACCGCGCGGGCGTTTTGCAGCGCCGCCGACACGCCGACCAAATCGGTAACCTGCGTGCTGCCCCTGCCCCGCAACTCTTCCACTTCGCTGCGAAGCCGGGTTGCCTCCATCGCACGCTGGGTGATGAGCAGCAGCCGGTCGATCTTGAAGGGCTTTTCGATGTAGTCGTAGGCACCTCGCCGGATGGCGGACACGGCGGTTTCGACGTTCCCGTGCCCCGAGATCATCACCACCGGCACCTCCGGATGCTGGCTCTGGAGCACATCGAGCAGCTGCAAGCCGTCCAACCGCGAGCCCTGCATCCAGATATCGAGGAAGATCAGGCTCGGACGGCGCTTGGCGACCTCGTTGAGCGCGGAATCGGCGTCATGCGCCTGCCGTGCGTCATAGCCCTCGTCCTCGAGTATTCCCGCGATGAGATCTCGAATGTCGTTCTCATCATCCACAATCAAAATGTCACGCGCCATACTACGTCTGCTCCACCGCCAGAATGGGCGGCTCCTCTTGGCTCTCTTCCGTTGCAGGCGGCGACTCCGCCGGCTCGGTAGCTCTCTCGTTGGACGTTACCGCCTGCTCGTCGGACGTCTCTTCGGGAGACTTGAGCGGCAGGGTGAATGTGAAACAGGCGCCCACGCGTCCCGCTTCGTCCGGTTCGGCCTCGATCAGATCGACGGCGCCACCATGCTGTTCGATGATCCGCGCGACAATCGCAAGCCCCAGGCCGGTGCCCTTTTCGCGCGTCGTGATATAGGGCTCGAGCAGACGCTGGCGGTTTTCTTTCGGCCAGCCCTTCCCGTTATCGGACACGGAAACCCGCGCCATCGGCCCTTCGATGCGTGCGTTGACGATGATGCGCGGATCCTTGATCGCTTCGATCCCTGCCCCCTCGATCGCCTCCGTTGCGTTCTTGATGAGATTGGTCAGCACCTGCGAGATCAATCGCTGGTCGAACCAGGCGACAAGCGGCTCGTCGGGCAGGTCCATCTTGATGTGGAGGTCGGGCAGACGGACGTTCTCGAGGAAGACCGAATTGCGGATCGTCTCGGTGAGATCGGCCATGGCCGGCTTGGCTTCCGGCATCCGGGCGAAAGACGAGAACTCGTCTACCATCCGCCCGATGTCACCCACCTGCCGCAGGATGGTGTTGATCGATTTGTCGAAGACGTCGAAGTCGTCGGCGAGCTTGCCGGCATAGCGACGGCGCAGGCGTTCCGCCGACAGCTGGATCGGTGTCAGCGGGTTCTTGATCTCGTGCGCAATGCGACGGGCCACGTCCGCCCAGGCACCCGTGCGTTGCGCCGACAGCAGGTCCGTGATGTCGTCCAGCGTGATCACGAAGCCCTTGCTTTCGGCCATCGTGCCTTCGCGCGTGAGCTGCACTTGGTAGGTCCGATAGTCGGGCCCAGATCCAATCTCCACCTGGTCACGCAGCTGCCCGCGGCGCGAAGACTTGGCGCGGTCGACGATACCTGCCAGTGCGGGCACGACATCGCCCAAAGGTTGGCCAACGACAGACAGCTCGTCCTTGCCCAGCATCTCGGAGGCGCGCGCGTTGCACAATGTGATCGCGCCGAATGCATCCAGCCCCACGATACCGGCGGACACGCCCTCCACCACGGCCTCGGTGAATTGCCGGCGCTTCTCGTTGGTCTCGTTGGCCTGCACCAGCGCGACGTGCTGCGTCCTGAGCTGGCGGGTCATGGTATTGAAGCGATTGCTGAGGTCGCGCAGATCGCCCCTGCCCGGCTGCACCGGCACCTGAACGTCGAGGTCGCCCTCCGACACACGGCTCGATGCGATCATCAGGTTCCGGATCGGATCAACGAAGCGATTGGCGAGCGCGATACCGACCCAGAGCGCAGCCAGCAGCAACACCAGCGCGAGACCGAGATACATGATCGTGAACGTGATCTGGAAGACCAGCCGGTTGGATTCGTACTGGCGATACTCGGTGACGTTGTCGTCGGTGAGCCGCATGAACTCGAGCACTTCGGCGTTCACGGGCCGGGCGACGAACAGATAAGTGTCCGTGTAGCCACGCAGCTTTACGATGGCGCCCACGAGCTGCGTGTCGCCCGGAGAGATGAGCGTCGGGACCCCTTCCGAGACGTGGGGGATCAACCCATCGGGCAATTGCGGTGAAACATTCTGCGCGTTGATCTGGGCGCGCATCAGGGTATCGCCGTCGCTCGACACCAGGGTAGCGAACGGCAGCGAACGGGTCACAGCCAGAGCCGTGAGGATGCGCTGGTACTGCACCCGATCGGTCTCGAAGGTCGAGCGGGCCTGCTCGAGTTCGACGGCGGTGTAGATAATGTCGTCGCGGAGCACCTGCGCGTGCTCCAGCATGTAAGACCTGGCCACCAGCCGCGAAGCTTCCACCATCGTCTTGGTCCGCTCGCTGAACCACTGGTCGAGGCCCTGGTTCAGCGAAATCGTCGCAACGACAGCCACGATGATCGCGGGGACGGCAGCGGCCGCGCCGAACATGGCCACCATGCGCAATTGCAGTCCCGAGCCTGCCTGCCCCAGGAAGCGCGACTGGATCAGCAGCATCGCCTCAGTGACCACCAGCGCGATAACGAGAAGTACCAGCACGCCGTTGGCGATCCAGATGAGCGTCCAGACTTCGGGCGTGGGCTCTATGTTGGTGGCCCCCGTCATGATCAGGAACGAGCCCGACGCAACGAGGACGGCGAGGAGAACGACGACCAGGCCAAGGACGCGAAGGGCTTTTCGCCCACGCTCGGTGAAGAAGGCGCTCGCTGTCGCGGGGGCCTCGACGACCTCCTCGTCCGCGACCGGAAAGCCGGTGCTGGTCAGTGCTGTGTCGCTCATGTCACAGACCGTTCCCCGGACCGCCGCAAAGAGGCGCTAAACTGACCCAATCGGGCCGACCCTTCAAGACAAATGTTGCCGAAATGTGACACTGCCTTGGCCGCCTCTTGAACGCATTGGCGGGTGGCGCATTGTGAAGGCATGTCGCGCGCCTTCGTTTCCGAACCCGGGGCCTCTACGCTGGTCCGCAGCACCGAAGAGTCGGCGAGGAACACAGCCGAGGTCTATCGCCAGATTGAGCCCGAATTCGATTTCGAAGTCCGCCAAGGGCGCAATGGCTGGATGATCGCCCGGCTTCGCAAGGACGGCAGTTTCGACTCGTGGGTCGAGGAATAGGCCGGAACCGGAAGCCCTCGGCGACCCTACTGGGTCGAATGATCGCCCGGCCCTGCCGCGTCAGTGTCAGCCGTTGCGACGGCTGTGTTTGACGATCTCTATCGAGTGCGCGCGAATCTTCTTGCGCAGCGTATTGCGGTTGAGGCCGAGCAGCTCCGAGGCCTTGATCTGGTTCCCACCGCACGCATTGAGCACCATGGCAATGAGCGGTGCCTCGACCTTGTCGATTACCCGCTGATAGAGCCCCGCAGGCGGCAGTTTCGGCTCATGCTCGCGCAGCACCTGCGCCACATGCGTCTCGACTGCTGACGACACGTCCATCGGCCCGGCGCTTGTCGGCACAGACTGACGATCAGCGATGTTGAGTTCGGCCTGGACGATCTCCTTGGAGATGTTCTCGTCCGCGTAAAGGGCGCCCAGGCGGCGCACCAGATTTTCAAGTTCGCGAACGTTGCCGGGCCAGCCGTAAGCCTGCATCAGCTTGATTGCATCCGGCGAGATTGTCTTTACCGGCTCACCCTCGCGCTGTGAGGCACGCAGGAAGTGGCCGACGAGGTCCGCGATGTCATCAATGCGTTCACGTAGCGGCGGCAGGCGAATTGGAACGACGTTCAAGCGATAGTAAAGGTCTTCGCGGAAGAGCCCCTGCCTGATCATCTGGCTTAGATCGCGATGCGTTGCCGCCACGATGCGCACATTCGATTTGATCGGCGTGCGGCCGCCGACCATTGTGTACTCGCCCTCCTGCAACACCCGAAGCAGGCGCGTCTGCGCATCCATCGGCATGTCGCCGATCTCGTCGAGGAAAAGGGTGCCGCCTTCGGCCTGCTCGAACCGTCCGGACTGCCGCGCCGTGGCTCCGGTGAACGCCCCTTTTTCGTGCCCGAACAGTTCGGCTTCGATCAGGTCGCGGGGGATCGCCGCCATGTTTATGGCGACGAACGGCCCGTTCCGGCGCTTGCCGAAATCGTGCAGTGCCCGAGCGACCAGCTCCTTGCCCGTGCCGCTCTCGCCGGTGATCATCACGGTCAAATCGGTCTGCATAAGGCGCGCGAGGGCCCGGTAGATGTCCTGCATCGCAGCCGAGCGGCCGACCAGCGGCATGGTCTCGCCGGGATCCTCGGCCTTGCGATCGCCCTTGCCCGGCTTCCTGGCGTCCGCGAGCGCGCGCGCCACGACCGAAAGGACTTCGGTGATATCGAAGGGCTTTGGGAGGTATTCGTAGGCGCCGACTTCGTTGGCCCGGATCGCCGTCATGAAGGTGTTCTGGGCGCTCATCACCACGATCGGCAGGTCCGGCCGTAGCTTCTTGATCTTGGGCATGATGTCGAAGGCGTTGCCGTCGGGCATCGCGACATCGGTGATCAGCAGGTCGCCCTCCCCGCGGCTCGCCCAGTTCCACATCGTGGACAGGTTGCCGGTGGGGCGCACTTCGTATCCGGCCCGCGTGAGGGCCTGGTTGAGCACCATGCGGATGGCGGCGTCGTCGTCCGCGAGCAGGACGGTGTGGCTCATTGGGCGGCGACCTCGGTGGTCTCTTCAGGCATTTTCAATCCCTTGGCGACCGGCAGCAGGACACGGAAGCGCGTCCGACCAGGCCGGCTGTCGCTGTCGATCACGCCTCCGTGGTCGCCAACGATCTTGGCTACCAATGCAAGTCCCAGGCCACTTCCGTTCGCCTTGGTCGTGACGAACGGGTCGAACAGGATCGGCAGCAGATCGGGCTGAATCCCGGGGCCGTTATCCTCGATGACGATTTCGAGCGGCAGGGAGATGCGCTGGCTGACGCCTTGTACCGCAATGCGGATACCCGGCCGGAAAGCCGTCGAGATGCGGATTTCGGCATTGGGAAGGCGCTCGAGCGCTTCCGCGGCGTTCTTCACGAGGTTCAGGAACACCTGAATGAGCTGATCACGATTGCCATAAACCGGAGGAAGCGAAGGGTCGTAGTCCTCGGAAAAGGTCACGCTTCGCGCCACGCCGCTCTTGGCGAGCAGCTTCACCCGGTCGAGCACCACGTGGATATTGATCGGCTCACGCTCGATCGGACGGTCGTCCCCGAACACCTCCACCCGGTCGATGAGATCGACGATCCGATCGACCTCCTCGCGCACCAGGCGCGCCAGCGGGACCTCCTCGGGTGTCACGGACTGCTCAAGGAGTTGCGCAGCGCCGCGAATGCCAGACAGCGGATTCTTGATTTCGTGCGCGAGCATGGACGCAAGCCCCGTCACCGAACGCGCGGCACCCCGGCTCACCAACTGGCGATCGATCTTGTCCGCCATCGTGCGTTCCTGGAACAGTAGCGCCACACGCGCGTCCATGTCCGAAATCGGGCTGGCGAACACGTCGACGATCCGGTCGTCGGCAGCATCGCCGAACCGCGCCGAACCGACACGGACGCGGTATTCGGTCATCGGCGCCCGCCGGTCGGCGACAGCCTGGGCCAGAGTGATGATGGGCGACCCGAAGGCAATGAGATCATCCAGCCGCTGACGGCTCAGGACGCTGAGGGATGCCCCAAAAAAGGTCTCGGCGGCATAGTTCACGAAGACGACCGTCCGCTCCTCGTCCACAACGATTACTGGCTGCGGCAGGGCCTGGAGAACCGCCGTCGACAGCCCTTGTCCGACGCTCTCGCTCATGCCGCCTCCCGCATGTCACCGCTGAAGACGGTTTCAATCATTCCAATGACTTCTTCTGGATTTTGCGACTCAAGCATTAGCTTCCGAACGGACTTGTCGATGTCGATGCCCGCCGCTTCGAGGTACCAGTCGAGGTGTTTGCGCGCGGCTCGTATGCCGACTTCAGCGCCATATTCAACGAGCACACCCTCGTAGTGCTCCATGACGACCGCGATCAGGTCGGAGCCCGCCGGCGCGGACGGGGCCGCTGCCCCCGCGAGCCCTGACGCAATCTGGCCCACCACCCAGGGCTGGCCCTGGGCACCCCGGCCGATCATCACTGCCGCCGCTCCCGAAAGCCGCAACGCCTCCTGTGCGGTTGCAAGGTCGACGATGTCGCCATTGACGACGACCGGAACGGTGACAGCCTCGACCACCTCCCTCACCGGTGCCCAGCGCGCCTCGCCCTTGTAGAACTGCTGCCGCGTCCGTCCGTGAACGGTGATCATCTGCGCGCCTGCATCGACCGCGCGGCGCGCAATATCGGCGGCGTTCAGATTGTCGTCGTCCCACCCGAGCCGCATCTTCACTGTGACCGGCCTGGACGTGGCCCCGACGACCGCTTCCACCAGGGATTGAGCGAGGTGGGGGACGCGCATCAGTGCCGAGCCAGCGAAGCCATTGGTCACACGCTTGGCGGGGCATCCGAAATTGATGTCGATGATGTCGGCCCCCGCGTCCTCGGCGATCCGCGCCGCGCGCGCCATCCATTCCACTTCGCAGCCCGCGAGCTGCACCATGTGCGGGAGACCGGGCGAGGGCGAGAGCTTGCGGACCATGTCGCGATGGCCCGTCGTGAGCGCCGCGCTCGCGATCATCTCGGAAACGACCAGGCCCGCGCCGTAGCGGGCAGCAATCCGCCGCATCGGCCGGTCGGTGATGCCGGCCATGGGCGCCAGGAACGCCCGGCTACGGATCGCCTGCCCGCCAATGCTCAAGCCGCAGGCAGTCCCTTGCACCAGTGCACCACTTTTACGCAGATTGAAGAAGTGCGCGAACAATAGTCAAATTCGCCCGTCGCGCAACTCCCGAAAGCGCGGCTTGTCGCTCCGCAATTGCCCGGCTAGAGCGTTCGGATGGCTGCCCACAAAACCATCGCTGTCATCGTCGTTGCCGCCGGCGCGGGTGAGCGCGTGGGGGGGAGTCCCAAGCAATACCGCACGCTCGCCGGACGCCCCGTGCTTGCCCGCGCGCTGGAGGCGTTCCTGGCACGAGACGACGTGTCCTTGGTGCTGCCCGTCATCAATCCTGCCCATGGCGACCGTTACGCGGCGATGGGGCTTGAGAACCCCAAGCTGCTCCCGGCAGTCGGCGGTGCGGCGACGCGCCAGGGCTCTGTGCTCGCGGGACTGGAGACCCTCGCCGCCCACGCGCCCGATCTTGTGCTGATACATGACGCCGCCCGTCCCTTGGTCGACGACATGACGATCTCGAGCGTCGTCGCTGCCTTGGGAGAGGCCGCCCTGCCCGTCTTGCCCGTAACGGACACGATCAAGCGATCCTCGGACGGAAGGCGAGCCGAGGGCACAGCGGACCGGCGCACGCTGTTCGCGGCGCAGACCCCCCAAGGGTTCGCTTATCCCCTTATCCTCGACGCGCATCGCCGGGCCGCGTCCGAGCCTGAGGAGTTCACAGACGATGCCGCCATCGCCGAATGGGCAGGAATCGAAGTGACGCTCACCAAGGGCTCGTCCCGCAATCTCAAACTCACCCATGCTGAAGACTTCGAGCGCGCGGAGCGCCTATTGGGAGGCATTGCCATGGAAACCCGCACCGGCTCGGGCTTTGATGTCCACCCCTTCGAGCCGGGCGATGCGGTGTGGCTCGGAGGCGTTCGCATCCCTCACACGGCCGCGCTGAAGGGTCATTCCGATGCGGACGCAGCTCTCCACGCCCTGACGGACGCGATCTATGGCGCCATCGGCGAGGGGGATATCGGGGCGCACTTCCCGCCGTCGGACCCGCAATGGCGCGGTGCCGCATCGC
>JBIQKK010000020.1:20983-30900 GCA_044506585.1 Hyphomicrobiales bacterium
GATATCGGGGCGCACTTCCCGCCGTCGGACCCGCAATGGCGCGGTGCCGCATCGCGCATTTTCCTCGAACACGCCGCGGGGCTGGTTTCCGAGCGCGGTGGTCGGATCGTCAATGTCGACGTGACCATCGTGTGTGAGGCGCCCAAGATCCTGCCCCACGCACCCGCGATGAAGGCCGTCATCGCCGAGGCCTGCGCGATCGGACCGGACCGCGTCGCCATCAAGGCGACGACGTCCGAGCAACTCGGATTCATCGGGCGGGGCGAGGGTATCGTCGCGATGGCGACAGCGACCGTCGAACTGCCGCGGGAGGCGTGATGTTTGCGCCCGAGATCGTCGCGCTCGCTCGGGCCGTTAACGATGCCCTCGTGACGCGCGGGCAGATGATCGTAACCGCCGAAAGCTGCACGGGTGGGCTCATCGCCGGCGCGCTCACCGAAATTCCCGGCTCGTCCGAGGCCGTTTTCGGCGGCTATGTCAGCTATGCCAACGAGGCAAAGGCCGGAATGATCGGTGTCGACCCCGGTCTCATCGCGCAGCATGGTGCCGTGTCGGAAGCCGTTGCGCGGGCCATGGCCGAAGGCGCGCGCAAGGCCAGCGGAGCCGCCGTGTCGATCGCCGTGACCGGCATTGCAGGGCCAGGCGGTGGCAGCGCGGAGAAACCGGTCGGCCTCGTGCATTTCGCTTATACCGACGCCACCAGGACGCTTCATCTCGAAAGACGCTTCGGCGACCTCGGCCGCGAGCGAATCCGTGAGGAGACCGTTAAGGCCGCCCTCGGGCTGGTGCTGGAGGGGCTCGGCGCGACCAGACGCTAACCGAATCGGCGATCCGCCTCTTCGACGAACGCGTCCATGATCTCGTCCTGCTTGGCCGCAAAGGCCGGCTCGGCGACCGAAGCAATCAGCGGGTTGGAAATCTTGAAATCGATGTCGAACCGCACCCGCGTGCCCTCGCCCTCCGGTTCGAACGACCACTTGCTGTCGAGGTACGCGAAGGGCCCATCGACCGCCTTCGCAGTGATTGTGCGCGCCGTGGCGTCGGCCTCAACCCGGCTCGTGTAGGCCTGCGTCACCGGCCCAAACTTCAGGGTCATCCGTGCGTAACGGACATCGCCCCGGGCACCATCGTCCCGCTTGACCTGCATGTCGCGGACATTGGGCAGAAAGCGCGGGTAATCCTCGAGGTCGCTGACGAGGTCGAACATGCGCTGCGGCAGGTGCGGCACGTGCCGCTCGAAGAACAGGTCAGGCATGAGCCTGCTTGGCGAGCCGGGCCGCCTTGAGCGCCGCAAAATCCTCGCCGGCGTGATGCGACGAGCGCGTTAGCGGGCTCGATGAAACCAGCAGAAAGCCCTTCGTCTTGGCGATGGTCGCATAGGAGGCGAACTCGTCCGGTGGCACAAAGCGCATGACCGGATGATGCTTTCGCGACGGCTGCAGGTACTGCCCGATGGTGAGGAAGTCCACATCCGCCGAGCGAAGGTCGTCCATCAGCTGGAGAACCTCGTTCCGCTCCTCGCCCAGCCCCACCATGATGCCCGACTTGGTGAACATCGTGGGGTCCAGTTCCTTGACCCGCTGCAACAGGCGGATGGAGTGGAAGTAGCGCGCACCCGGACGTACCTTCAGGTACTTGCTGGGTACCGTTTCGAGATTGTGGTTGAAGACATCGGGCTTGGCAGCGACGACAATCTCGAGCGCGCCTTCCTTACGAAGGAAGTCGGGGGTCAGCACCTCAATGGTGGTGCCCGGCGTCCGTCCCCTGATCGCACGAATGACCCGGGCGAAATGCTCGGCGCCGCCGTCGGCCAGATCGTCGCGATCCACCGAGGTGATGACGACATGGTGGAGGCCCAGCTTTTCGACCGCGTTGGCGACGTTCTCCGGCTCATGCGGATCGAGGGCCGTCGGGATACCGGTCGCGACGTTGCAGAAGGCGCAGGCGCGCGTGCAGATCTCGCCCATGATCATCATGGTCGCGTGCTTCTTGCTCCAGCACTCCCCGATGTTGGGACAGCCGGCCTCCTCGCAGACCGTCACCAGGTTGTTGTCCCGGACGATCTGCTGGGTCTCGCGATAGACGGGTGAACCGGGCGCCCTCACCCGGATCCAGTCGGGCTTGCGCAGGACCTCGGAGTCGGGCTTGTGAGCCTTTTCGGGGTGCCGGATGCGACCTTCGAGCAGAGTGACCAATCGACCCCCTAGCCTGCGATGAGGCGCGCGACGATGACGACGATGATGGCGCCCACGGTCGCGGTGACGATCTGGCTCAGCCAGATGTTGCGGATCGGCAGGTTAATTTTGAGAGCGCTGAACAGGTAGCCGCCCACAAAGGCGCCCAGCACGCCGCTGATGAGATAGGTCAGCAGTCCCCCGCCGCCAACGATAAGGCTGGCCAGCCATCCAGCGATCAGCCCGATCGCCGCGAACATGATGATCGAACGCAGATTATTGTCGTTCACGATAGGACCTCCGCCCATCTGCCGTTCCGGCAGTCTCATGTCTCACCTCGACGATGCCCGGACCAGATATCGATCCTGAACAGCTCGGTTGCAAGCCACGCAGACATAACGAAGGGCGCGCCGGCCCCACGGCCGGAGCGCCCTTTGGCAAAGTTCACCGGGATCAGGCGACGCCGTGACGTCCGCCGGTAATCGCCCGTGCGATCGCGATCACGATGCAGGCACCGACGATTGCCACGATCAGCTGGCCGATAATGCCGCCCGCCGTGGCCCCGAAGATGAGCGTGAGCAGGAAATTGCCCAGCACCGCGCCGACAATACCCAGCACGATGTTCATCAGCAGGCCCATATTCGAGTGCATGACCTTCTCGGCAATCCAGCCTGCGAGGCCGCCCAGAATGATGGCCAGAATCCAACCGACACCTACCATTTGATCTCTCCTTGTTTCGGTGTGAGATCGGTAGAACGCGTGGATTGTCAGATGGATGCCCCATTTCTGAACGGCTGCCGCCTTCCCTAGACGTTGAGCGCCCGCCCGTAGGCCGCGAGCACGCTTTCCTTCATCATCTCGCTGAGGGTGGGGTGCGGGAAGATCGTGTGCATCAGTTCTTCCTCGGTCGTCTCAAGGTTCATGGCCACGACGAACCCCTCGATCAGCTCGGTGACTTCGGCGCCCACCATATGGGCGCCCAGCAATTCCCCGGTTTTGGCGTCGAAGATTGTCTTAACCATACCATCCGGCTCGCCGAGGGCGATTGCCTTGCCATTTCCGATGAACGGGAACCGCCCGACCTTGATGTCCCGCCCGGATTCCCTGGCCTTCGCTTCGGTCAGCCCCACGCTCGCGACCTGCGGCTCGCAATAGGTGCAGCCGGGGATGCGGCGCTTGTCGAGCCCGTGAACCTTGAGACCGGCGATGGTTTCGACGGCGATCACGCCCTCGTGCTCGGCCTTGTGCGCCAGCATCGGAGGACCGGCGACATCGCCGATGGCCCAGACCCCGGGCACGTTCGTGCGGCCATGGTCGTCAACGACGATCGCCCCGCGATCGATCTTCACGCCCACCTTTTCGAGTCCGAGATTTTCGCTGTTGCACTGGACACCGACCGCCGAGATCAGGCGGTCTCCGGCGACCGTCTGCTTGCTGCCGTCCTTGAGTTCGACATGAGCGACGATGCCGGCCTTGGTTTTGTCGACCTTGGTGACCTTGGCTTCGGTCATGAAGGTGATGCCGCGCTTTTCGAAGCGCTTCTTCACCTGAGCGGCGATCTCCGCATCCTCAACCGGCAGGATCTGTGGCAGGAGCTCGATGATGGTCACCTCCGCTCCCAGCGAACGGTAGAAGGACGCGAATTCCATCCCGATCGCTCCAGAGCCCATCACCACCAGCGATTTGGGCATGGAAGCGGGCATCATCGCCTCGAAATAGGTCCAGATACGATCCCCATCGGGCTCGATGCCGGGCAGCACGCGCGGCCGCGCGCCCGTCGCAACGATGATGTTCTTGGCCTTGTAGATGCCCGCGCCAAGCGCGTTCTTGGGCGGAGGCACCTGGGGTTCGACGATCTTCTTCCTGGTGGGTTCGACCTTGACCTCGTTGGCCGAGGTCAGGACGGCTTCGCCCCAGATCACGTCCACCTTGTTCTTCTTCATCAGGAACTGGACGCCGTTGTTCATCTGCGCCGCGATGGCGCGCGAGCGTTTCACCACGCCATCGAGATCGAAGCCGAATTTCTCGGCCGTCAGTCCGTAATCCTTGGCGTGCGTCATATGCCCGTAAATCTCGGCCGAACGCAGGAGTGCCTTGGTGGGGATGCACCCCCAGTTGGAGCAGATGCCGGCGAGATGCTCGCGCTCGACGACCGCCGTCTTGAGTCCCAGCTGCGCCGCCCGGATGGCCGCAACATAGCCGCCCGGGCCGCCGCCGATGATGAGTACGTCGTACATGTCGGCCATCTGGGCCTCCTAAATTCCGAGCAGCGACTTGACGAGCGGCACGAGCCCCTCGCCGATTGCGCGCGTGTTCCTGGCATCGAGATGCACGCCGTCTGCCGGGTCCGGCTTTGCGACGGTCGAGGCATCGAAGAATGCCGTGCCGTATTCCTCGGCGCGGCGCTTGTAGTAGGTGGCGAAGAGCTTGCTTTGCTCGATCGCAGCGTCCTGACCGAAGTGATCCATCATTTCCGGATGGACGCTCGTCTTACTCAGATGCGGCGGAGCGACGATGACCATCTTCGGCTCGGACTCGCCCTGCTGGGCGAAGTGGCCGCGCACGATCTGGACCAGCCGCCTGATGCCGAACGAGGCTTCGAGTGCCGTCCGCCCAAGGAAGGGTTTGAGATCATTGGTGCCCAGCATGATGATCACCATGTCGAGCGGCTTGTGGCTCGCGAGCAGCGTGGGCAGGACGCGCGCGCCGTTGCGATCGGCATCGGCGTACCAGTCATCATGCGCCGTGGTGCGGCCGCCGAGCCCTTCGGCAATCACCCGCGCGTGCCCCTCGAGCCCCGCCTCGAGAACACTGGGCCAGCGGTCTTCATAGGCATGCCGGGGCCCGCCGATGATGGGGCTGGAGCCGTAGGTGATGCTGTCGCCATAGGCGAGGATGGTCTTCATCGGCGTCAGGCCAGCATCATCACTGGCGTTTCGATCAATGCCTTGAACGCCGCGAGCAGTTCGGCACCCAGCGCGCCGTCGACGGAACGGTGATCGCAGCTGACCGTGACCGTCATGAACTGTCCGATTTTGACCTGGCCCTTGTCGGCGTAGACGCGCTCCTCGCCGGCACCCACCGCGAGGATGGTGCCGTGCGGCGGATTGATCACCGCATCGAACTCCTTGATCCCGTACATGCCCAGGTTGGACACGGCCGACGAACCGCCCTGGTACTCGTGTGGTGCGAGCTTCTTGTTGCGCGCACGAGCAGCCAGATCCTTCACGTCGTCCGAAATCTGCCGCAGCGTCTTGGTGTCCGCGGACCGCACCACCGGCGTGAACAATCCTCCGGGCACGGCAACGGCTACGGCAACGTCCGATCTCTTGTGATAAAGAATTGAATCCACCGCCCAGGTTGCGTTGGCTTTCGGCACCTTCTGCAGAGCCAGCGCCCAGGCCTTGATGACGAAGTCGTTGACTGAGAGCTTATAGGCAGGCTTGCCGTCTTCCATTGGCGCGGCGGAATTGATCTGTTCGCGCGCTGCCATCAGCGCGTCGATGTTGCAGTCGAGCGTCAGGTAGAAGTGCGGGACAGTCTGCTTGGCTTCCGTCAGCCGCGCCGCGACGGTCTTGCGCATCCCGTCATTGGGCACGATCTCGTAGCTGCCCTCCTCGTAGAGCGCCATCACCTGCTGCTTGGTCATGCCGCCGGCCATGGCGCCCGCACCCGCCGAAGCCGGCGCGGCCTTGAGCTGTGCCTTGCCCGATTTCACCGCCTCGACGTCCGCCTTCACCACGCGCCCGTGCGGCCCGCTTCCGTTAATGGCCGCGACGTCGATGCCCGCTTCCTTTGCGAGCCGCCGGGCGAGCGGCGAGGCGAAGACGCGGGGCGCGTTGCTGCCCGCCGAGGCCGCCTTCGACGCGGACGCCGCGACAGCCGATCCAGTGGCAATCTGTGTGGCGGTACTCTCGCGCATCGACGCTCCGGCGGGAGCAGGTGCCGGGGCTGCAGCAGGCTTGGGTGCCTCGCTCGCCTTTGCGGGCGCGGGCGGCGCGTCAGCCACCTCGGTTTCGCCTTCGGTGAGGATCACCGCGATCACGGCGTTGACCTTCACATTATCCGTTCCCTCTGGAACGACGATCTTGCCGATCTTGCCCTCATCGACGGCCTCGACTTCCATTGTTGCCTTGTCCGTCTCGATCTCGGCGATGACGTCACCGGCCGAAACCGTGTCGCCCTCCTTGACGTGCCACTTGGCGAGCTTGCCCTCTTCCATCGTCGGAGAGAGCGCCGGCATGGTGATGTTGATGCTCATGGCGTCAGCTCCGGTACGTTACGGCGTTCACCGCCGCGATCACGTCATCGACGCTGGGGAGCGCCAGCTTCTCGAGGTTGGCGGCATAAGGCATCGGCACGTCCTTACCCGTAACTCGCGTGGGTGGCGCGTCGAGATAGTCGAACGCCTCGGCGACCACGCGCGCGGCGAGTTCGGCGCCGATACCGCCCTGAGGCCAGCCCTCCTCCACCGTCACGAGGCGCCCGGTCTTCTTGACGCTCTCGATGACCGTCCCGCTGTCCATTGGCCGCAGCGTGCGCAGATCGATGAGCTCGACGTCCACTCCGGCTGCCACGAGTTTCTCGGTCGCCTGCGTTGCATAGCGCATGCCCATCGAGAAGCTGACGATGGTGACGTCCTTGCCCGGCCGCGCGATGCGCGCCTTGCCGATGGGGAGCACATAGTCATCGACCTTGGGCACCAGCCCGGTCGATCCATATAGAATCTCGTTCTCGAGGAAGATCACCGGAGTGTTGGAGCGGATCGCCGCTTTCAGCAGCCCCTTGGCGTCGGCCGCGCTGAATGGCGCGACGACGTAGAGGCCAGGCACGTGGCTGTACCACGCCGAGAAATCCTGACTGTGCTGCGCACCCACGCGCGCCGCCGCTCCGTTGGGACCGCGGAAGACGATCGGCGCGGACACCTGCCCGCCAGACATGTAGAGCTGCTTGGCCGCCGAATTGATGACCTGGTCGATCGCCTGCATGGCGAAGTTCCACGTCATGAACTCGACGATCGGGCGCAACCCCGCAAAGGCGGCCCCCACGCCGACACCGGCAAAGCCGTGCTCGGTGATCGGGGTGTCGACGACGCGCTGGGCGCCGAACTCCTGCAACAGGCCCTGGGTCACCTTATAGGCGCCCTGGTACTCGGCGACCTCCTCGCCCATGACGAAAACGTCCTTGTCGCGGCGCATCTCTTCGGCCATCGCCTCGTTCAGCGCCTGCCGGACGGTCATCTCCACCATTTCGACGCCCGCGGGCAGATCGGGATCGGCGGCCGCCTCGAATTTGGGCTGTGCAGGCGCCTTGGTCTCGGTGACCTGCGGCATCGAGGCAGGCTCTGCCCCGACGTCCGGCCCTGGCTTTTCGGATTCCTTGGCGCCGTTGGAACTCTCGACATTCCCCCTGGCAGCAGGAGCCGGCGCGCTTTCTCCCTCATCGAGCACAACGGCGATGGGCGTATTCACCTTCACGCCCTCGGTGCCCTCCGCCACCAACAGCTCCTTGACCTCGCCGCTGTCGACGCTCTCGACCTCCATCGTCGCCTTGTCGGTCTCGATTTCCGCGAGGACGTCTCCCGGCTTTACCGTATCGCCGACCTTCACCAACCACTTACTGAGCTTGCCTTCCTCCATGGTCGGCGACAGCGCGGGCATCAGAATGTTGGGCATCTTGTGGTTCCCTGAAACTCAGTTCTGAGCGGTGACGCTCAACAGCCCGCCCACTGCGATCGAGGCGAGCACACAGACGATGAAGGCGACGAAGGCACGCCGATAGGTCCGGATGTGGGAGTCGGCCCGCGGTCCTACCGTCGCGCGGATGGCGTCGAACTGCCACCAGCCGAGTTGCCCATAGGTGCGCAGACGCTGCCCTATGGGCGTAAGCCGGACGATCTGGATCGCGGAGAAAACCGCGAGCCCCCAGGCCAGCAGGCCGAACAGCCCAAGCACTCCGATAAGCGCGCTGATCATGACCTCACGCTCCACCGAACTTGCGCCAGACAAGCAGAGCGCAGAGCGCGACCATCGTAGCAATGAGACTGAAGCGAACCGTGCGGAGCCAGAGGGGATGTCGCCCTCCGGCCTGCGCCTCCGCCTCTGCCAGCTGACGCCGAGTTTCCGGCCAATGCTGGATTGCGACCACCAGGCGCCGCGACAGCGCGAGCAGCAATCCGGCCGTGTGCCAAAAGTACCAGACGACCAGTCCGACAACCACCAGCGCCAGAAGCCACACCGACCAAATCGGTATGTCGCTCATTGCTATGCTCCCCGCGGCACGTCGCGCTCATCGCCGGCACCTATGCTGCGTAGACGTCCGTGTAGAGCTCCGACGTCGCGGGCTCGGCATCCGCCGTGGCGAAGTCGGCCGCCTCGGTGACGATCGCGCGGACCTCGGTTTCGATCTGCTTCAGCGTCTCCTCGGTGCCAAAACGCTTTTCCAGAATGCGGCTCCTCACCTGCTCGATGGGATCGCGCTCGGCACGCATCGTGGTCACTTCGTCCTTGCTCCGATACTTGGCAGGATCCGACATCGAGTGACCGCGATAGCGATAGGTCATCATCTCGAGGATGTAGGGACCGCCACCCCCACGGACACGTTCTATGGCCCGCCGTGCTGCGTCGTGAACGAGGCGGACGTCCATGCCGTCTACCTGCTCACCGTCGATGTTGAAGCTCAGGCCACGCCTGGAGAAATCCTGCTGCGCCGTCGCCCGCTCGACCGAGGTACCCATCGCGTAGCGATTGTTCTCGATGATGTAGAGCACCGGCAGGTTCCAGAGCTTGGCCATGTTGAAGCTCTCATAGACCTGGCCCTGATTTGCGGCGCCGTCTCCGAAATAGGTAATCGAGACGCTCTTTTCGCCCCGGTATTTCGCCGCGAAAGCGAGCCCGGTCCCCAGCGACACCTGCGCGCCGACAATGCCATTGCCGCCATAGAAGCGATGCTCCTTGGAGAACATGTGCATCGAGCCACCCTTGCCCTTGGACAAGCCGCCCTGCCGACCGGTCAGCTCGGCCATCACCGCTTTGGGGTCGAGGCCCATGACCAGCATGTGGCCGTGGTCGCGATAGCCGGTGATTTGCGCGTCGCCTTTTTCGGCCGCCATGGTGATGCCGGTGACCACTGCTTCCTGGCCGATATACAGGTGGCAAAAGCCACCAATCAGGCCCATCCCATACATCTGTCCGGCCTTCTCTTCGAAGCGCCTGATCAGGAGCATGTCGCGGAAGGCTTTGAATTCGTCTTCCTTGCTGAACTGGGGGGCATTGGGAAGGGAGGCGGATTTGTCGGCTTTCGCCGCAGGCTTGCGCGCCATAATTCTTCTCCGGGAAGACCGCATCGGTTGGCCAGTACGCCACCATGAGCGATGCTAGCGCAAGTTACGACCGCGCGATAACGCAGCCTATAGATGAGACAAGTGGCCTATCAGTCTATGCCAACTTCGATTTTTGGCATTGCCTGATTTTCGGTTGATGATGCTTGTAAACTGTGAATCGGTTCACCAGTGCGCGGATCGACCATTACCACGACGTCGCCGATCTGCGCCATCGACAGCAGCGCCCTCGCGCGTTCCGTCAAGATATCCGGATCGAGCTTCTTGGGGTCGAACAGATCGACCTTGTGCCGATAGGCATCGATCTCGGCTTGCAGGGCCGCCGATTTCACCTTGAGATCGACGATGTCGGCTTCCATCGCCTTGTGGCTTTCAGTGCCGAAATTTCCGCCGATGGCATTCCA
>JBIQKK010000020.1:31000-33375 GCA_044506585.1 Hyphomicrobiales bacterium
CGGCTTCCATCGCCTTGTGGCTTTCAGTGCCGAAATTTCCGCCGATGGCATTCCACCCCAGATAGCCCTGGAACGCGACCAGCGCGGCGGTCACCAGGAGCTGGCGCCAGATCGAAGGGCGGCGAAGGCGGGTGGACATGACCCCACCCTACCCCGTGGTGGTTGAGCCGCGGTTAAGCCACCCTACCTCGCGCGCGAATACTCAGAAGCTTCCGCTGCTTCCATAATTGAGGGCCGCGGTCAGTGCGTCTGTGGCGGCGTTCTTGCCTGCGCTCAGGTGCCAAAGGTGGTTGCGCGCAGAGCGCGTACCGCCTCGGCAACGAACAGTGACCCCAAACGGACCTTGCCCGCTGTACGGATGCGGGCAAGCCAGGCTGGAGTGCCCGTTTGCGCGTGCAGCAGTGAAAACTGGAAGGGAGAGGCACTGGTTAGGGTGGCGCTCAAAGTGACCCCTCCTCCGCCGACATTCAGAGCAAACACGGACACGGCCGGCTTCTCGTTCAATGGGAATACCCGGAAGCTGACGGGCAGAGCTCGAGTTTTTCCTCGCACTCCACGACCCCAGAGAATTTTGCCGTCTGGACCCTCGGCCAACGCCAGAGCAGTGATCGGCTCCTCGGCGGTCGCGGTTCCCTCCCACAGCAAACTCCCAACCTGCGAGACAGGCCTCCACTCCCCTTCGATGGCGATGGGAAGCGCTGTTAGGGGTTCCATCGGTTTCTACGACGCAAGCGCCTTGAACGCGGCGCGCCCGGCGTATTTGGCAGCCGAGCCCAGCATCTCCTCGATCCGGATGAGCTGGTTGTACTTGGCGATGCGGTCCGACCGGCTCAGGGATCCTGTCTTGATCTGCCCGCAGCCGCACGCGACCGCGAGGTCCGCGATGGTTGCATCCTCGGTCTCGCCCGAGCGGTGCGACATCACGGAAGTCATGCCCGCCCGGTGTGCCATGTCCACTGCGTCGAGCGTTTCGGTCAGCGTGCCGATCTGGTTCACCTTGACCAGGATCGAATTGGCGACGCCCATCTTGATCCCCGAACGCAGGCGCTCGGTGTTGGTGACGAACAGGTCGTCGCCGACGAGCTGGACTTTTCCGCCCAGCGTCTCGGTCAAGGCCTTCCAGCCTTCCCAATCGTCCTCGGCCATGCCGTCTTCGATCGTGATGATGGGGAAGCGATCTACGAGGCCGGCGAGAAAGGCCACATTGTCGGCTGAGCTCAGCGATTTCCCCTCGCCTTGCATCTCGTACTTGCCGCTCTTGAAGTACTCGGTCGAGGCGCAGTCGAGGCCCAGATAGACGTCCTTGCCTGGCTCATATCCCGCCGCAGAGATGGCTTGGACGATGTAGTCGAGCGCTGCTTCGGCAGACTTGAGGTTCGGGGCGAAACCACCCTCGTCGCCCACGGCGGTGTTGTGGCCGTCCTTGTGCAGCGCCTTCTTGAGTGTGTGGAACACCTCGGCGCCGATCTGCACCGCATGCGCCATGCTCTCCGCACCGACCGGCAGGATCATGAACTCCTGCATGTCGATGGGATTGTCGGCATGCGCGCCGCCATTGATGATGTTCATCATCGGCACCGGCAGGATGTGGGCGTTCGGCCCGCCCAGATATTTGTAGAGCGGCAGCTCGCTCGATTCCGCCGCCGCCTTCGCTACCGCCAGCGACACGCCCAGGATCGCATTTGCCCCCAGCCGGCCCTTGTTGGGCGTGCCATCCAGTTCGATCATCGCCCGGTCGACGGAAATCTGGTCGAGCGCGTCGAGCCCCTCGATCTCGGCGTAGATTTCGGTGTTCACGAAGTCGACGGCCTTGGTGACCCCCTTGCCCAGGAAGGCCTTGCCGCCGTCGCGCAGTTCGACAGCTTCGTGGGCCCCGGTCGAGGCGCCGGAGGGTACGATGGCGCGGCCAAAGCTGCCGTCGTCCAGCACGACATCGACCTCGACCGTGGGGTTGCCGCGGCTATCGAAGACCTGCCGGCCGGTGACGTCGATGATCGAAGACATGCTGCATCCTTGAATCGTGCGAAAAACGGCCCTTCCTAGTGCCGTCGGCCGGGGAACGGAAGGGGGTTCGTTGCCCTATCGGATGCGGCCATTCTCGATGAGCCAGGCAACCGCCTCCTTGACGGCCTCGAGGCTCGACCATTTGGGCGCGTAACCGAGGCGCGTCCGGGCTTTTTCGATCGAGTGCGCGGGACTGCGGATGATGTGCTCCCACGTGGCCCTGGCGTCCTCGGCGGGTTGCGTGCGGCTCCACTCCTCGAACGGGAGATAGGAGAGACGCGGCTCGTGGCCGAAGAACAGGTACATCTCCTCGGCGTAACCGCGCAAATTCAGCGCCTGCGGCGAGACGGCGTTGAAGGCCTCGCCCACGG
>JBIQKK010000020.1:33475-36602 GCA_044506585.1 Hyphomicrobiales bacterium
CGCCGGATCGACGCGAATGTCTCCACGTTGAAGTGACCCGCCGGGTTGAGCGGCGCCCAGCCGGGCCCGACGATATGACCCGGCCTGAAAACCGTCGCCGGAAAGCCGGATCGAGCCTCCTCCAGCAGCCACGTCTCGATGGCCGCCTTCTGCGTCCCGTACTCGCCGAAGCTGTTGTGGGGATCGTCCTCGGTGGCCGGTACCGCCTTGTTGTGCCCGTAAACCCAGATCGTCCCACAGTGGAGGAAATGCCCGACCTTGCCCCGCAGGGCTTCGGCGATTTGCTGCGTGCTCTCGAGGGTGAACGAGATCATGTCGATGACGGCATCGGCGTTGAGCGCCGCGATCCGCGCGCCGAACGTCCCCGCCTGGTCCTCGGCGACGCGATCCGCCGTGACGGTCTGTACATCCGACCAGGCAGCGTGCGGTTTATAGGGCTCGGCCTGCCCGCGGCTGACATTGATGACTTCGTGGCCCGCCTCAACCAGCATCGGCACCAGATAGGTGCCCACGTGACCGCTGCCTCCGATAACGACGATCCGCATATTGTCCCCTCCGTTCGCCTGCGCTTAGCCCAGCGGCACGCCCGGGGGCAACCAAAGGCGGCCATCGGTGGGCCGCCTTATGGAGTTTCCTGAGGATTTTCCTCTCAATGCCAGTAGTGCTCGACCTTGTAGTAGTCGTAGGCGCGGTCGCGCATCTGCATGCCGTCGTTCCGCGTCAGCTCGCCGATCGTGTCGGCGGGGGCGGCTTTGAGCTGCTCCTTGGTGAACGGCACCACATAGGCGGCGTCCTCCTCCTCGTAGTCCAGGGCGGACCAGGGGATGGGGTGGAACTTCTCGCCGATCCCCAGCACGCCGCCGAAACCGACCACGGCGAACATGATCGCGTTCTCGGTCTTGTCGAGGATCAGGTCTTCGACCTTTCCGATGGTCTCGCCGTTGACGTCCTTGACGTCGGTGCCGATCACGCGCGAGGCACGGATGGCAGTGGTATGTCCCGATGCTGTGGGCATGGCTGGTCTCCTTGGCTTGTAATGGATGCGGGGCAAACGGCTCATGCCCGTGGGGGTTCCGCGGCGGCCTGGCCGGTTCGGTCGGCATTTCAACGGCGTTCACGGAGTGATCCGCTACAATCACAACCCCGCAACCCGCGCTGGATTTTCTCCCCCGACCGGCGACATAACGAGCGACGCAAAGGGCCGCCGCGCCCGGGGAGGCAAGATGAGGTTCGACCGTCTCGCGAAAATTGCCGGAGCCACAGCGATCGCCGCCGCTGCCGCACTGGGCATCTGGAACACGACCGCCAACGCCGAGGGCGTGCTGCCTGTCGTCATTCCCGCTCCCGCGCTGGACGCCCCGGCCTCGGGGACAACCGAGACCGCGATCTTCGCCGGCGGGTGCTTCTGGGGCGTGCAGGGGGTGTTCCAGCACGTCAAGGGCGTCAAGAGCGCCGTGTCCGGCTACGCGGGCGGCCATCTCGAGAACCCGAGCTACGAAGATGTCGTGATGGAAACCACGGGGCACGCCGAGGCCGTCAAGGTCGAGTTCGACCCCACGCAGGTGACCTACGGCCAGCTCCTGCAGGTCTTCTTCTCGGTGACCACCGACCCGACCACGCTGAACCGCCAGGGCAACGATGTGGGCCCGAGCTACCGGTCAGCGCTCTTCGTGATGAACGACAGCCAGGCGGAGGTCGCGAGAGCCTATATCGCCCAGCTCGACGACGCCAAAGTCTATCCCGGTGCCATCGTCACCGAAGTGACGCCCTACACCAACTTCTACGTCGCCGAAGACTATCATCAGGACAACGCCACGACGCTGAACGTGAACCCCGGCTACGTGTCGTTCTTCGATCTGCCGAAAATCGCCGATCTGAAGACCCACTTCCCCAGCCTGTGGCAGGAAGAGCCGGTGCTCGTCTTCGCGTCGAACGCCCGCTAGTCAGAGCAGCTTTTCGATCTCGGGCGCGATGTCGGCCGGCGGAAACTTGTCGCCGAACCGCCGCACCGGCTTGCCGTCGCGCCCGACGAGGAACTTGGCGAAGTTCCATTCGATGTCGCGGTCGTCCGAACCCGGCGTCTCGCGCTTCAGCCATTTGTAGAGCGGATCGGCGGCCGGCCCGTTGACCTCGATCTTGCCGAACATGGGAAAGCGCACGCCGAAATTGCCGGTGCAGAAGTCCGCGATCTCCTGCGCGGTGCCCGGCTCCTGCCCCTCGAACTGGTTGCACGGAAAGCCCATGACGACGAACCCGTCCCTGCCGTAGCGCTCGTACAGCGCTTCGAGCCCTTCATATTGCGGGGTGTTCCCGCAGTGGCTCGCGACGTTGACGATCAGGACGACCTTGCCCGCGTACTCGGACAGCGGCGCCGTGCCACCCAGAAGGCGGGTTTCGGTGAAATCTGAGAGGGTTGTCATGGGATAAGCCGGTTGGAGGGAACGCCAGACTAGGGCTCGCGCCTGTGGGCGTCGATGCTCTTTTCGGCCAACGCGGTGCGGGCCTTGCCGGCCGCCTTCTCCGCCTTCGTCCGGCCGAACTTCGCGCGGTTCTCGGCCGCAAGCGCTTCCTTTTCGGCTTTCGCCCTGGACTTGCGCGCTTTGGAAAGGGAGAGGATGTCGGCCATGCGCTGAGCTAGGCGCGGTGCGGGCTTGCGGTCAAGCCTTGGGCGGCACCTGGCACATGATGCCGATGAAGCGGCCTTCATTGTCCTTGAGGAAGGCCATCCACTCCTCCGTGCCGTCCGGATGCCTGTGGATCATGTGCGGCGCGGCTTCGAACGCCGCCCCGCGCGCCGCGAGCTCGGCATGTGCCGCGTGAATGTCGGGCACGCTGAAGTAGATGATATACTGGTCCTGCTGCTTGACCTCGTCGCCGGCCGTCAGCATCAGCCGCGTCCCGCCGCAGTCGAAGAAGGCGAGGTTGCCGAAGGTGTAGAGGTGCTTGAGCCCGAGCACGTCGCGGTACCAGGCCTGCGCGGCCGCGATGTCCTGCACCGACCGTGAGATCTGGCCGATCGGCCCCAGTTCGAGTTCGGTCACGACAGCCCCCAAGCGTTCGGGCGAGAAGCATAATGCACAGGCGGGACCGCGGCCAAGCCGGGAGTTTTCACAGGGCGAGCGGAAGC
>JBIQKK010000021.1:0-12814 GCA_044506585.1 Hyphomicrobiales bacterium
TGGCGGAAGCGGCCGGGGCCGGGCTTTTCGTTGCGGAAGACGTAGCCCTGCCGGTAGCTGCGATAGGGCTTGGGCAGCCTGTCGTAGTTCTGCGCGAAATAGCGGGCGAGCGGCGCGGTGAGATCGTACCGCAGGCTCATCCACTGCTCGTCGTCGTCCTGCAGCGAGAACACGCCCGCATTGGGCCGGTCGGTGTCGGGCAGGAACTTGCCCAGCGCCTCGGTGTACTCGAACATCGGCGTTTCCACCGGATCGAAGCCGTAGCGCTCATACACCTTGCGGATGGTGCCGATCATGCGGTCGACGGCGGCAATATCGGACGCGGCCCGGTCGTCAAAACCACGGGGCAAACGCGCTTCGATGAGCGAATTCCTATCGGCCATTTTGAAGGGGTCCCAAACGCGTGCCGTTCCTAACGGAATCGCGAAAACGAGACAAGGCGAGCCAGATTTTATGGTTCTTGCGCGTCCCTGTGTCGCAAACGCCACAATTGGCAAGGTGCGTCAGGCTGCCGCAGATTCCGCTTGCGGATCACCCGCGCCGAGACTATCAGCGCAATCCTCGTAACGCCCGACCACGAAAGGCAAAGCACATGACTGATTTCGTCGCCGCTTGCACCCGTGGCCGTGTCGCGAACCGGGTAATGCACCGAGCCTGACGGCTCCCGGCCCTCCGGCCAGCACGACCCCACCCCTTCCAGCCACCGCTAACGCCACCGCCGGTTCGAGTCCCGCCTGAGTCGCACTGACTCCGGCGCCCGCACCGGTCCCCGCAACAGCAACCCAACTCCAACCCAAAGGGAGCCGGTGCGCACAGGCGCCGGCAACAGATCGATGTCTTTGACCAACACCTCGTACAGCCTCGTACCCTCCATCACCCGCCGGGACCGCTCGGTCGCCAACCGGCTGGTTGCAGCCATTCTCTCGCAATGGCCGCAGCGGACGCGAGGCTCGCCGCCTCCGGGCAACTACATGCGACGCGACATTGGCCTGCCCCCGCTCGAGCGCGAGCGCCGGTACTGGGACCACCAATAGTCGCAGCGCCGGGCGGGCCGAGGGTCGCGCCTGCCCGGACCACCCATCGTCACTGTTGAGGGAACCGGAGCGTGAGAGCGTTCCGGAAGCTGAGATGAGTTCGTCTGTCGACTGGACGACGCCCGAAGCCTATCTGGGGCGCGTCATCGCCGCGCCGCCCAAGCGCGGCCTGACCGCCCTGGCCGTAGCCGGGCTGCGCGTGGCGTTCCGCCGCCACCGGCGTGAACGCAAACGCGCCGCGGAACACTACATGCTGCGGCATGCGATGCGGGACCTGCCCGACCATATCCGCCGCGATATCGGGCTGCCGCCCTACTGAGAAGACCGGACGGGCCGCTTGAGGGCGGCCCGTTCCGCCTCGCACGGGGCGCGACACGCGCAATGGGCGTAGTGGTCGTTGACGAGCCCCATCGACTGCATGAACGCATAGGCCGTCGTCGGCCCCACGAAGCTGAAGCCGCGCCTGCGCAAATCCTTGCTCAGCGCGATCGAGGCCGCGGTCTGCGCCGGCAGTACGCTGCGCCCTTCAGGCACGGGACCCGCGGCCGGCTCGAACTGCCAGACATAGGCCGCGAGGCTGCCGAACTCCTTTTGCAGCTCGAGCGTGCGCTTCGCATTGTTGATGGTCGATTCGATCTTGCCGCGATGCCGGATGATGCCGGGATCCTCGAGCAGCCGCTCGACATCGGCCTCGCTCATCCGCGCGACCTTCGCTGGATCGAAGTTCTTGAACTGCTTGCGGAACTGCGGCCGCTTCTTGAGGATCGTCAGCCAGCTCAGTCCCGACTGAAAGCCTTCGAGGCAGAGCTTTTCGAACAGCCGGTTGTCGTCGACGACAGGCCGGCCCCACTCCTCGTCGTGATAGCGCACGTTCTCGGGATCGGTGCCGGCCCAGGCGCAGCGCTCCATCGTTTACCCTCACGAAACCATGAGCGGGCGCAAACACTTAACCATGCCGCTTCACCTCGCATTTGGCCTACCGGCGCTAGTCTTGGGTAAGCCTACCGATCAGTAACCTGCACACGGACACTTGTCATGCCGCGCTGGATGAAGGCCGCGTTCCTGGCCGCCTCTTTGTCGTTTGTCTCGATCGTTCCCGCACTCGCGGCTGGCGGCTACGCGCCGCCCCCGGGCATCACGCTCACGAGCGGCAAGCCTGCGCATTTCCTGCAGCTCAGGTCGCACAACAGCAAGAAAGTGCGGCTCGATCCCAAATTCATGCGGCAGGTGGTGCCCTACCGCACCGAGGAACGCGCCGGCACGGTGGTGATCAACACGTCCCAGAAGTTCCTCTATCTCGTGCTCGGCAAGGGCAAGGCGCTCCGCTACGGCATCGGCACGGCGCGCGACGGTTTTGAGTGGAGCGGCACGCACAAGATCACGCGCAAGGCGGAGTGGCCGGGCTGGACCCCGCCGGCCGAAATGCGCCAGCGGCGCCCGGACCTCCCCGCCTATATGCCCGGCGGCCAGAACAATCCGCTCGGCGCCCGGGCGCTCTATATCGGCTCCACGCTTTATCGCATCCACGGCACCAACGAGCCCTGGACCATCGGCGGCGATGTCAGCTCCGGATGCATTCGGCTGATCAATGACGATGTCATCGATCTCTACGGCCGGGTGAAAATTGGAGCGAAAGTCATTGTCCTTTAGTTAGGAATGTTCGGCATTCTCGGCCCCGCAAACTCCGGGAATCCCCCACGATGACCCGCCTGACCGGTCTGATCTCACGCTTCCGCAGGGACGAGCGCGGCGTCTTTCTCGTCGTGTTCGCCGTCATGGCGGTCGTGCTCATTGCGACGTCCGGCGCGGTCGTCGATTTCACCCGCGTACAGCAGGCGCGCACCCGCGCCCAGACGGGCCTCGACGCCGCGGCGCTGGCGCTCGCCCACCGCGTCGGCGAGTCCAACGGCGACGCGGCGAGCTTGAAGGCGGCGGCGCAGTCGCTCCTCACCGAGCGCGTCGCGGACAGTTCCATCGAGGTGTCGGTCTACGAAGCAATTCCCGACGACGACAACGACAAGCTCACGCTCAAAGCCTACATCGTCGTTCCGACATCGTTCGTGCAGCTGGTGGGTCTGTCCAGTATCCGCGCCAGCATGCTCTCGGAGGTCACGAGCAGCTCCAGCAATCTGGAAGTGGCGGTGGCTGCCGACATCACCTACTCAATGCTGGGCGCCCGCCTTACCGGCCTCAAGGACGCCCTCAAGACCACGATCAACCTGCTCGTGAAAACCGACCAGAAGCCGACCTATTCGAGAATGGCGATCGCCCCCTACTCCAACGGGGTCAATGTCGGCAAATACGCCGACGAGGTACGCGGCCCCGTTACCAAGGGAAAGACGATCACCAGCGTCACCGGCGTGATCGGAAGCGTCAAGACAATGACGTCGATCAGCAAAGGGGACCCGGCGGAAGTTACGTCGAATTCACACGGGTTCGCAGCGGGAGACTACATCTATGTGAGCGGTGTCGCGGGAGGTGGGTTCACCGCGATAGCCGAGGGCATCTACAAGGTCGCCGCCTCGCCCTCAACCGACAAGTTCAAGCTGCTGAAGGCCAACGGCACCAACGTCAAAAGCTCATTGTACTCCGGGAGCTACACGAGCAGTTCGGGCAAGATGATCAAATGCGCGAACTCCACCTGCAAGGTCGTCATCACCACCTCGAGCAACCACAATTTCGCCGACACCGATATCGTCCTGATCAAGGGCGCCGGTGCGAGCTACTTCAACGACAAATACATCGAGGTCTCGGAGAAAACGAACACCACATTCGTGCCCAAGGGCGTCTCGCCGCTGACCGCCAACATCATGGGCACCGGCGGCACCGCCTACTGCACGAAATATGGGTGCGAGTACTATCGCTTCGTGAGCAACGACAACAACAAACTGACGACGTTCACACCGAGCAAATGTGCCGTCGAGCGCACGACGTCCGCAAACCTCTATCTCGACACGGATCCAAAGGTCGCGCCCGTCGGCATCCAGTACGAGCCGAGCAACGGAAGATACTACAATTCCATCTTCCTCAATCTTGAGGCGTGTCCGACCTCGGAAATACAACCGCTGACGGACAGCCGATCCGATCTGACTACTCTCGTTGATAGCTTCGTGGCCCAGGGGTCGACGGCGGGTCATATCGGCCTGGCGTGGGCCTGGTACATGCTCTCACCCGATTTCACGAAGAACATCAGCGGGTGGCCCACACCCAAGCCGGCGGACTATCTGGAAGAGGATACCATCAAGGCCATCATCCTGATGACCGACGGTGAGTTCAACACGATGTACGACTACGGCGTACCGTCCAAAGACGCCGATTACGTCGATGCCAAGAACCAGACCAAGAACAACGCCACCAACTCGTCGCTGGTCCAGGCGGGCGAGTTGTGCACCGAGATCAAAAAGGCGAAGTACGGCATCTTCCTCTACGTCATTGGCTTCGGCATCACCAAGGACAGCGTCTTCGACAAAGCGCTAAAGAAGTGCGCCACCAATGAGAGCATGTACAAGACAGCCTCGGACTCGGCGTCGCTGAAGAAGGCCTTCGAGGCGATCGCCGAAGATCTCTCCAACCTGCGCGTCTCGAAATAGCTGGCAACTCCACTGCCCGTTCCCGCGTTGTCGTTTGGCAACCTCGGAGGGGCGCGATGAGCAGCTTGGCGCGATATTTCGTCTTCCAGCGTGCGGGTGACTGGATGGTGGCCCTCGACGGCATGCCGCTGGCCCGTCATGCGAGCCGCCCCGCCGCCGTGAGCAGCGCGATCGTGATGGCCGACCTCATGGGGTCGATGCGCCACGACGCCGACGTGATGGTGGAAGATCAGGGCCGGCTGGAAGTTGCCTGGACTTACGGCATCGACCCCGTCCCGGCACAGCAGGATGCTGCAGCATGAGCAACCCCCTCGCCTATCTGTGGCGGCACCCCCGCCGCACCGGCTTCATCACGCTCAACCTCGTGGTGCTGGCCGCCTTCCTCGGCTGGGGCACCTTTACCTCGCAAATGAGCAAAGAGGGGCTCTCCGGCCTCCCCAACGTCATGCTCGGTTACACCGGCATGGCCCTGCTCGTCGTCCTTTGGATCGTGGCCTGGCTCGCCTGGGCCTGGCACGCAGCCAGCCGGCAGGTTCACCGTCCTCAGCAGTAAGGGGAAAATGGTACCGCCTCCCCGGTTCGAACGGGGGACCCCTAGATCCACAATCTAGTGCTCTAACCAGCTGAGCTAAGGCGGCGCCGTGGTTGCGGGGCGACCTATACGTCGCACGGGCTGGGGTGACAAGGGCCGAGGGACGCATGGCCGGTGCGTCCGGATTTAACCACAAATACGTTTGGGCCGGCCCGAAACGCCAGCAAATCTGGACCGTTCCGGTACCGGGCTATAATTAGGACAAGATTAAGTCTTGGGTGCGGTCTGTGCCGATCTGGCACACCTCAGTGGGATTTCGTGCGCGTGGACGCAGACTGGATCACATCGCCGGCGGCGCGCAGAATCCTCGTGCACTGGGCCGACCAGCGGCCGGCCTGGCTGTGGTCGCATGACGGCACCACCCTGCTTTGGCGGAACACCGCCGCGCGATTGTTCAACGGCAAGCTCAAGAAGGCCGGCGTCCGGCTGGCGGCCGATCCCGTTCCCATCAAGGGCCAGGTCGCGCGCCTGATCCGCCTCGGTTCGCCGGGCCGGTCGAGCCTCAGCCGGGTCCAGTTCCTCGCGGGCGGACGGCCGGTCGCGACGACGTGCACCTGCACGCCGCTCGCCCTGGATGGCGACGAAAGCGCACTCCTTCTGGTCGCCGTGGATCCGGTTGCCGAAGATGTTCGCGCCTCGGTCGGCGAGCTGCAGCCTGACGCCATGACGGAAGCACTGTTTCCCGCCGGATGGTCCTATGAGCTGGTGACGGGCGAGGGCGCGCCGGCCGGTGCGGACGCGATTTCGATCAAGGCCGGGCCGGGCGACGAGATGCTCGTCCTGACGCCCCACGCTGTCGAGTCACAGCCGGCGACCATCGACGACGTTCGCGCGGAAGAGGGCGTCGAGACCGACGCGCCGAGCGCTGTTGACGAGACGCAGGATCTCGCGGACATGCCCGAGCCGATGTTGCCGATGGGGCTCGAGCCTGTCGAGCCCACCGCCGCGCCCGAGGAACGGGAGGAGGAGGCGCCGCCACAGGCCGCGGACAGCCCTGATGAGTCCCGGGCCCTGTCGTCGCTGTTCGACCGGCTTGCCGAAGACGCCGACCTTTACTCCCCGCTCACCCAGGCCGATGAGCGATTCGCTGGCCAGCCCGCGGCGCCGCCCAGCGCGGAAGGCGAGACGGTGCCCGAGGATGGCCCGGTGACACCTGCCGAACCAGATTTGATCGCAACGGTCATCGAATATGCGGACGACCCTGAGAGCGAGGCACCTCTCGAGCCCGCTGCGGAAACGCCGCCTGCACCGTCACAGCCCAGTTCCCACTGGCTCATTACCGGCCGGGGATTTCGCGCCCTGCCGCCACGTCCGGCGAGTGAGGCCGAAAGCATCGTCACCCCCGAGCCGCCATCCGCCGAGGTTCCCACCGCAGCCGAGCCGGACCAGTCGCCTGACCTCGCGGCCGCGCCGATGCAGGACGCCGAACCGAAGCCGGAACCCGAGCCAGAGTCCGAACCCGTTCCCGTCGCCGCGGTTGACGAAGCGCCGGACGCGGAAACGGCAGAGCGCGTCTCGCGCTACAATTTCGAGGAACTCGGCCGCATCCTGACCGATCGCGTCGCGACCGAACCGAAGGCCGACGCCGTCGCCGAAATCATTGCGGCCACCTCGGCGCCCGCCGCGTCGCCCGCGCCCACCGGCATCATCAATCTCAACGCCGAGACGCTGGTGCTCAACCGGCTGCCGCTCGCGATCCTGGTTTTCCGCGACCAGCAGGTGCTGTTCGCCAACCGTGCCCTGACGGACCTGCTCGGCCACGAGAGCGTCGAAGGCCTGCGCGCCGCCGGCATCGCGTCGATCTTTCCGAGCGAAGATTCGGCCAGTGCCGGCCCCGTAAATCGCCTCGTCCGCCGCGACGGCACGCCGCTCAATGTCACCGCCCGCCTGCAATCGGTGAGCTGGCAGGGCCGCGCCGCATTGATGCTCTCGGCCAGCGCGACCGAACCCATGCGGGGTCACGAGGGCGCCGTGCGGGCCTTCGCCGAAATCGCCGCCCAGACACGGGGCGAGGGCTATATCTCGGCCGACCGCGCGGGCATCGTGACGTTCGTGTCCGCTCCCGGGCGCGCCCTGCTCGGCCGCACCGAGCCCGAACTCGTGGGCAAGCCGCTCGCCGTGCTCGTCGGCAAGCCGGACATGGAGCCGCTTCGCATCTTCCTCGAACGGCCGGCCCGCTTCGCCGAGACGGCGCGCCCGGCTTACACCGGCGTCAGCGAGAACGGCGAAGCCGATATTGCGCTGTTTGCCGAGGGCCAGGCCGGGATCGTCAGCGGCTATTTCGGCTTCCTGCGCAAACGCACGTCTTCGCCCGCTCCCCAGCCCAACGATGACCTCGATTCCGGCATACTCGGCCGGCTGAGCCGCGGCATTCGGCGCCCGCTCAATACCATCGTCGGTTTTGCCGATCTCATTGGCTCGGCGGCACCCGGTCACGAGCACAATGAGCGCGTTGCCGAATATGCGCGCGATATCCGGACCGCGGGCCTCGAAATCGCCGTGCTCGCCGACGAGCTCGACGACTACACGCGGCTGCGCGAGGGCCGCTATGCCCCCCGCCCCTCGGACGTCGATCTTTCGGCGCTGCTCGAAAGCTGCATGATCCGCGTGCGGCCGCAGGCGGGCGCCGCGCGCGTGCTGGTGCGCAGCGCGATCTCGGAGAAGTTGCCCCGTATCCGCGCCGACCAGTCCTCGCTGGGCCAGGCGCTGCTGAACCTGCTGGCGAGCGCGATCGACCAGACACCGATCGGCGGCTCCGTGATCCTCTCCGCGCAGAGCGAGGACGATGGATCGATCAACATTCACGTTCGCGACGGTGCGCAGGCGAACAGCGATCCCGGCGAACGCTTCGTCGTCTTTCGCGATGGCGTCGACAAGGACGGCGAGCAATTGTCGCCCGTACGCTCGACCGTCGGCCTGGCGCTCACGCGCTCGCTGCTCGCGGTCAATGCCTGCTCGCTGTCGGTTGATCCCACCCCCAGTACCGGCACGCTCTTCGCCCTCACCATCCCCGCCGACGCCATCATTCGCGGTTGACGGAATGTCGCGGGCCGGTGCCGTGATAGTGCGCACAAGCCATTGGTCCATATAGCGATTTACGAGATTACTAGAACCGTTCTCAACTACCGCTCGCGCCGGGCCGCGAGAGCTCCTCTGCCAATGTTGACAACGTCCATCCGAATAACCAGAACGCCCCGCAAGGCGCCCCTGCCCCCCATGAGGAGACAGAATTGAACCGCACCCTCCGTTTCGCGAGCCTTGTGGCCGTCCTGGCTTTCGCCGTCGCGGCACCGGCCTTCGCCCAGAGCGGCGTCGTCAATGTCTATAGCTATCGCGAGCCGGGACTGATCCAGCCGCTGCTCGACCGGTTCACGGCCGAGACCGGCATCAAGACCAACGTTCTATACGCCGGCGACGGGCTGCTCGAGCGCGTCGAGGCCGAGGGGGATCTGTCGCCGGCCGATGTGGTGCTCACCGTCGATGTCGGCAATCTCGTCGGCGCCAAGGATCGCGGGCTCACCCAGCCGATCACCACCGATGCGCTCTCGCGCGTCCCGCCCGCCTTCCACGACGCCGAGGGCGGCTGGACCGCCGTGTCGCTCCGCGCCCGCGTGTTCTACGTCAGCAAGGACCGCGTCGATGCCACCGCGCTGACCTACGAGGACATCGCCAAGCCCGAGTGGAAGGGCCGCGTCTGCACCCGCGCCGGTGACCATGCCTACAATATCGGGCTGATCGCGAGCCGCATTGCATTGTGGGGCGAGGACAAGACCCGCGAATGGCTCACGGCCGTGCGCGACAATCTCGCTTATCCCCCCGGCGGCGGCGACCGCGACGGCCCAAAGAACATCCTCGCGGGCACCTGCGATCTGTCGATCACCAACACCTATTACATGGGCGTGATGCTCAACAACGAGGCCGAGCCCGACCAGAAGGAATGGGCGAACGCCTCGCGCATCATCTATCCCACGAGCGAGAATGGCGACGGCACGCAGGTCAACGCAGCGGGTGCCTTCATCGCCAAATACGCACCCAACCCCGAGGGTGCCAACAAGCTGATCGCCTTCCTGCTGTCGGACGAGGCCCAGCAGATATATGCGGACCAGAACTACGAATATCCCGTGGTCCCCTCGGTCAAGCCGGCCGAGCTCACGCTGAGCTGGGGCACGCTCACACCGTCGGTCGTATCGTTCAACGATATCGCGGCCTATCGCGACGAAGCGGCCGCAATGGTGGACGAACTGCAGTTCAACGCCGGCCCGCAGAACTGAGGAGGCGCCCATCGCCCTGGCGGCGAGAGCAACGGCCAATTTTCGGACCGGCGGCAGCATCGCTCCGCCGGTCTGGGCATTTCTGCTCGCCCTGCTGATGGGCCTCCCCATCCTGTGGCTGACTTTCGCGGCCCTCTCGGCGCAATCGGGTGGTGGGCTCAGCGCCTCGATGCTGCCCATCTCGCTGCGCGAGACCGGGCTGCTGATGGCCTCGGTCGGGCTCGTTGCCGGCGCCCTCGGCCTCGTCTCGGCGTGGCTCGTGTCGCACCACGATTTCCCCGGACGCGCCATCTTCGAGTGGGCGCTGATGCTGCCGCTCGCGATCCCAACCTATCTCGCGGCCTATTGCTTCACCGAGCTGCTCGACTTCACCGGCCCCGTGCAGGGTCTCGTGCGCTCGCTGACCGGCGCGACGACGAGCAGGGACTACTGGTTCCCCGAAATTCGCAGCTTCCCCGGCGCCGTGATCGTCTTCAGTCTCGTCCTCTATCCGTATGTCTACGCTGCCTGCAGGGCCTTCTTCCTGATGCAGTCGGGCGCCGCGCACGCAGCTGCCCGCGCGCTGGGCGCAAACGGATTTCGCGCCTTCTTCGCGGTCACTTTGCCCACCAGCCGCCCCGCGCTGGTAGTCGGCGTCACGCTGGCCATGATGGAGGTCGTCAACGATCTCGGGGCCGTCCAGTATTTCGGCATTAACAGCCTCACGGCAATCATCTACTCGACCTGGATCAACCGCTCGAATTTCGGCGGCGCGGCACAGCTCGCGGTCACCATCGTGCTCGTCATCGCTTTGCTGATCCTCGCCGAACGCGCGGCGCGCCGCGCCGAGGCGCATACGGTCGCGCGCGACAGCCGGATCGCGGACGCCCGGATCGGGCTCGCGGGTGGACGCGCGGTGCTTGCCGTCGCGGCGTGCACGCTCCTCCTTCTCGCGGCCTTCGGTCTGCCGGCGGGTCAACTGATTTACCTCGCATCGCGGCAGCTCACGGTGCAGTCCTTCGATTTGACGGCCGGCCCCCTCGCGACAACGATCGGGCTCGCGCTGGCGGGGGCCCTCGTCACGGTCGCGGTGGGGTTCGCCACGGCCCGCCTCAGCCGCAGCGCGCTGCCGCTGACGCGCGGCGCCATTCGCGTCGCGACACTCGGCTATGCCATCCCCGGAACCGTCCTTGCGCTGGGGCTGTTGCAACCGCTCGGCGTTGCGGACCGGGCGATCAACGGCATCACCCGCTGGGCCTTCGACTGGACGCCCGGCCTCATCCTGTCGGGCTCTATAGCGGCACTGCTTTACGTATACGCCATCCGCTTCCTCGCCGTGTCACATGCCACCATCGGCGAAGCCGCCGGCAAGCGCGGCCCCTCGATGCTCGATGCCGGACGCGTACTCGGCTCACGCGGACTCGATCTCTTCCTGCGCGTCGATTTGCCGACGCTCGCGCCCGCCCTCGTGGCCGCTGGAACGCTGGTTTTCGTCGAGATCATCAAGGAGCTGCCGGCCACGCTGCTGCTGCGTCCGCTCGGCGTAGAGACGCTTGCGACGCTGGTTTACGCAAAGGCGAACGCAGCGCAGTTTGCGGAAGCCGCGCTGCCCGCGCTGGCCATCGTTGCCATCGGCGTGGTGCCGGTCATCCTCAGCACCCAGCTCGGCGCCCGTCGGAAAGTATGACCGCAAGAAGTCTCCCCTTTTCATTCTGATGCCCTATAAGGGCGCCAGCCAACAGGGAGTGCCAACATGGCCTTGAGGACTGCCGCAGCCGCCTTCGCCCTTGCACTGAGCTTCGCCGGCGTTGCCGCCGCTGCTCCGCGAACGGACCTGAAACTCGGACTGGTGCTCGAGCCCACCGGACTCGATCCGACGATCAACTCCGCCGCCTCGATCGACGACGTCGTCTACCAGAACATCTATGAAGGCCTGACGCGCATCGACCAGAACGGCGCCGTCCAGCCCGCCCTCGCGGCATCATGGGATGTGTCCGACGACGGGCTCACCTACACGTTCCATCTGGTCGAAGGCGCGACCTTCCACGATGGCACGACTTTCGATGCCGACGATGTGGTGTTCACCTATGGCCGCATCACATCGCCCGACAGCGTCGTTCCGCAACGGGCACTCTTTGCGGGGATCGAGTCCGTCACGGCGGTCGATCCCAAAACGGTCGTCATCAAGCTCAAGGCACCCGACGGTCTGTTCCTGTTCAACATCGGCCGCGGCGATGCGGTGATCGTTGCGCCCGAGAGCCAGCCGACCGACGCCACCAATCCCGTCGGCACGGGTCCGTTCAAGTTCGTGCGCTGGCAGAAGGGTGCCGATCTCACCCTCGAGCAATATGCCGATTACTGGGGCACCAAGCCTGCTCTCACCAAAGTCACCTACATCTTCATTCCCGACGCTGCGGCACGGGTGAATGCGCTGCGCACCCACGCCATCGACGGCATCAACAATACCGATGCCTCGACCCTGCCGATCTTTGCCAACGATCCCGCCTTCAAGATCCTGATCGGCACCACCGAGGGTGAGACCATGCTCATCCAGAACAACGCCCGCCCGCCCTTCGACAATCTGAAGGTCCGTCAGGCGATCGCCCATGCCCTCAACCGCGAGGAAATCATCGCCGGCGCCTCGAGCGGCTATGGCACCCCCATCGGCAGCCACTTTCCGCCTCACAATCCCGACTATGTGGATTTGACCGGCACCTACCCCTACGACCTCGACGCCGCGCGGAAACTGCTGGCCGAGGCCGGCTATCCCGATGGCTTCAGCGCCACACTCAAGTTGCCGCCGGTTCCCTACGCGACGCTCGGCGGCCAGATCATCGCCAGCCAGCTCGCCAAGGTCGGGATCAAGTTGACGCTCATCAACATGACCGACTTCAGCCAGTGGCTCTCCGAGGTGCACGCCGCCCACGACTATGACCTGACCATCGTCAGCCATGTGGAGCCCAACGACATTGGCATGTATGCCAATCCCGACTACTATTTTGGCTACAACGATCCCGACTTCCAGGCGATCATCAAGAAGCTCAACGAGACCACCGATCCGGCGGCCCGGCGGGAGCTTCTGATCGAGGCGCAGAAGCGGTTGGCGGAACAGGCGGTCAATGGCTATCTCTTCGAGCTTCCCCAGATCGGCGTCTGGAACGCCAAGCTCGAAGGCATGTGGCCAAACCAGCCCATCGAAGGCGTGGTCGTCACCGGCATCCACTGGACGGAATAGTCCGCCACAAAGGATAGACAGCGGGCCATGATCTGGTTCGCCCTTACGAAGTTCCTTGGGCTCGCCGCAACGCTGTTCGTTGCGGCGGCCATTACATTTCTGGCGCTCGACCT
>JBIQKK010000021.1:12914-17805 GCA_044506585.1 Hyphomicrobiales bacterium
GGCTCGCCGCAACGCTGTTCGTTGCGGCGGCCATTACATTTCTGGCGCTCGACCTCCTGCCGGGAGACGTGGCGCGCTTCATTCTGGGCATCAATGCCACGCCCGAAGCAGTCGAGGTCCTGCGTGACCAGCTCGGCCTCAATGCGCCACCGCTTGAGAGATTCTTCGGCTGGCTGCGCGGCCTGCTGGTGGGTGATCTCGGCATCTCCTACACGCAGCATGCACCTGTCGCGAGCCTGATCGGCGGCCGTCTTGGCGTCACCATCCCGCTCACCGTGTTCGCGATGATCCTGTCGGCGGGGATCGGCCTGCCCATGGGCATCCTTGCGGCACGCAAGCGCGGCTCTTTCGCCGACACGAGCCTGATGGTTCTCTCGCAGCTCGGCGTCGCCGTGCCGAACTTCTGGTTCGGCATGCTGCTGGTACTGCTGTTCTCGGTCACGTTGCGCTGGCTGCCGCCCGGCGGCTTCGTGCCGTGGGGCGATAATGTCTGGGGGGCCTTGGGCTCCCTCGTCCTCCCCTCCATCGCGCTCGCCCTGCCGCAGGCCGCCATCCTCGCGCGCGTCATGCGGACAGCACTGGTCGACGTGCAGGGGTCCGACTACATCCGCACCGCACGTGCCAAGGGCCTGACCATGAGCGAAGCGGTATGGCGCCACGGGGTGCGCAATGCGCTGCTCCCGGTGCTGACGATCCTGGGCCTGCAGTTCGCCTATCTGGTCGCGGGCACGGTCATCGTCGAAAACGTCTTCTACCTTCCGGGTCTGGGCCGTCTCATCTTCGATGCCATCAGTGCGCGCGACCTGATCGTCGTGCGCTCCAGCGTCATGATCCTCATCGTCGTCGTTATTGGAACGATGTTCCTCACCGACCTGGCCTATGGCTGGGTCGATCCTCGTCTGCGGTCGAGGAGAAACTCATGATCGCGGCGATCGAGGCCATCAAAGGCTGGTTCCGGCATCCGAGCCTGAGGATCGGCGCGGTCGCGTCGCTGGCGTTCCTGCTCATCGGGTTCGTCTCGATCGTCTGGACCCCCTACCCCATCGAGAACATCTCGATCGGCAACGCGATGCAGGACCCCAGCCTCGCGCACTGGTTCGGCACCGATCACCTGGGGCGCGACATGCTCTCGCTGGTGATGAAGGGCACGCTCACCAGCTTTGTCGTTGCTGCCATCGCGGTCGCCATCGGTGCAGCCATCGGTGTGCCGCTGGGGCTGGCCGCTGCCTCGTGGGGTGGACCGTCCGAATGGGCGATCCTCAAGCTCAACGATTTCCTGTTCGCCTTCCCCGCGCTCATCATCGCGATCCTCATCACGACGCTCTTCGGCCC
The DNA here is from genome assembly GCA_044506585.1 of Hyphomicrobiales bacterium. GTDB lineage: Bacteria > Pseudomonadota > Alphaproteobacteria > Rhizobiales > Devosiaceae > Devosia_A. The sequence goes on from JBIQKK010000021.1 coordinate 14,247, forward strand.
GAGCGCGGCCAACGCGATGATCGCCGTGGGCATCTTCAACATCCCGGTGTTCGCGCGCGTAGCGCGGGGCGGCGCGCTGAGCCTCAAGACGCTCGACTATGTCGCCGCCGCGCGGCTGGCCGGCATGGGACCGCTCGAAATCGCGCGCCGTCATATCCTGCCCAACATCGCCAGCCTGATCATCGTCCAGGCCACCATCCAGCTCGCTCTGGGCATCCTCGCAGAGGCCAGCCTCAGCTATGTCGGCCTCGGCACGCAGCCTCCCGCGACGAGCCTTGGGCTCATGCTCAAGGACGCGCAGACCTACGCGCTGCTCAAGCCGCTCCTTGCGCTGGTCCCCGGCATCACGATCATCCTCATCGTCATCGCACTCAATCTCGCGGGCGATGGTCTGCGCGACCAGCTCGACCCCCGGTTGCGCCGCATCGGAGGCATCCGTGGCGTTGCTTAAGGTCGACAATCTCACGGTCTCGTTCGGCGAGACGCCGGTGCTCGACGACGTCAGTTTCATGATCGGCAAGGGCCAGCGCTTCGGCATCATCGGCGAGAGCGGCTCGGGCAAGACCATGTCCGCCCTGGCCGTCATGGGACTCCTCCCCGAGGGCGCCACGTTAAAAGGAACGCTGGCCTTTGACGGCGCGCCTCTTCCGGAGGACGAAGCGGCCCGGGCGAAGTTTCGCGGCCGCCGCATCGGCATGGTCTTTCAGGAGCCCATGACTTCGCTCAATCCCCTGGAAACGGCGGGCGACCAGGTCGCCGAGGCGATGGAGCTTGCGGGCCAGGCCGGCGCCGACGTCAAAGCCGAGGTCGCTGCCCTGTTCCAGGAAGTCGGCCTCGAGCCCGGACATGCCGCGCGCTACCCCCACGAGCTCTCGGGCGGCCAGCGCCAGCGGGTCATGATCGCCATGGCGCTCGCGGGCAAGCCGGACCTTCTCATCTGCGACGAGCCGACATCGGCCCTCGACCTCATCACGCAGCGCCGCGTGCTCGATCTCATCGATCGCATCTGCACCGATCGCGGCATGGCGCTGATGTTCATCTCGCACGACCTCAAGGCCGTGGCGCTGCTCTGCACCACCATCATGGTCATGCGGCGCGGCAAGGTGGTGGAGGCCGGGGCCAAGCTCGACGTGCTCGGCCATCCCAGGCAGGACTACACCAAGCTCCTCCTCGCTGCGGGCCGCCAGCGCGGCCGCACGCTCATGCGCGCGCCCATCAGCAGCGACATGCTCATCGTCCGCAATCTGAGCCGGCGCTTCCGCCAGCCCGATGTCTCTTTCTTCGAACCGCGCCCGCCGCTGCTCGCGCTCGACAACGTCAACCTCACCATTCGCGGTGGCGAGTCGCTGGCGCTCGTCGGGCCATCGGGCGCGGGCAAGTCGACGCTGGCGCGCATCATCGCCGGCCTCGACCGCGCGACCTCGGGCGAGATCGAGTTCGACCATCAGATCTATCACGGCCACGACTTGCCCAAGCCCCTGCGGCGCGACATCAGCCTCGTGTTCCAGGACCCCTTCGGCAGTTTCAATCCACGCCTCACGATCGGCGAGTCGGTCGCCGAGCCGCTCCGGCTCGAACAGGGCCTCGACTTCGACGCGCTCAGCAAGCGGATCGTCGAAGTGGTCAAAGCCGTTGCGCTTTCGGTCGACTTCCTCGACCGCTATCCCCACGAATTCTCGGGCGGACAGCGCCAGCGCTTCGCCATCGCCCGCGCCCTCATCACCCGCCCGCGCCTCGTCATTCTGGACGAGCCGGTCTCCGCCCTCGACGTGTCCGTCCGCGGCGAAGTTCTCATGCTTCTCAATAGGTTACGCGCCGACTACGGCCTCACCTTCCTCGTCATCAGCCACGATCTCGACATGGTCCGCGTCGTCGCCGACCGCGTCGTCGTGATGGACAAAGGCCGCATCATCGAGAGCGGCACCCCCTCACAACTGCTTGATAAACCACAGGAACCGCTGACCAGGGAGCTCATCGCCGCAAGCCTGCCGGATATCGGCATCGTTCCGGTGTTGTGAGAAAGTAGCGAGTAGCGAGTAGCGAGTAGCGAGTAGCGAGTAGCGAGTAGCGAGTAGCGAGTAGGCAAAACAATAGGGCCTGCCCACGGCAAGCCCTATTCGCTACTCGCTATTCCCTCAGTGCATCAGCGGCTTGCCGCTCTCGTCGAACCGATGGAACAGTTCGCCGCGCGGCGAGAAGCTGAGTTGGTCGCCCGCGTGATAGGTGGCCTTGCCCTGCTGACGCACGATCACGGGATCCTCGCCACCGATATCGACATAGACGTAGCTGTCCGATCCAAGATTCTCGGAATAGACGACCTTGCCGCTCCAGGCGCCTGAAGGCGTGATGTCGATATGCTCGGGCCGTACGCCGACGGTCGCGGCCTTGAACTTGGCCGCATCGGCGCCCGTGAAGAAGTTCATCTTGGGCGAGCCGATGAACTGGGCAACGAACAGGCTCTGCGGACGCTCGTAGAGCTCCATGGGCGACCCCACCTGCTGCACGACGCCGTCCTTCAGCACGACGATCCGGTCGGCCATGGTCATGGCCTCCACCTGGTCGTGCGTCACATAGATCATCGTGGTGTTGGGCAGTTGCTCTTTGAGCTGGCCGATCTCCATGCGCATCTGAACGCGCAGCGCGGCATCAAGGTTGGATAGCGGCTCGTCGAACAGGAACACCTTGGGATCGCGCACAATGGCGCGGCCGATGGCGACGCGCTGGCGCTGGCCGCCCGACAGCGCCTTGGGCAGACGGTCCAGGTACTTGGTCAGCTGCAGCTTTTCGGCCGCGGCACGAACTTTCTGGTCGAGCTCAGCCCTGGGCGTGTTCATCAGCCGCAGCGCGTAAGCCATGTTGTTGTAGACGGTCATATGCGGGTAGAGCGCATAGGACTGAAACACCATCGCAATGCCGCGCTTGGACGGCGCCACTTCGTTGACGACGCGGCCATCGATCTCGAGCGTGCCCGACGAAATGCTCTCGAGCCCCGAAATGCAGCGCAGCAGGGTGGACTTGCCGCAGCCCGAGGGACCAACGAATACGATGAACTCGCCGGAGCGAATCTCGAGGTTCACATCCTTGAGAATTTCGATGCTGCCGTAGCGCTTGTAGAGATTCGTGATTTTGAGATCGGACATCGCGCTGTTCCTCCCCTGCTAGCGCAGCACACCAATGTAGGCACCGAAGGGCATGAGACTCAATGCCCCCTGCGCCGGCTCCACTTCAATTCCGGGCGCACCCGACGGCAACAGCGTGAAGCCTTCGGGCACGTCGACGGCCACCGGCTTCTCGCTCATGTTGAAGGCGCAATAGAGCCTCTCGCTGCCGTCCTGCCGGATGAACGCGAGAACGCCCTCCGGCGCGTCCAGCGTTTCGATGGTGCCCTTGATCAACGCGGGATGCGCACGGCGGAAGGCCAGCATCGCGCGGTAGTGCGAAAGCACCGAGGTGGGATCGGTGGCCTGGCGGTCCACCGCCTTGGTCATGTGGTCAGCCGGCACCGGCAGCCACGCACGGTTGGCCGTGGTGAACCCGCCGAGCTGCGACTGCGTCTGCC
>JBIQKK010000021.1:17905-20592 GCA_044506585.1 Hyphomicrobiales bacterium
GGCAGCCACGCACGGTTGGCCGTGGTGAACCCGCCGAGCTGCGACTGCGTCTGCCACACCATCGGTGTCCGGCACCCGTCGCGCCCCTTGAACTGCGGCCAGAACTCGATGCCGTACGGATCGACCAGATCTTCGAAGGCCAGCTCGGCCTCTGTCAGCCCGAGCTCCTCGCCCTGATAGAGGCAGACGGAACCGCGCATCGAGAGCAGCATCGTGCAGGCAAGGCGGGTGAACGCTTCCTGCTGTCCGTGCGTCGCCCAACGGGAGATATGGCGCACCACATCGTGGTTGGAGAAGGCGAGACACACCCACCCATCAGGGGCAGCAGCCTCCGTCGCATCAATGGCCTTGCGGAAATGGTCCGCAGAGAACTCGCCGCCGAGATAGTCGAAGGTGTACGCCATGTGGAGCCGCTTGCTGCCCGACGTATAGGCGCTCATCACCTCGAGCTGGTGCTGGCTGTCGCCGATCTCCCCGACCGACGTCTTGGCCCCGTACTCATCGAGCAGCGCACGGATGCGCTCCATGAAGGCGGCATTTTCGGGCTGGCTCTTGTCGTGGATGTGTTCCTGGAAATTGTAGGGGTTCACCGCCGGCGCCGTCGAGGCATTGAAGTCCTCGGGCTTAACCACCGGATTGTCCTCGAGCCCCAGCGAATGAAAGTAAAAGTTCACCGTGTCGAGCCGGAAGCCGTCGATCCCACGCTCCAGCCAGAAGCGCATGTTGTCGAGCTGAGCTTCCTGCACGTTCGGACTGTGGAAGTTGAGGTCCGGTTGCGAGGCGAGAAAATTGTGCATGTAGTACTGCATGCGCCTGCTGTCCCAGGTCCACGCGCTACCGCCGAAGATCGAAAGCCAGTTGTTGGGCGGGGTGCCATCGGGCTTGGGGTCCGCCCACACGAACCAGTCGGCCTTGTCGTTGGTGCGATTGATCCGGCTCTCCGCAAACCAGGGATGCCGATCCGAACAGTGCGAGATCACCTGGTCGATGATCACCTTGAGTTTCAGCGAGTGGGCCTTATCGACCAGCCGGTCGAAATCGCCGATCGTCCCGAAGATCGGATCGACGTCGCGATAGTTCGACACGTCGTAGCCGAAATCCTTCATCGGTGACGTGAAGAACGGGCTCAGCCAGATCGCGTCGACGCCGAGGTCCGCCACGTAGTCCAGCCGCTCGGTGATGCCGACCAGATCGCCGACGCCGTCGCCATTGTGGTCCTGGAAAGAGCGCGGATAGATCTGGTAGATCACCGCGCCGCGCCACCAGTCCATGTCGACCACCGGCTCGACAGGCGTCTTCTGTTCGGTCATCAGGGGCTGCGCGACCACGTTCAACTTCTCCCGGTGGCCGCCTCGGAAACGGCAGTTTGCCAAAACGTTTTAGTTCGATATTCTTAGCGTCGGAGCGGAGTTGGCGTCAACTCCGGGAGGACGGGCGATCGGCTTACGCCGGAGTCGCAAAACAGTTGAATATCAAGCACCTATGGAACGGAAACTGACCCGATCGGGCACCGCTTCGACGGTGGGCGGACGCAGTGTGACGATCAAGGATCTGGCGGCAGAGCTGGGCCTCTCGATCACGACGATTTCGCGGGCGCTTAACGGCTACGCCGATGTCGGAGAGAAGACCCGGGCCAAGGTGGAAGAGGCCGCCCGGCGAATGGGCTATCGGCCGAACCGCAATGCCCAGCGCCTGGTGCTGCAACGCACCCACAACATCGCCTGGGTCCAGTCCGCCAACGAACTCAAATATCTCGATCCGCACTTCGCCGAGGTGATGGCCGGCGTGCTCACGAGTGCGCGCGAGGTGAACTACGACATCGTCCTTACCAGCCACGCAACGGGCCGCGAAATCGCGACCTACGATCGCTACGTGCGCGACAATTCCGTCGACGGTTTCATTGTCGACCTCCCGCAGGACGATGACGAACGGATCACCTTCCTGCTCGAAACCGGCCGTCCCTTCGTCGTGCATGGCCGCGAACAGCGGGCGGGCAGTTACGGCTGGGTCGACATGGACAATTACGGCAACTTCTATCGCCTCGTCCGCATGCTGATCGCCAACGGCCACCGGCGCATCGCGTTCGTCAACGGCGACGAGACCTTCAACTACGCGCTCTATCGCCGGCACGCCGCGCGCGACGCGGTTGCCGATGCGGGCCTGCCTGCCGACGCACTGACGATATTCAACTCGGCGCATCCCATGGGCGATGCCGGATTTCGGCTGACGCAGCGTGCGCTGGCCGACACCAAGGTCACCGCCGTGCTCTATTCATCGATCCTGCTCCTCGTCGAAGGCTACGAGGTCCTCGCCGGCGCGGGCCTGCGCGACGGGCGGCCCATCGCGATCGCCACCATGGACGACGAGTTGCGCCACATCGACCAGTCACGGCTGGCCCCGCGCGTCAGTTTCGTACGCTCATCGCTGCACGATGCCGGCTTTGCGCTCATCGCCGAGCTCAGCCGGCAATGCGACCAGGGCCTCCCGCCGAGCGGCGTGCTCGTGCCGTCCCGTTTCCAGATCGCGCCGGATCTCGACGGCAGTTCGGTTGATGAGGCCTTGCCCGCAAAGCGGCGCGCCACGATCGGCTGACGGCATAAGAAAGGGGCCGGCTGCCGAGCCGGCCCCAGGTATCGTGGGAGGTTATGCTATTTTACCGAGCCCGCGAGCAGGCCGCGCACGAAGTA
>JBIQKK010000021.1:20692-24633 GCA_044506585.1 Hyphomicrobiales bacterium
AGCGGCAGCACCATCGTGGTGAAGATCTTGAAGTGGCTCGCCCCGTCGATGCGGGCCGATTCCATGATCTCGCGCGGCAGGCCGGCCATATAATTGCGCAGCAGGTAGATGGCGAGCGGCAGCCCAAAGGCCGTGTGCGCCAGCCACACCCCCGGATAGCCTTTGCTCTCCACCCCGAACATGGTGCCGAACCCGTTATAAAGGCGGAGAATAGGGATGAGCGACATTTGCAGGGGCACAACCAGCAGCCCGACAATGATCGCCACGATAATGGCCCGGCCCGGGAATTGCATCCAGGCCAGCGCATAAGCCGCAAAGGCCGAAATCATGATCGGGATGATCGTTGCGGGAATGGCCACGGTCAGCGAGTTGACGAAGGACTGTCCCACGCCTTCCGAGTTGAGCACGCGAATATAGTTGTCGATCGTCGCGCGCGGCTGGATCACCGTCTCGATGTAAAGCCGCGGACCCGTCTTGTGGGTAAACTCAACGTCCGAGATCCATTCGAACGATCCATCCGCCTGCACCGTGATGGTACCGCCGGTCGGCATCTCGAACGAGGTTCCGACTGGATGGGCGCTTACATTTGCATTGGTCGCGCCAAAGGCCTGCACCTGCTTGTAGCTGTCAGTCCCCAGGACGTTGCCACGGATGACGAATTTGCCGTTTTCCTCGACCTGTTCGGTTGCGCGCGGCAATCGGGTGGCCTCCCGGCCAACCGAAACCGTGAGTGATGTCCACCACCCGGAGATCGCCAGCTGATCCTTGTCGCGTATCGAAGACACCAGGAGACCGGCCGTGGGGAAGGTCCAGATAAGCACGAACGCCAGCAATGCGAGATGCGCGGCAAGGCGCCCGACATTGAGTCCTGCCCAGGCCCGGCGCGGCTCGAGCGGGCGTGCGTCGCGCTTGATGGCGGTGCCTTCGGTGACGGGTGCGGTCATCGTCATCAGCGCGTCCCCTGGTCAGCGTTGGCCCGGCGAATGTTCCAGATCATGATGGGCAGCACGGCGAGCATGATGATGATCGCCAACGTCGAGCCGCGACCATAATCGCCGCTGATGAGCATCCAGCGATACATGAGATTGGCGAGCACCTGCGTCTGGAATTCGCCGTTCGTCATTGCGTAGACGATGTCGAAAACCTTGAGCACGGTAATGGTGATGGTCGTCCACACGACGATGATCGTGCCCCAGATCTGCGGGATCATGATGTCGAAGAAGATGCGGAAGCCGTTGGCGCCGTCGATGCGTGCTGCTTCGAGCGTCTCTTCGGGAATGCCGCGCAGGGCCGCCGACAGAATGACCATCGCGAAGCCGGTCTGGATCCAGATGAGGATGATCATCAGCAGAATGGAGTTCCAGATCGGAATCGTCATCCATGCCTGCGGCGGAAAGCCCAGCCAGGTGACGAAGGCATTCAGCACACCGATCTGTTCCTGCCCCGGCCCGCGATAGGCGTAAACGAAGCGCCAGATCACCGATGCGCCGACGAAGGAGATCGCCATGGGCATGAAGATCAGTGACTTGGCGATATTGCCCCACCAGAGCCGGTCGGCGAGCACGGCGATGATGAGACCGAAGGCCGTCGAAAAGAACGGGACGATCAGCAGCCAGCCGATATTGTTCAGCGCCGATTGCCAGAAGGTGGGGTCGCGGAAGGCCCAGGCGTAGTTGTAAAAGCCCACAAAGCTCTGGCCGAACCGATCGTGGAGGCTGAGACGGATGGTCTCGAAGACGGGATAGACCAGATAGACGCTCATGAAGAGCAAAGCCGGCAACATGAACAGCCAGGGCCGGATCGAGCTCCGCGCTCTGTCTCGCGCGGTCACGGTCTGGTGGGACATCGACGCCGACGAGGTGCCCAACGTAGTGTCCAGCAGCCAGTTCGTTCCCCAGAAGTAGGCGAGGCACGCGGCGACGGCGACCGCGACGGCAACGGTGGCGCCTACTAGCTGTTCGATCACGCGCGTCCCCCCTCGGGCGATCTGACTGGGTTATGGCACCCTAGAGTGAGATGAGGTGCAAGTGAAGCCGGGGCGACCGCCCCGGCTTCGTGCTGTTGATATCAGAGCGCGTCCCAGGCGGCCTGGATCTGGTCGGCCACTTCCTTGGCGGACTTGCCGTTCACGAAATCGACCATGCCGGTCCAGAAGGCGCCAGCACCGATGGCGCCGGGCATCAGGTCCGAACCGTCGAAGCGGAAGGTCGTCGCGTTCAGCAGGATCTCGCCCTGAGCGCGAAGCGCGTCGGACGAATAGACGTCCACGCTGGCGCCCTTGTGCGCAGACAGGAAGCTCGAGTTCGGCTGAGCCATCCAGATTTCGTGCGCGATCGGGGTCTGCAGGAAGTCGATGAACGCACGGGCGGTCGGCGAGTCGGCCGCGATCGTTGCGATGTTGCCGGCACCGAGAACCGGGCGGCCCAGATCCTTCTCGCTCGAAGCGGGGAAGTAGAAGAAGTCGTAGTCTTCACCCGCAACGCTGCCCTCGGGGAACTGCGCGGCGATGAACGAAGCCTGGCGGTGCAGGTAGCAACGCGGCGGCACCGTGAACAGGCCGGCAGGGCTGTCGAGGAAGCTCGTGGTTGCAACGGCCTTGGAGCCGCCATCCACATACTTGTCGTTCTTGGCGATCGAGCCGAACGTCTCGAGGGCTTCGATGATGCGCGGGTCGTTGAACTTGACCTCGTTGGTCACCCAGCCATCATAGACTTCCGGCGGCTGCGTGCGCAGCAGGATGTCCTCGACCCAGTCGGTTGCCGGCCAGCCGGTCGCACCGCCGGACTCGATACCGATGCACCACGGCACGCCGCCGTCGGCAACGATCTTATCCTGCAGGGCCATCAGGTCTTCCCAGGTCTCGGGAACTTCGTAGCCCTTCTCGGCGAAGTTGTCCGGCGAGTACCAGACCAGCGACTTGAATTCCTGCTTATAGGGGAAGCCGTACTGGTGGACCTCACCGTCGGGGCCTTCGTATTGCCCGAGCGCGGCCCAGGACGAACCCGCGCCATAGTTGTCGGTCACCCAGGTCGTGACGGAATCGTCGAGCGGGGTCAGCGCGCCCTGCTTGGCGAAGTCGGCGAGCAGGCCGGGCTGCGGCAGGATAAGGATGTTGGGGGGAGAATTCGCGGCGATATCGGCGCGCGCGATTTCTTCGTAGTTCGGGGTCGAGCCATTGTTCACTTCAATGCCGGTGGCATCGGAAAAGTAGGCAAGAACGGCTTCCCACTGCGCCTTGTCGCCTTCGTTGTACCAGGCGTTCCAGATCCGCAGCGGCTGCCCTTCGAGGCCGGTATGCGCCGCCTTGAATTCCTCGAGGGAATCCCAGCTGAACGCGCCTTCCCCTTTCGGGAACATGAGGTCCTGGCCGTAAGCGGATACGCCGCCCAACAGGATGGCGACGGCGGAAACGCCCGCCAGTAGGTGCTTGTGCATGTGTAGTCCTCCCATCGCACAATTGAGGCGCTCCCGCGCCTTCCGCTTCCCTTGTATTCCAAAACGTTTTGGCTTCCAAAACGTTTTGGGGCCCGATTACCAAGCCCTACACGGCAATTAGCGGTTCCTTAAGCTGGCATAAACGGCAGGAGGGAGCAAGCGGGCTTGGCGAGAGAGGGCGGATTGCCTGGCCGGCTAGCACTGCCGCGCCGGCACGACCGGGCCCGCCGAAGGCGTACCGGCGGCCGTGCCGAGCTCAAATCGCGGACGGCGCGGAGGATTGTGCGCCGGGCGGGCTAGCGCGTGTTGTGCAGCATGCCCTGGAACGCGCGGTAACTGTGCTTTGGGGTGCGGACCTGGGTCTCGTAGTCCACATGCACAATGCCGAAACGCGACACGTAGCCTTCCGCCCATTCGAAATTGTCGAGCAGCGACCAGGCGAAGTACCCGCGGACATCGGCGCCCTGTGCCTGCGCGGCTAGAACGGCCTTCAAGTGATCGTCGTA
>JBIQKK010000021.1:24733-31198 GCA_044506585.1 Hyphomicrobiales bacterium
CCGCGCCGGTCCCCTCGGGGATCAGCCGCGGCCAGGCGAGCGAGAAGCGATAGGCTTCAAAACCGGCGTCGCGGATGAGGTCGAGGTCTTCGGGCCAACGATTGTAGTGGTCGCAGGCAATTCTACCGTCGTCCGCATTGTGGACGTTACCCGGCGTCGCCGCGAAACTATCCCAGATGCTCGGGCCCCGGCCGTCTTCGGGCCCCTGCGCGCCCTCGATTTGGTAGGCGGCGGTGGCGGCGCCAAAAACGAAATTCGGGCCGAACTGGCCACGGTCGACCGAAAACATCTCGCTCCCCAGGGGACAATGTTGCGCGGCGCGATGGCCGATGTGGGATCGTACCCACATTTTGTGGCGCTACGAATATCAGCGGAACGGGTCTCTTGTCACCCCGCCTTCAGGCAGAAGGCGAAGTCATTTGAGATGCGGGTTTCGGCTGAGGATTTCGCGGGCGATCGCGCGGAACGCGACGGCCTGCGGCCCGGAGGGGTCGGTGGCAACCACCGGCCGTCCGGCGTCCGAAGTCTGCCGAATCGCCATATCGAGTGGCACCTCGCCGAGAAACGGCAGGCCCATGCCGCCCGCCGCCTCCGCCGCGCCGCCATGGCCGAAGATGTCGTAGCGCTTGCCGGTATCCGGAGCCACGAAGTAGCTCATATTCTCGACCAGCCCGAGCAGCGGGATCGAGAGCCGCTTGATCATGTCCACGGCCTTCTGCGCGTCGATCAGCGCCAGATCCTGCGGGGTGGAAACGATCACCGCCCCCGCGAGTTCGGCCTGCTGGAACAGCGAAATCTGGATGTCGCCGGTGCCCGGCGGCAGATCGACCACGAGCAGGTCGAGCCCGCCCCAATCGGTTTCCCGCAGCAATTGCCGCAACGCCGACGTGGCCATCGGGCCACGCCACACCACCGCCTGGCCCGGCGTCAGCATCGAGCCGATCGACATTGCGCTCAGCCCATAGGCCTGGTGCGGAGAGAAGATACCGTCCTCCCGCACAGCGGGCTTGCCCTCTATACCCAGAAGCTTTGGCACCGACGGACCGTAAAGGTCGGCGTCGAGGATGCCGGTTTTCAGCCCTTCGGCCGCGAAGGCCAGCGCCAGGTTGGCAGCCACCGTCGACTTGCCGACGCCGCCCTTGCCCGATCCAACGACGATGATGTTTCGCACGCCGGGCACGGGTGACCGTGGGGCGGGACCCGGACGCCCCTGCGCAGCCGCCTGGCCTGTCGCGGCCTGCGCGGGCGCGCGATCGGAAGTCACCGACACCATCACCTTGCGGCCGCCGGCGACCGCTTCGGCCGCTTTCTGGGCCGCCTCGCGCGCCGGGCCGAACGCCGCTTCCATCCCCGGTTGCACGGAGATGGCGAGGGCGACCGCCGATTTGGTGACGATGATATCGGACAGACCGGTGTAGCTCCCCAGCGTTCCGCCGCCGGGGATCTCTACCTGCGCCAGAGCAGCCTTCACCGCCCCGGCGATTTCGGCGTCGGCCATCAGAGGATCGACTGACCCGTTGCCTTCCAGTCCTTCACGAACGCATCGAGGCCCGATTTCGTCAGCGGGTGGTCGGCGAGCTTGTAGATCACCGCCGGCGGGATCGTCGCGACGTCCGCGCCCGCGAGCGCCACTTGCGTCACGTGATTGGGCGTGCGGATCGAAGCAGCAAGGATCTGCGTGGTGAAGCTGTAGTTGTCGTAGATCTGGCGGATCTGCTCGATCAACTCGACGCCGTCGAGGTTGATGTCGTCGAGCCGGCCGAGGAAGGGCGAGATATAGGTCGCGCCGCACTTGGCCGCGAGGAGCGCCTGGTTGGGCGAGAAGCAGAGCGTCACATTGGTCTTGATGCCCTCAGTGCTGAGCGTCTTACAGGCACGCAGCCCATCAACGGTCAGCGGAACTTTCACCACGACATTGTCGGCGATCTTGGCGAGGACGTGCGCCTCTTTCATCATCGTGTCGTAGTCGACACTCGTGACCTCGGCCGAAACCGGGCCCGGGACCACGCCGCAGATTTCCTTGATGACTTCCTTGAACTGACGTCCCGACTTGGCGACCAGCGACGGATTGGTCGTGATGCCGTCGAGGAGGCCCATCGCGTATAGCTTCTTGATGTCTTCGATCTCAGCCGTATCGGCGAAGAATTGCATTTAAGTTCTCCCCTGAAATCCCTGTGTGTTCTTTGCCCCGTAGATAGGCAATTTGCGCCCCGCCGGAAAGGTCCGGCAGACGGGAAATTCGTCTGATTTCGAGGGATCGGCGCGACTATTCGCCCGGATGAAGGCGCTCGAGGCGATTGATGTCCCACAAGGTCCACTTCAAGGCGCCCGGTGAAGATAAGGGTCGCGCGAGGCCCAAATCCGCCGAAGGCGAGTCAGGCGTCGATAACCCGACCCACCTCCAGCCGCTCGTTGCGGACCAGGTGCCCTATCCCCTACCCCGCGGCGCGGATCAGGTGATCGGCCAGTTCGTCCACCCGGTCCTCGGGGATGCCGGCGACGTTGATGCGGCTGTCGTTGATCATATAGACCGCATCCTCGGTCTTGAGCTTCTGCACCACGTCCTGCGGCAGTCCCAGCAGCGAAAACATGCCCGAATGCTCGGCGATGAAGTCGAAGTCTTTCGAGTTCGACTTGCGCCGGATGGCATCGGCCAGCTTCACGCGCAGCCGCTTCATCCGCTCGCGCATCTGCTTGAGCTCAGCGGCCCATTCGGCGCGCAGTTCCTTGTCCTCGAGGATCAGACGCACGACCTCGGCGCCGTGATCCGGCGTCTGGCTGATCGTGCCGCGGATGATGTTCTGCATCTGGCTCGAGACGACATCGGCCGTCGCCGCATCCTTTGCGATCGCGATACTCACGCCGGCGCGCTCGCGGTACAGCCCGAAATTCTTGCTCGCCGAGAACGCGACCATGGCTTCGGGCAGTTCGCTTGCCACCTTGCGCAGGCCATAGGCGTCCTCGTCGATCCCCTCGCCGAAGCCGAGATAGGCCAGGTCGATCAGCGGGAACGCGCCGGTGCGCTTGAGGCTCGCCACCACCTGGTCCCACTGCGCCGGCGTAAGGTTGGCGCCGGTTGGGTTATGGCAGCAGCCGTGCAGCAGCAGGATATCGTCGCTCGTCAGGCCGTCGACGGCCTTCATCATCGCGTCGAAGTCGACGCTGCGCGTACGCGCGTCGAAGTACGGGTAGTAATGCACCGTGAGGTTGGCGCCCTCGGCGAGCGGAATGTGGTTGGGCCAGGTCGGGTCCGAGATGAAGATGCGCCCCTTCGGCCGCGCCCGGCCGAGCACATGCATCAGGATCATCAGCGCGCCGGTGCCGCCCGCGCCGTTGACGGTCCGAATACGCGACGCGTCGACAGTTCCCGCCAGCGCGAGATCGACGATCGCCTGCGAGAACTCCTTGTTGCCGACCACGCCCTTGTAGGTCTTGGTCGTCGCAGTATCGAGCAGCCGCTGTTCGGCCTTTCTCACCGCCGACATGATCGGAGTGTTGTTCTTTTCGTCTTTGTAGACACCCACTCCGAGATCGATCTTGTTGGTGCGCGGATCGGCGGCGTATTCGGCCATCAGCACGAAAATCTTGTCGAGCGTGGCCTTCTGCAGGGTTTCGAACATTCGGAAATCCGGGGTGAAAGGGCGGCGTCTTTATAGGCGGCGGCAAGGGATTTGCAACGTCGCGGGCAAACGTCCGTCAGCGTTTTCGCTCGAAGCAGAGAACCTCGCCGTCCTCCGGATCGACCCGCGACCCGGCCGGCACGAAACCGGCCTTGCGCAGCGCACCCTGGGACGCGAGGCCGCCGGGCAGAGTTTCGGCTCTGACCGCTGTGACGCGCGGATCGGAAAAGGCCCGCCGCAGCAGGAGCCTGATGCCCGCAGATGCATAGCCCCGCCGCTGCCGCTCGGGCACCACTGCATAGCCGATCTCGACGGAGCCATTGTCGTCTGGTGGTCCCTTGTAGCCCAACGATCCGACCAGCTCGCCGCCGGCAATCAGGTACCAACTCACAAAGCCCGGCTCGTCGGGATGCCTGCGCATGACTCTACGCGTCCATTCGCGGACTTCCGGGCCATTGTGCTCGGGCGGCCAGGAGGCTGGCGGCGACACGCCAAGAAACGCAGCCAGGGCCGTGCCGCTCTTGTCTTCAGCCTCGAGGGCCTCGAATGTCGCCGCGATGATTGATATATCGCCGTCGGTCTCGACCAAACTCACCGCTTGATCCCGGACTGCTTGAGCGCCTCGATCACTTCCGGCACCGCCTCGAACAGATCGCCCACCAACGCCACGTCGGCGATCTTCATGAGCGGCGCTTCCGGATCCTTGTTGATCGCAAAAATCGCCTTGGCCCCCTGGATGCCGGCGAGATGCTGGAGCGCCCCGGAGATGCCGATGCCGACATAAAGGTCCGGCGCGACGATCTTGCCCGTCTGGCCGACCTGCAGTTCATTGGGCGCAAAACCCGCATCCACCGCCGCCCGCGTCGCACCCACGGCCGCGCCCAGGGTCTCTGCCAGATCGTCGACCAACCCGAATTTGTCCCCAAGCGGAATCCCGCCTGCGACGACGACCTGCGCGGTCGACAGCTCGGGCCGTGTGCTCTGGCTGCGCTCTTCGCTGGAAATCACGGTCTCTCCCGAGGCCGTTACGTCGATCGTGTCGATGGGCGCATCATTGCCGCCGCGCGCGGGCGCAAAGGCCGACGCACGCACCGTCAGCAGATGTTTGGCCTGCCCATCGCTCACCGTCTCTGTGGCGTTGCCCGCATAGATCGGCCGCTCGAATCGGTTCGGCCCCACGATGGCGATGACATCGGTCACCGGCATGAGATCGAGCAGCGCCGCCAGCCGCGGGATCACGTCGCGGCCCACCGCATTGGCCGCGGCAACAACATGGGTGAACGGTTCGCTCAGCTTCGCGAGGACAGGTGCGAGCCCCTCGGCTGTCGGTGGCAGCTCCGCCGCGAGCACCCTGGTCACGCCCGCGATCGTTCGCGCTTCATTGGCGGCGGCCGCATCGGCCAGCAGCGTCACCGGCCCCAACTCGGCGGCAGCCGCGACGACCCGCGCGGTCGCGGGCGTCAGCCTCCCCTGATCCACATCGGCGAGAACCAGCACACTCATCAGCGCGGCTCCATCTTGGCGACTTCAGCCGCAATGGCTGCAGCGAACTCGGCAGCACTGGCGACCACCCTGCCCTGCGCGCGCTCGCGCGGTGGCCTCGTCGTCTCCACGATCAGCCGCGGCGTGATATCGATACCGAGCCCCGCGACGGCTTTCGTTGCGAGCGGCTTGCTCTTGGCCTTCATCACCATCGGCAGGCCGACATTACGCGGCTCGTTGATCCGGAGATCGGCGGTCACCACCGCGGGCAGAGTCATGCTCAGCGTCTGGCGGCCGAAGTCCACCTCGCGGGTGACGGTGGCCTTGCCACCCTCAATTGCGATGGCGGACGCGAACGTCGCCTGCGGCCAGCCGAGCAGTCCCGCCAGCATCTGGCCGACATGATTGCTGTCGTCGTCCACCGCCTGCTTCCCCAACAGGATCAGGTCCGGCTTCTCCTCGTCGGCCACATGCCTGAGCAGCTTTGCAACCGCCAGCGTCTCGACCTTGGCATCCGTTTCGAGCAGCAGCCCGCGATGCGCGCCCATCGCCAGCGCCGTCAGGATCACATCGGTCGCCGCTTTGGGTCCAATAGACACCACGACGATCTCATCGGCCTTGCCCGCCTCGGCCAGGCGTATGGCGGCTTCTACAGCGTGCCTGTCGAACGGATTCATCGACATGCGCAGATTGGCGGTCTCGACCCCCGTGCCATCCGGCTTCACACGGATACGGATCGCATGGTCGATGACACGCTTGACGGCCACGAGGATTTTCATGCGGGCGCTATCGCAAAAGCGCACTCAAAGAGCAAGGCACCGGCCGGCAATGGCTTTCTCGATTGGCGGCGAATGCGGGAACGACAAACCTCAAAGCTTGACCAATCAGTCCGCGACCCGGCACAATCCTGCTTTACCAGCCGAGAGCACCATGCCCGTCATCAATCGCGTCGCCGAGTTTCAGCGCGAGATCGCCGAGTGGCGGCACGATTTCCACCGCAACCCCGAGCTGCTTTATGACGTGCAGCGCACGGCGGGCCGCGTCGCCGACCTGCTGCGCTCCTTCGGTGTCGACGAAGTCGCTACGGGCATCGGCCGCACGGGCGTTGTCGGGGTCATCAAGGGGCGCAATGGCGGTGCCGGCCGCGTGATTGGCCTGCGCGCCGACATGGATGCCCTGCCCATCACGGAGCGAACGGGCAAACCCTACGCCTCGAACGTGACCGGCCGCATGCATGCCTGCGGGCATGACGGTCACACCGCGATGCTGCTCGGCGCCGCGAAATATCTGAGCGAGACGCGCAATTTCGAAGGCACCGCGGTGCTGATCTTCCAGCCGGCCGAAGAAGGCGGCGCCGGGGCAC
>JBIQKK010000021.1:31298-36251 GCA_044506585.1 Hyphomicrobiales bacterium
GCAGGTACCGCTTTCAACATCATCCCGCGCACGGTCAAGCTCACCGGCACGGTCCGCACGCTCGATGAGCGTGTGCGCACGTTCATGGAAGAACGCATCCGGGCCGTGACCACAGGCATCACCGAAACCTTCGGCGCCACCGCCTCGATCCACTATCGCAACGGCTACCCGGTCACCGTGAATGCGCCCGGCCCCACCGAGTTCGCATCCAATGTCGCCCGCTCGATCTCAGGCGCGAGCAGCGTCGAGGCCGACGGCACGATGGGCGGCGAGGACTTCGCCTACATGCTGCAGGCGCGTCCGGGCGCCTACATCTTCCTCGGTAACGGCGACTCCACCGAACTTCATTCGGACACATATGATTTCAATGATGACATCATCCCGGTCGGCGTCAGCTACTGGGCGAAGATCGTTGAAACTGCCATGCCGGTGAAGTCATGATCCGCATCCTCGCACTGACCGCTGCGATTTCCCTCGCGGCCCTGCCCGCGGCAGCCGCGCCATTCTGTCATATGCCGCAAGGTGGCGGCATTGACTTGCAGATCGGCAGCGGAGTTCGCAGTGAATCCGAGAGGGCAGAGTTCTACGAGTTGCGCCTGCGCCAGCGCGGCATCGATGCCCGCGACACGCGGATGTGGAACGAGTGCATCCAGACTTTCGTGCTCGAGAACGGGCGCATCAGCATGCGCTTCTACGACCCGTTCACGCTGGACGAGATACCGGTCGACTGAGCACCGGGTCCTGCCTAGCCCTTGACACTTCCCTCGGCCAGGCCGCTGACGAGATAGCGCTGCGCGATCAGGAAGACGATCGTGATCGGCAGCCCGCTCAGGATCGCGGCCGCCGCGAAGTCGCCCCACAGGTATAGCTTCTCGTTGAGATAGAACCGCGAACCTACGGCAATCGTCAGGTTCTCCTGCGAGCGGAGCAGCACCGACGCGATCGGATAGTCGTTGATGATGCCGATAAAGCTCAGCACGAATACCACGGCCACCATCGGCACCGCCAGCGGCAGGAAGACGTGCCGGAACGTCTGCCACGGCGTCGCGCCGTCGATCTGGGCGGCCTTGTCGAGCGCCGGATCGACCGAGTCGAAATAGCCCTTGATGGTCCAGATGTGGAGCGTCACCCACGACATGTAGACGAGGATCACCGACCAGTGGCTGTCGATGCCAAGGACGGGCGTCACGTCGGCCAGGCTGTCGAAGATCGAATAGAGCGCGATCAGCGCCAGGGTGGTGGGGAACATCTGGATGATGAACAGCCCATCGAGAAGCCCGGACCGGCCGCGGAATTTGACGCGCGAGAAGGCGTAAGCCGAAATCGTCGAGACGATCACGATGCCCACCGAGGCGATCATCGCGACCTTTACCGAATTGAACAGCCACCACATCACCGGATAGGGCGGCTGGACCACTGTTCCGTCGGCCCGGGTGAAAGGCTGGCCCACCGCAAGATACCAATGCTCGAGTGTCGGCCGCTCGGGCAACAGCGAGCCGGTGCTGAAATTGCCTTCGCGCAGCGAGATCGACACCACCACAAGGAACGGGAACATGATGAGGACGATGAATGCGATGAGGAAGGCGTGCGCGGCGACCTTCTTCCAGCGCAGGTCGCGGGGGTTCTCGACGATCACGTGTTGCCTCCCCCCGTTGCGGCCCGCCTGACGGCCAGGAAGTTGGCGTAGGCGATCACTGTGACGATCACGAAGATAATCAGGCTGATGGCGCCCGAAAGGCCGAACTGCTGTCCGGAATCGAGGAAGCTGATCCGGTAGGTGAACGAGGCGAGAATGTCGGTATGTCCGGCCGGCACGGTCGTGCCGATCATGTCCGGCAGGCCGCGGGTCAGCAGCAGCACCAGCACCAGATTGTTGAAGTTGAACGCGAAGGAAGCGATCAGCAGCGGCAGAAAGGGCGGCAGGATCTGCGGCAGGGTGATCGTGAAGAAAACGCGCAGGGGACTCGCACCCTCGAGCGCCGCGGCCTTCTTGTGGTCCTCGGGCACCGACTGCAGGAAGCCCATCGAGAGCAGCATCATATAGGGATAGCCCAACCATACATTGACGATCACCATCATCACGCGCGCCAGCCATGGATCGGTGTTCCACTCGGGCACGGCGCCGAACAGAAATCTGAGGATCAGGTTGATCTCGCCGTAGTTCTGGTTGAACAGCCCCTTGAAGATCAGGATCGAGATGAAGGCCGGCACCGAATAGGGCAGGATCAGCAGGAGCCGGTAGAGCGGCTTGTAGCGCAGATGCGGCCACTGCAGGATCACAGCCAGCAGCAGCCCCAGCGCGAAGGTCAGTCCCACCGAGAGCAGCGCGAACGAGACCGTCCAGGTGAAGATCGCGACCATCGGCTCGCGGATGCCGTTGGAGGTGAACACCCGCTTGAAGTTGTCCGTGCCGATATTGACGGCCCATCCAGGCGGCACGGTCTGGCCATCCTCATTGCGGTAGAATCCCACCGTCTGGTCTGGCGTCAACACCGCGCCGTCAACCGTCGAGACCAGCGTCCCGTCGGGTTGCGCCTCGTATTCGCGCGTGACCGACGCGAAATTGCGCAGGCCCGAGAGCCCGAGCGCGGTGCCGTCCGGAAGCGTTACCGTCACGAGCGCGAGGTTGGTGCGCAGCGGCAGCATGTCCCGCATCGCGAGAACTTCCGGCGCCGCCGTGACCGGGGTCGCCGGCACGGTGATCGCGGCTCCATCGAGGGCGAAGGGTTCGGACAGCAGCCCGCCTTCCTCTGCCGGCATGAAGACGCGGTAGAGCCCGTCCTCGCTGACCAGGCCGAACGGCCGTTCCGTTGCCGCGTCGATCACGGTGCGGCTCAGCAGCACTTCGCGCGCCCGCTCATAAGTCAGCAGGTTGAGGAAGCTGTAGTTCGTGAAGCCCAGATATATCGTGTAGGCGATCGGGAAGGCGACAAAGAGCAGGATCGCCGCGACGCCGGGGAAGATGAAGCGGCTCGCATAAAATCGCCGCTGCGTGAAGATCACGGCAAAGGCGACGACCATGGCGAGGATCAGCATCGCCAGCAGGGGCTGGCCCAGCAGATAGAGTATCCAGACGCCGTAGAGGCCCGCGGCGCTGATGGCGAGAACGAGAGCGACACCCAGCCATTTGAGATTGGCAGCCGGTGCGGGCGTTTCGGCGCGCAGGGCGATCTCGCTCATGGTCCCCTCCCCCCGATGGAAAAAGGGCCGGAACCCAAGTCCCGGCCCTGTCGATATTACTGCTCGCCGAGGATGCGCTTGGCCGCATCGTCGAGGGCAGGCTTCACGTCCTGCGTGCCGCTCGTGATGTTGGCGAGGGCGGGGCCCATGGCCGACCAGAACGCGCCCATTTCGGGGTTGGACGGCATGGGCACGCCGGCCGCAACATTGGCGATCGTGGCGGTGACTGCCTCGTCCGATCCCTGCGCCTCACCGGCGGAGAGGTCGGCGAGGGTGCCGAGCTGCCCCGACTTGTTCCAGATCGCGAGGTTCTCATCGGTCAGGATGTAGTTCTCGATGAGTTCGACGGCGAGGTCCTTGTTCGGCGACGCCGCATTGATGGCGAAGGCGAACACGCCCACGAAGGGCTTGGACGGCTTGCCGTTGACGCTCGGGATCGGCGCCACGCCGATGTCGAGCCCGGCATCGCGGTAGCCTTTCCACGACCACGGCCCGTTGATGATCATCGCGGTCTGGCCCTTGGCGAAGGCGCCATCCATTACGCCGTAATCGACGCCCTTGGGCATCACCCCGTCGTCGATCATCTTCTTGAGCAACGTCGCACCGGTCACGGCGCCTTCATTGTTCACGCCGGTGTCCTTGCCGTCGAAGTTTCCGTCGGGACCCTTCTGGAAGGCATAGGCACCCCCCGCCATCATCATGGGGAAGGTGAAGTAGGTGTCGGCATAGGGCCACATGATCGGCGTGACGCCATCGGGCAGATCGAGATCGGGGATCTCCTCGAAGGTCGCCGGCGGCGTGGGCACCAGGGCCTTGTTGTAGATCAGGCCGATGGCTTCGACGCCCACCGGATAGCCCCAGATTTTGCCGCCGAATGTCACGGCATCCCAGCCGGTCGCGAGCGTCCCGTCCTTGACCGCCGTGCTCGGCGTCACCGGATCGATCAGCCCGCCCGCGGCCCAGTCGCCGAAGCGGTCATGCGCGAACATCACGATATCCGGACCGTCGCCGGTCGCGGCCGCCTGCTGGAACTTGTCCGGTACCGGGTCCACGACTTCGACCTTGGCCGGAACACCCAACTCTTCGGTGAACTTGTCGAGCACGCTCTGCAGTGCGGCCTCGTCGCGGTTGGTGCCGATCCAAACCAGAAGCTCTCCCTCCTTGGCCGCGAACGTCATCGACGTAGAGCCGAGCAGCAGCGCGGCGCCCACGATCGTCGTCACGATTTTCTTCATCGTCCTGTTCTCCCTGACGGTTTCCGTTCCGATCCCGTGCCGGAACGGCGTTTCAATTCGAGGGTTTTGCCCTCCTCTTGAAGTCGATATGAAGCGGGCTCGCGCCCTCCGCAAAAATCGCCCAACCGTTGGGCCCGAGCGCGAGCTTTCCCTTGAGGCGCTCTGCGGCCTGGGAGAGCACGATATCGGCCTCGCCGTCGCACGTCACCTTCACATTTTCGGGCGACAGGTTGTAGACGCAGACCAGCCGCTCATCCTCATTGAACCGCCGGAACGCCAGGATCGGCTCGGCGGTCCTGAAGAACGTCATGTCCCCGTCGATCAGTGCGCTGTGCGCCCGGCGAAACGCCAGAATATCGCGATAGAACTGCAGGACCGAGGCGGGGTCGTCATTCTGTGCCGCCACGCTCAGCGCCGAATGCTCGGGTTTGACCGGCAGCCAGGGCGTGCCGGACGTAAATCCGTTGGGCGCCTCCCCTTCCTCCCACGGCATCGGCGTGCGCTCGCCGTCGCGGCCCTTGTATTCGGGCCAGAAGCG
>JBIQKK010000122.1:0-5349 GCA_044506585.1 Hyphomicrobiales bacterium
AGTCCTCGTCTTCGTCGAGGGTGGGGGTTTCGCCGTCCTTGAGCTCGCTGAGGAACGAGCGGAAGTCGTCGGCGGCGCCGAAGTTCTTGTAGACCGAGGCGAAGCGGACGAAGGCGACGTCGTCGAGATTCTTGAGCCCGTCCATGACGAACTCGCCGATCTGGTCGGAGGTGATTTCCTGTTCGCCGAGGCTCTCGAGCTGGCGCACGACGCCCGAGATCATGCGCTCGACGCGTTCGGGCTCGACGGCGCGCTTGCGCAGGGCGGTGCCGACGGAGCGGGCGAGCTTGTCGCGATCGAAGGGGACCTTGCGGCCGGATTTCTTGACGACGGTCAGCTCGCGCAGCTGCACGCGCTCGAAGGTGGTGAAGCGGCCGCCGCAGCTGGGGCAGATGCGGCGGCGGCGGATGGCGGACGAGTCTTCGGTCGGACGGCTGTCCTTGACCTGCGTGTCGTCGTTTCCGCAGTAAGGGCAGCGCATGGTTCAGTCCGCGTAGATCGGGAAGCGTGCGGTGAGGGCTTTCACCTTTTCGCGCACGGCGGTTTCGACGGCCGCGTTGCCTTCGTCGGAGTTGGCTTCGCGCAGGCCGTCCAGGACTTCGACGATGTACTGGCCGATGAGACGGAACTCGGCTTCGCCGAAGCCGCGCGTCGTGCCGGCGGGAGCACCGAGGCGGACGCCGGAGGTGACGAAGGGCTTTTCCGGATCGAATGGAATGCCGTTCTTGTTGCAGGTGATGTTGGCACGGCCGAGGGCGGCCTCGGCGCGCTTGCCCGTGGCGTTTTTGGGACGGAGGTCGACCAGCATCAGATGATTGTCGGTGCCGCCCGAGACGACGTCGAGGCCGTGCTCCATCAGCGAGGCGGCCAGCGCGCGGGCGTTGGCGACGACCTGGCGGGCATAGGATTTGAACTCGGGCTGCAGCGCTTCCTTGAGGGCCACGGCCTTGGCGGCGATGACGTGCATCAGCGGGCCGCCCTGGAGGCCGGGGAAGACCGCGGAGTTGATCTTTTTGGCCATCTCCTCGTCGTTGGTGAGGATCATGCCGCCGCGGGGACCGCGCAGCGATTTGTGCGTGGTGGTGGTGACGACATGGGCGTGCGGGATCGGCGAAGGATGCACGCCGCCGGCAACGAGGCCGGCGATGTGGGCCATGTCGACCATGAGAAAGGCGCCGATCTCGTCCGCGATCTCGCGGAACCTGGCCCAGTCCCAGATGCGCGAATAGGCGGTGCCGCCGGCGAGGATGAGCTTGGGCTTGTGCTCGCGGGCCTTGCGGGCGACCTCGTCCATGTCGAGCAGGTGATCCTCGCGGCGCACGCCGTAGCTCACGACGTTGAACCATTTGCCGGACATGTTGACGGGCGAGCCGTGGGTGAGGTGACCGCCGGAGTTGAGGTCGAGGCCCATGAAGGTGTCGCCGGGCTGGAGCAGCGCGAGGAACACGGCCTGGTTCATCTGGGAACCGGAGTTGGGCTGGACGTTGGCGAAGCCCGCGCCGAACAGCTGCCTGGCGCGCTCGATCGCGAGGGTCTCGGCGATATCGACGTACTGGCAGCCGCCGTAGTAGCGCTTGCCGGGGTAACCCTCGGCGTATTTGTTGGTCATGATCGAGCCCTGCGCCTCGAGGACGGCGCGCGAGACGATGTTCTCGGACGCGATCAGCTCGATCTCGTGCTGCTGGCGGCCGAGCTCCTTGCCGATGGCGTCGGCGATTTCCGGGTCGGTCTGAGCGAGCGAGGCGGAGAAGAAGCCGGGATAGATGGGCCGGGTCGCGGCGGCGCTCATGAGAGTTCCCCGAAGTTCGAGAGGGCTGACGGGCAGCGGGACGCGCGAATTATCACGCGGCGGCGGGCGATTCCAAGGGTGGCGGGGTTTGGCGGCATGACGGGCTCCTCACAAGCATTGAAGGTGCCCAGGCGAGCGGCAAGTCATGTTCGCGTTCCCCGATGGTGCCCCATCTGATCTCGCCAGTCGCGCGAACGGCCCCTCTATCGCAGGTTTTGGCGGCGCGGAAAAGGAGGCAATTGCGGCAATTTGGGCCGGGCAAACAACGGAACGATGCCGACGCCCATGAGTTAGGCGACGTCGGGTGACGAAGGCCCTCCCCCCTTCGCCGTGGGCTCGGCAAACAAGAAACGCAAAAAACGTCAAGGAGATCAGAGATGGTCATCACCCCCCTCCTGGCCGCCATCATTGTGGGATCGTTCTGGACAGGCGTGGGCACCACCGCGGTGCTCAGCAACGGCGATCTGTTCGACCACCGCAGCCGCGCCGACGTCGTGATCACGGCCGAAGCGGCCGACGACGACCACATCACGGCGTGCCACGCGCGGTACAAGTCGTACGATGAAGAGACCGACATGTACCTGACTTTCGGCGGCGAATATAAGCGCTGCCGCCTCTAAGCCGGCAAGGCCGAGGCAGAAGTGAAGGCCCGCTCCGGCGGGCCTTTTGCTTATGCGCCGCCGGTCTGCTCGAGGCGCCGCTTGAGCTTGGCGAGGGCCAGGTTCTGCATCTGCACCTGCGTGGCGGTGACGGGCGCGATGACGATCACCTCGGTGCCGGTGCGGCTATCGATGGCGGCGACGCGCATCTGCGCGCCGATACGTGTGAATTCGAAATAGACCTGGGAAGAACCGGACTGTCCGCCGCTGCCCCCCATCGCCATCCCTAGCTCTCGAACGTCACTTTACCGGCGGCGTCGTACTCGTAGATGTCGTCGCGGAAGCTGACGGTGCCCTGCCGGTTGGCCCAGGCGGTGATGTAGGTGGTGTGGAGCGGCATCTGGAAGGCCAGCGGAACGTTGACGTTCTCGTTGGTCGCAAACATTGCGTCCACGGCCGCGAGGTCCCAGCCGCCATTGTCGCGCAGGAGCCAGGCGGCCACCTGGTCGACGCCTTCGACGCGCACGCAGCCCGACGAGTGGAAGCGCGAATTCTGGCCGAACAGCGCCTTGGCCGGCGTGTCGTGCAAATAGCAGTCGTAGGGATTGTAGAAGTCGATCTTGCAGTGGCCCATCGAATTCTCGCCGCCCGGATCCTGGCGGAAGGTGTAGTTGACGGCGTCGAGCGACTGCCAGTTGATGGCTTCGGGTGGAACCTCGTTCCCCTGGCCGTCGAAGATCCGGATGTGGAAGTTCGTGAGGTATTGCGGGTCCTCGTTCATGTACCGGATCAAATCCTTCTCGATGATGGATTTGGGCACGGTCCAGTACGGGTTGAACTTGATCTGGTGGACCTTGGAACTCATGATCGGCGTCTGGCGGTCGATCTTGCCGACGACCGCGGTGTGCCGCGAATTGACGATGCCGCCCTCGACGGTCTCGATCGAGGCCGCGGGGATGTTGACGAGCAGGTAGCGGTCCGAGAGGCTGCCGGCGAGCTGCTCGATGCGCATGGCGTTGAGCTGCAGCTGCGCGAGGCGCTGCTCGGCGGGAACGGCCAGGGCGTAGAAGGTCGGCTCGTCGATCTTGCCGTTGGGGATGATGCCGTGGCGGGCCTGGAACCGGCGGACGGCGAGATCGGTCTCGTCGTCGAACTGGTCGTTGACGCGCTCCTTGCGCTCCATGTCGCCCGCGAGCATCAGATGGCGCTTGAGCGCGATGACGGCGCGGCCGTCCTTGCCGATGGCGAGCTTGAAGGTCTGGCGCGTCGGGGTTTCCCAGCCGCCGGCGGCAACCACGCGCTGGTAGTACCCCATCGCGTTCTGGATGTTGTAGGCGGTGTCGAAACTGAGGATGGGCTCGGGCGTATCGATGATCGCCAGCGCCCTGGTGGTGTTTTCGTCGGGGTTCAGGTCATTCTTGCGGGCGTTGCGCGCCAGAATGTCCCAGATCGAATCCTCTTCCGCACGGGCAAGGCCGGGAATGGCCATAGATGCCCCAAGGGCCGCCACCGAAGCGAGCAGCTTGCGCCTATTCAAAAACATGCCGTCACCAATCCCAGACCGTCGAAATCAGGTTATTGCCCGAATACATCCACCCCCACTCAACCACAACGCGGTCAACGAGCTGTGAAGCTCTCGGCCACCCGGATACGCAGGGTACAAATGGAGGGGATCGCGCGGGCAAGTGGGCCGGACATTTGCGGCACAAATAAGAAAACGCCGGTCGCGGGACCGGCGTTTGCTTTTGCCCTGTGGCCCTGAGGCCACAATCCCCGCTGGGCGGGAACGCTTTGGAGGTCGGGCGGGTACCAGTGAGGCGGACGGCCTAGAGCTTGTAGAGGATCTGGTCGACCCAGAAGCGCTCGAGGCGACCCAGGGCCTTGTTGAGATTCTCGAAGGAGCTTTCGTCGAGGCCGCCGACCTTGTCGATCGACTTGAGGTGGCGGTCGTAGAGCTCGTCGATGACTTCGGCCACTTCCTCGCCCTTGGGCGTCAGGCGGATGCGGACCGACCGGCGGTCGGCGCGCGAACGCTCCTGGAAGATGTAGCCGGTCTCGACCAGCTTCTTGAGATTGTACGAAACGTTGGAGCCCAGATAGTAGCCGCGGGAGCGCAGCTCGCCGGCGGTCATCTCGGCATCGCCGATATTGAACATCAACAGCGCCTGTACGGGATTGATGTCGTCCCAGCCCATGCGGTCGAACTCGTCCTTGATCAGGTCGAGCAGGCGACGGTGCAGCCGCTCTACACGGCTGACCGCCTCCAGATATTGGGGCTTCAGGCTCCCCGCATTGCTTGGCGCCTCTGCCACGACGGCATTGGATTTGCTTGCCATAATTGCCTCACTGTTCCTGTCGTCCGGGCGATTGTTCGCCTCTCATGGGCTCAATCTAGACACACCCAAATAAGATCGACTTAAGCCGCACGCTTAAGATCATCTTACTGAAAATGTTCGGGATTTTGGGTTCACGAGAGGTTACGCAGGTGATGAAAATCGTAACCTAAACAGACCCGTAATCAGTCGTGCGCGCGCTCGCGGAAGCGGATCGAGAGCACGAGGATGAGAACGATCGAGACCAGCAGCACGAGCCGCACGGCAAAGCCCAGCGCCGACATCTGCACGTCGCGGCTGCCCATCATATACATGCCCAGCTCGATGACGGTGGCGCCCACCAGCAGAACGGCGCCCCAGCTCGCGCGGATCCACAGGCCCACCGACGCAAAGAGGCGCGCGATGGCGAAGATGGCGAGATAGGTGAAGCCGACCGTGCCGAGCGTCGCGATCGGGCTTTCGCCCGCGACGCCGCTAACGCCCAGGAGGCGCGCTGCATCCGAGAGCCCGAGCAGGAGCGCGATGATGGCGACGATCCGCACATAGCGCCCGGCGATGGGGGATTTGAAATCCATGCCGGAGGCTTAAGGGGCGGCGCGGCCGGGTGCAAGCTGTGGCGTGGGCGGCG
>JBIQKK010000022.1:0-31216 GCA_044506585.1 Hyphomicrobiales bacterium
GTGGCGATTCGGCGGGCGGCGGGCTGGCGCTCTCGATGCTGCTGGCGTTGCGCAATGCCGGCGCCCACATGCCGCGGGCGGCGGTGCTGATGTCACCCTGGACCGATCTGACGGTCTCGAGTCCGTCCTACCACAGCAACCGCAAGGTCGATCCTTCGGTCACCCGCGATGCGCTGCGCAAATCGGCCCAGCACTATATCGGCAAGCGGGATCCCGCCGATCCCATGGCATCGCCGCTGTTCGCCGACCTTGCGGGACTGCCGCCGATGCTCATCCATGTGGGCGGCGACGAGGTGATGCTGGACGACAGCCGTCTGTTTGCCGAGCGAGCGCGGGCGGCCGGGGTCGAAACCAGCTTCCGGATCTTCGACGGCATGTGGCATGTCCACCATCACGCCGCACCGGAGGTGCCCGAGGCGCTGGTGGCCATGAACGACATCGCTGCCTTTATTCGCGCGCAATTCGGCGACTAGTCTGCCGTGATTGGGGAGTTGGGGCGTTAGTAATGAGTCTATCGGAGCGGGACGCGGTGTTCACCGCGCTTGCGGACGAGTATCGGCGCGTGTTGCTGGAAAAGCTGCGCCGCACGAACGGGCAGACGCTGACACGGCTCTGCGAGGGTCTGCCGATCAGCCGGCAGGCGGTCACCAAGCACCTCGCGGCACTGGAGGGCGCGAGTCTTATCGTCACGCAGAGGCGCGGGCGCGAGAAGCTGCATTTCCTCAATCCGGTGCCGATCCATGCCGTGGCCATGCGCTGGCTCAAGCAGTTCGACGCGGTGAAGCTGGAGGTTCTCGGTGCCCGTCCCGAACAAGCAGAAGGGCCGGGATGAACCCGGCCCTCCGCGTGGTTCTTGCTGAGGTTTAGCGATTGGCCACCACATAGGTCACGAGCGGCGTGATGCGCTTGATCGTCACGCGGCGGTTCAGCTCTTCGGCTGCCTCTGTCTTCACCTTCAGATAGCGCTCGCCATAGCCCTGGGTGACCAGGTTTTCGGGCGGCACGTCGTAGAAGTTGGTGAGGATCTGGGCAACCGTCGCCGCGCGCTGATCGGACAGCTCGAGGTTCTTGAGGTCGGACCCCGTGGCGTCGGTGTGGCCCTCGATGAGGAACACTTCGCCCGGATTCTTGTCGAGCAGGGCCAGCATGGCGTTGGCGACCTTGCTCAACTCGCGCACCTGGCTACGGGGAATCGTAGCGCTGCCCGAATTGAAGGTCAGGTTGCCAACTTCGAGCCGGCGCACGCTGTCGCGCAGGCGGGCCGAACGCTTGACCTCGTCGATCGAATAGATGCGGCGCACCTTCTCGACCGGCGGCTGGCTGAGGAACTCCTCGACTTCCTCTTCATCGGCCAAATCCGCGTCGAGTACGTAGTCGCGGGCGGAGATGTTGAGGCGAAGCGGCGGCAGTTCGTCGCCGGGATCGAGGAAGAAGCTGTCCGCATCCTCCTCATCGCGGATGTTGAAGCTTGCGAGGTAGAATTCGCGATTGTCCGGATAGATCTTGGTGCGCTTCAGCACGTCGCCGTAGCGGTTATACACCGTGACGATCTTGACGCCGTTCGGACGCTCGATGGTTTCGCGGACGCGGCCGTGACGCAGACGCTCGTAGTAGATCTCGTCCCGGTCGCGGTCGTAGTAGCGATTCCGCTCGCGCTCCACATTGGTGATGTAGATGTGGATCCCGACCTGGAAGATGAAGTTCGGATTGTTCGCCGTCGGGGCCTGGACGATCTTAACGTCCGCGTCCGGCTCCGAAACCGCTTGGGGTGCGGTCGGGAGTACGAACAAGGCATCGGCGGCCTGCTGATCGGGAGCCTGTTCGGCCGACGGCTCTTCCGACGTAGCCTCTTCCGAGGTGCTCTCGTCGGTGTCGTCAGTGGTCCCGGGGTCGGCGTAGCCAAGGGCGAAGTCGCCCTCGATCGGCGTTCCCTCGACGGTGTTGAGTTCGGCCAACACTTCCTCGTCGGGCACCTCTATGGCCTCGGTGGCTTCCGCGTCGGTCGTGATAACCTCGGTCGTCGTCACCTCGGTTTCAGCCTGATCGGCACCCTCGTCCGTGGTGCCCTGGTCGGCCCCGCCCTCGTCCGTCGCGGTTTCGGTTTCCTTGGCGGAATCAGGCAGCGGCGCGGCTTCACCCTCGACATCTTCGGGCAGCACTTCGACAGCCTCTTCGGTCACCAGTTGGTCGGCGCCGGGCAGTTCGCTGATGGGCTGCTCCGAGGTCGTCTCGTCGGTGGCGGGTTCTTCCGAAGTCACAGCCTCTTCCGAAGTGATCGGCTCCTCCGAAGTCACCGCCTCTTCAGAGCTGACCGGCTCTTCCGAGTTGATCGGCTGTTCGGAAGACGCAGCCGGAGGCAGCGGGCTCAGTTCGAGGCCGAAATTGGCGAGGCAGCTCGTGGTATCGGTAAAGCCCGCGTCCGAGCAGATGGCATCGATCGTGGCCTTGGCCTGATCGATCTTTGCCTGACCGGCAGGATTGCCGGCATCGAGCTCGGCGACGCCCTCGTTGTAGAGATCAACGGCAGCGGTCAGCTGGGTGAGGACATCGGCATTGGCATCGACAGCAGCGCTCGACTCGTCGCTCGCTGCAGCCTCTACCGAGCTATCGGCAGCGGCCTCAGCATCTGCTGCGGCCTGCGCGTCAGCGGCAGCCTGCGCCTCGGATGCGGCCTGGGCTTCCGCAGCGGCTTGTGCCTCGGCTGCAGCCTGTTCCTCAGCGGCGGCTTGTGCCTCGGATGAGGCCCGAGCTTCGGAAGCAGCCTGTGCTTCAGCAGCGGCTTGAGCTTCGGCAGCAGCTTGGGCCTCGGCGGCAGCCTGTGCCTCGGCGGCAGCCTGGGCCTCAGCGGCAGCCTGTGCCTCAGCGGCAGCCTGTGCTTCAGCGGCGGCCTGCGCTTCAGCAGCAGCCTGCGCTTCAGCAGCAGCCTGGGCTTCAGCAGCAGCCTGGGCTTCAGCAGCAGCCTGGGCCTCGGCAGCAGCCTGGGCTTCAGCGGCAGCCTGTGCTTCAGCGGCGGCCTGTGCCTCGGCAGCGGCCTGTGCCTCGGCAGAGGCTTGCGCGTCGGCGGCCGCCTGAGCTTCAGCCGCGGCTGCGGCAGCAGCGGCCTTTGCGGCATCCAGGGCGGCGACGCACTCTTCGAAGCTCGCAAAGCCGGCGGCGATGCACGCTTCCGTCAGAGCTTCCTTGTTGGCGTCGGATTTATCGGCATCGTAGGCCTGATAGGCGGCCACGAGATTGGGGTCGGTCACGTCCTGGGCTTGGGCGACGTTCAGTGGCGCGAGTGCCAGGATCGTCAGGCTGGTACCAGCCAGGAGCCAGGTTCGGAAGCTCATGATGAAGTTCCTTCTAGGGTCAAAGGGATGAGGAAGTGACGCTGTCCTGCTGAACCGAAGCTGAACGTTCGGAAAGACCTTCTCAGACGACAATCCCCGCTTGGACGCCGCAACGTGATGGAACGGCTATCGGTTCCATCGCAAACCGGCACATGCTAGAGGCGCAAGGTGCGCCAAACCACCGACACAGTAGAGATCACGACCCAGGGGGCCGGTCTTTACGAATTCACATCCGAGCTGGGCCGTTTCGTGGCGGCATCGGGAATAGAGACGGGCCTTGTGACGGCATTCTGCCGCCACACCTCGGCATCTCTGCTGATCCAGGAAAATGCAGACGGCGATGTGAAGACCGATCTGCTTGGCTTCTTTCGCCGTATCGCGCCCGAGGGCATGGAGTGGATCGTCCACCGGACCGAGGGGCCGGACGACATGCCGGCGCATATCAAGTCGGCGCTGACCCAGACCTCAATCGGCATTCCCGTCATGTCCGGCATGCCCGTGCTCGGCACGTGGCAAGGCATTTACCTCTTCGAGCATCGGGCGCGGCCGCATCGGCGCAGTGTCGCGCTGCATGTGATCGGCGAGTAGCGCCGTGGATTTGCTCCTTACCTGGTGGCCGCTGATCCTGGGCCTGTCGATCACCGGCATGGTGTCGGGGGTCTTCGCGGGCCTGCTGGGCATCGGCGGCGGGGCGATCATCGTGCCGGCGCTCTCCTTTGCGTTCGGCGCGCTGGGTTTTGGCGACGATATCGCCCAGCACACAGCCGTGGCCTCGTCACTGGCCATCATCATCCCGACGGGGATCATGAGCGCGAGGTCGCACTACAGGCGCGGGGCCGTGGAGACGACCATCCTCAGGCTCTGGGCGCCCTTCGTGCTGCTGGGCTGCCTCGTCGGCGGTCTGATGGCAGGCTGGTTCTCGGGCGACGTGCTCCGCGTCGTCTTCGGCATTATGGCCTTCTTCATCGCGCTCAATATCGTAACGCCGTTCCAGCAGCGGCTGATGGGGCACCTCAAGAGCTCGGCAGTCACGCATCGTGTTGCAGCGTCCGTCGTCGGCTACATTTCCGCACTTATGGGCATCGGCGGAGGATCGCTGAGCGTGCCTACCATCGCCGCTTTCGGGGAGACTATGCACAAAGCGGTCGGCACCGGGGCCGCGATCGGCGTCTTTATCGCGATCGGGGGCACCGCCGGGTTCATCGTTTCGGGCTGGGGAGAGCCCGGGATGCCGCCGCTGAGCCTGGGGTATGTCAACCTGATCGCGGTGGCCTTGGTCGGCGGTTTTTCCGTATTCACCGCCCCCTTAGGCGCCGCGCTGGCGCATCGCCTGCCGCAACAGACCCTGCGCTATGTGTTTGCGGTGTTCCTCGTCGTGGTCGGCCTCAACATGATCTGGAAAGCGATCATGTAGCCGGTCAAAACCCTTTGCATCTCAGGGGATATAAAGATATCTTTATATGAATGGGGGTGCATTTGGCGGATGCCGCGACATTGGTGGGAGCGCTCAAGGCGGCGGGGGAATCGACCCGGCTTCGCCTGCTCGCGCTGCTGGCGGAGGGCGAGCACTCGGTCAAGGACCTGACCGAAATCCTCGGGCAGAGCCAGCCCCGCGTCTCGCGCCATCTCAAGCTGCTCGCCGACGCCGGGCTCGTGACCCGTATCGCCGAGGGCGCGTGGGCATACTACCGGCTGGCCGAGACGGAACCGGCGGCTGACCTCGGGCGCTGGCTCGTGGCGCGGCTCGACCCCGACGATCCGGGCAGGGCGCGCGATCGGGTGCGCGTGGAAGTCGTGCGCGCGGCCCAGCAGGCGCAGGCAGCCGCCTATTTCGCGAAAGTCGCGACGCGCTGGGATGAACTGCGCCAGCTCCATGTTCCGGAGGAAGCGGTCGAAGCGGCGATCCTGAAGACGCTCGAGGGCAGGGTGATCGACCTGCTGCTCGACCTCGGCACCGGCACGGGGCGGATGCTCGAACTGCTCAAGGACCACTATCGCCGGGCCGTCGGCATCGATGCGAGCCGCGAAATGATCGCGGTGGCGCGGGCGAAGTTGGCCGCCGCCAATATTGCGCATGCACAGGTGCGCCTGGGCGATATTGCCGATCTCGACAGCAGCGCCGGGCGCGCCGATCTCATCGTCATCCACCAGGTGCTGCACTATTTCGACGACCCCGGCCGCGCCATCGCGCAGGCGCGGCGCGCGTTGAAGCCCGGCGGCGAGATGCTGATCGTTGATTTTGCGCCGCACGAGCTCGAGTTCCTGCGGGTCGAGCACGCGCATCGCCGGCTCGGCCTGTCGGAAGCGCAAATGAACGGCTGGGCCCGGAGCGCCGGGCTCGCGGTCGCCGAGCTCACGAGTTTTCCACCTGCCACAGCCGAGGGGCTCACGGTTTGCCTCTGGCGGCTCAAAGATGAACAGGATTCCAGATGAACGTACCGAGCGAGAGCCGTGCCAGCCGGCAGTTCGGCGATGCACGTCCGCCGCACGAGGTGTCCTTCGAATTCTTTCCGCCCAAGACCGATGCGATGGAGGAGCGCTTCTGGGACACGGTGCACAAGCTCGCCCCGCTCAACCCGCGCTTCGTCTCGGTGACCTACGGGGCCGGCGGCACCACGCGCGAGCGCACGTTGCGCATGGTCTCGACGATCCAGTCGACCACGGGCGTCAATGCTGCGGCGCATTTGACCTGCGTAGGGGCATCACGTGACGACGTCGATGAGGTCGTACGTGGCTACAAGGCGTCGGGCATCACCCGGATCGTGGCGCTGCGCGGCGATCCGCCGGAGGGCGTCGGCCAGCCCTTCGTCGCGCACCCGCAGGGGTATCAGGGCAGCGCAGAACTCGTGGCGGGCATCCGCAAGATCGGCGATTTCGATATTTCGGTTGCGGCTTATCCCGAAAAGCATCCGCAGTCGCCCAATTGGGATGCGGATATCGACAATCTCAAGCGCAAGCTGGATGCGGGCGCGACCCGCGCCATCACGCAGATGTTCTTCGAGAACGGAGATTACCTCCGCTTCGTCGATCGGGCGCGGAAGGCGGGGATCACCGCACCGATCGTGCCGGGTATCCAGCCGATCCACTCATTCAGGCAGATCTCGGGTTTCGCGGCCAAATGCGGGGCCTCGATCCCGAGCTGGCTTGCCGCGCGCTTCGACGGGCTCGAGGACGATCCGGATACGCATGCGCTCGTCGCGTCTGCAGTGGCGGCCGAACAGGTGCTGGAGCTGGTCGATGAGGGGGTGACCGAGTTCCATTTCTACACGCTCAACCGGTCGAACCTCGTGCTGGCGCTGGCCCGGTTGCTCGGGGTGAGGCCGGACTAGGGCTCCACCGTTCAGGTGACGTTCATCGGGGGACACGATACTGGTGCGCTGG
Source organism: Hyphomicrobiales bacterium (assembly GCA_044506585.1). Lineage (GTDB taxonomy): Bacteria > Pseudomonadota > Alphaproteobacteria > Rhizobiales > Devosiaceae > Devosia_A. The sequence continues at coordinate 6,711 of JBIQKK010000022.1, forward strand.
GCCGAATTCACAGTGTGGCCATGTTTTTCGCCTCCAAGACGCGTCGGCGCGGGGGCGTTGAGTTAGCGGATCGCAGCAGATGAGACTGAATTCCAAAGTCACCTGGGGCCTTGCCTGGACCGGACTTGCGCTGATCCTTGCCGTGCCGTCCGCTGACTTCCTGACCGGCCACTACGGCGCCGATGCCCGGAAGGCCGCGGTGCTGACCTCCGATACCGAGCCCGTAAAGCCGGAAGCGGCCGCTGCGACGACGGCGAAGACGGCCACGGCTACTCCCGCCGCCCCGGTGCTCGCGCCGGCCAAGACGACGAAGGTCAGGACCATCAAGACCGATAAGGGCGTGACGATCATTCCCGCGGGGAGCACGGCGCCCGAGAGCTCGGCGTCCGATACAGATCCGGTGGACAAATATCTCAGCACCGGCAAGCCGCTGCCGGATTACATTGCAGACGAGGAAGCACCGGCGGAAGCGACCGAAGTCGCGACGGCCAGCCCGGCACCCATCGTGACGCCCCCACGCATGCCGCTGCCGGCAACGGCGCGGCCCAAGCCCCTGCCCACGACGGCTCCTGCGACGACACCCCAGCCCGTCGTCATCGTCGATGAAGACACGCTCACCGGGTCTATTGCCGTGCCCACCGGCCCCGTCCCACCCGCGCCGATTGTCGACGACGGCCTCGACGACGAGAGTGAATCGCTGCGCGAATATCTCGAGCGCCGCGGCATTCTCGACAATGGCGGTGGCGGCGGACGATCCACCGCGACCGTCACCGAGCGCGACAGCAACTACGATCCGGACGGGTTCTTCCTCAGCGAGGGTCCCAACAATGACCGGACAACTCGCCCGACGCGGCGGCCGAGAAATCAGCTTATCCTCGAAGAGGACGACGACGGTTTCACTCTGTTTTGACCTGCCAGAGCGTGCCGATTATGGTCCGCCGCGAATGGAGCAGAGTACCAAAATGCCGTCGGTCTGGCAGCGCCTGGCTGACATCATCGGGTCTGTGAACGAGCGCACGGGCGTCGCCGGTTCGCTCGCAAATCTGCTCGACCCGGACAACTGGCTCCCCGGCGGCAAGGACGCCGCCTTCACACTCGCATTGATCGCTCTGTCGGCGAAAATGGCGGTGGCCGACGGTGTCGCCACTGCATCCGAGCATCGGGCGTTCAAGCGCACCGTCGAGATTCCGCCAGCGATAGAGACGCAGGTCGACCGGGTGTTCGACCTCGCCAAGCAAGACGTTGCCGGCTACGAATCCTACGCGCGCAAGATCGGCCGGTTCTTCGCGCGGGAGCCCGATACGCTCGAGCATGTCCTCGATGGCCTGTTCTACATCGCCTCGGCGGACGGCATGGTGCACGAGGCGGAACTCGACTACCTCAAATCCATCAGCGACATTTTCGGCTTCGACGATGCCCGGTTCGAGCAGATCGCGAGCCAGCATGTCTATCTCGACACCGGCGTGGATCCTTATGTCGTACTGGGCCTGATGCCCGGGGCGGACCGGGACGAGGTGAGGCGGGTCTACCGCACGCTGGTGGCCGAGCACCACCCGGACCGGCTGATCGCCAAGGGAGTGCCCGAGGAACTGATCGACATGGCGACCGCCCGGATGCAGGCGATCAACCACGCCTACAACCAGATCCTCAAGCTGCCGCCGCCCAAATCGGCAGCTTGACGCGACCGGAATTGGACCGCACATAGCGCTCGCCAGTCGGCTGGATGGCCGCGCTCCGCAAGGAGCGAGGAAAGTCCGGGCTCCATCGAAATACGGTGACGGCTAACAGCCGCCGGGGGCGACCCCAGGGAAAGTGCCACAGAGAACAAACCGCCGGCGTCGCCGGTAAGGGTGAAAAGGTGCGGTAAGAGCGCACCGCGTCCCCGGCAACGGGGATGGCAGGGCAAACCCCACCGGGAGCAAGACCAAATAGGGGTGGCGTGGCATGGGGCAACCCATGCCGGGCTGGTTTCGAGGCCAGCCACCCGGGTTGGTTGCTCAAGGTCCGTGGCAACACGGCTCTCAGAGGAATGGCCATCACGTCAGCTTCGGCTGGCCCTACAGAACCCGGCTTACAGGCCGGCTGGCGCCTTCTTCCCGTCGCGTTTGCTTAATGAAATCTCAACCGCCCTTCGACAAAGTTGGCGCTCACAAGCGTACCAGCCCGACCCGGGCCGGATGGAGTAGTTGCGGGGATGCCCAGACCGGACCCAAGCGCGCAGACCATGCCGCATGTGCCGGTGCTTTTGGCCGAGGTGCTGGAAGCGCTCGCTCCCCTGCCGGAGGCTCGCATTATCGACGGGACCTTCGGGGCAGGCGGCTATTCGCGCGCCCTGCTCGAAGCCGGCGCGTCGGTCACCGCCATCGACCGCGACCCCAATGTGCGGCCCTTTGCCGAGAGGCTGGCCGCCGAATTTCCGAGTCGTTTCAATTTCGTAGCGGGCACTTTTGCCGAGTTGGATCAGCTGGCCGGTGGGCCAGTCGACGGCGTCGTTCTCGATATTGGCGTCTCGTCCATGCAGCTCGACGAACCCGATCGCGGCTTCTCTTTCATGCGCGACGGTCCGCTCGACATGCGCATGGAGGCCGAGGGAGACACGGCCGCGGACCTCGTGAACGGGCTCGAGGAAACGGAGTTGGCAAACCTGCTGTTCGCCTATGGCGAGGAGCGCAAGTCACGCCGCATCGCACATTCCATCGTTGCAGCGCGCGCCACGCAGCCGATCAGGACCACCGCCGAACTCGCGCGTCTCATCGAAAAGGCCATCGGCCGGAAACCGGGCGATCCGCATCCGGCGACCCGCAGCTTCCAGGCGCTGCGCATCGCGGTGAACGATGAATTCGGCCAGCTGGTCGAGGGGCTGTTTGCGAGCGAACGGCTCCTGACCGAGGGCGGCCGGCTCGCGGTCGTGACCTTCCATTCGCTCGAGGATCGCATCGTCAAACGCTTCTTCGAGCCGCAAAAGGGTGGACCGGCGCAATCCCGACACCTGCCGGAGCGCGCCGCCGAAACCTTGCGCTGGACACACATCGCCAAGGCCGTGAAGGCCGGATCGGCAGAACTCGGCCGCAATCCCCGCGCGCGCTCGGCGACGCTCAGGGCGGCGCGGCGGTCGGCGGCACCGGCGCGGCAACGGAACGATGCGGGCCTCGGTGTCCCTTCGATCAGGGGCGCAGCATGATCCGGACGCTCAATATTGTGCTGCTCGTCACCAGCATCGTGGCGCTGGTCGGAGTCTATGCCCTCAAATATTCGGTGGAAGAGACGGCCAGCGAGAAGCTTGCGATCGAACGGCACATCGACCGCCAGCAGGCCGACCTTTCGCTGCTGAAGGCCGACTGGGCGTTCCTCAACCAGCCCGCCAACGTTGCCCCGATCGTCACGCGCCATGTCGCGGAGCTGAACCTGCAGACGCTGGCGCAGGACCAGTTCGGCGATTTCGACTCCCTGCCGATGCGCCTCAAGGCACCGGACACCAATGCGCTCGACAGCCTGTTCGAATCCCTCGACGCCGGCATCGATCCCATCCAGCAATTGATCACCGAGGCCGGGCAATGAGCGCCGTCGCCGAGATAGGCGCGCCGATCGCGCTCGATGGTTCGCGCAAGAGCCGCCGCAGCCTCACCAAGGCGCGGATTCGCTGGGTCATCGCCGTCATCGTCCTGATCTTTGCGGCGGTGGCCGGACGCCTGGTCCAGCTCGGGCTCGTCGAGCAGGACAACACGATCGAAGGGCAGGCTCGCGACCTGATCACAGCCAGCCGTCCCGCGATTCTCGACCGCAATGGTCTCGAACTCGCCGTCGACATCCGCGTGCCCTCGCTGTTCGCCGAGCCGCGCCGGATCATCGACGTCGAGGAAGCGGCGCAGGCCATCCATTCCGTCCTCCCCGACATCAACATCGACTGGCTGCGGCAACGACTGACCGGCGACAAGGGGTTTGTCTGGGTGAAGCGCGAACTCACGCCGGCCATCCAGGAAAAGATCATGCAGCTCGGCATCCCCGGGCTGGATTTCGTGACGGAAAGCAAGCGCTTCTATCCCGGCGGGACAGAGTCGTCGCACATCCTGGGTGCGGTCAATATCGACAACCAGGGCATCGCCGGCATCGAAAAGGAGATGGACGACGAAGGCGTCGCGCTTCTCCAGTCGGTGGGTCTGGCGCGCGGCAACGAGCTCGAGCCGGTGAACCTCTCGATCGATCTGCGCGTGCAGCATGTGATGCACGACGTGCTGACGGATGCCCTCACGCGCTACCGGGCGGTGGCCGCGGCGGGTGTGATGATCGACGTCCACACGGGCGAGGTTCTCGGCCTCGTCTCGCTGCCGGATTTCGATCCGAACTATCCCGTAACGGCCCTCGAAAAGGACCGCTTCAATCGCATCAGCGCGGGCATCTATGAGCTCGGTTCGACGTTCAAGACCGTGACCATGGCCGCAGCGCTCGACAGTGGGAAAGTCAGGATCACCGACAGCTTCGATGCGCGCTTCGGGGTGCGGTTCGGCCGCTTCACCATCGACGACTTTCACGGCAAGCACCGCATCCTCTCGGTGCCCGAAATCTACAAATACTCGTCGAACATCGGCACGATCAAAACCATGCAGCAGTTGGGGAAGGACAATTTCCGCGACTTCCTGAGCCGCATGGAGTTCGACAAGGTCGCGCCGATCGAACTGCCCGAGAGACGGCAGCCCAAGGTCCCCGAGAAGTTCTCCGAAATCGTGGCGGCCACTGCGAGCTTCGGGCATGGCCTGTCCATCTCGCCGCTGCACATGGTCCGGGCGCTCGCGGCCTTCGTCAATGGCGGGAACATGATGCCGCTGACGCTTTATCGCCGCTCGATCGAGGACGCCGAGGCGACCTACAAGCGTGTCATCTCGGCCGACACGTCCGAGAAGATCCGCTATCTCATGCGGCTTAATGCGCTCGAGGGTTCGGGCACGCGCATGAACAAATTTGCGGCGGGTTACCGCGCCGGCGGCAAGACGGGTACGGCCGAGAAGGTCGTCAACGGACGCTACGATTCAACGCGCTCGCTGGCGGTGTTCGCTTCGGCGTTTCCGCTCGACAATCCGCAATATGCAATGGTCGTGCTGGTGGACGAGCCCAAGAACGAGAACGAGCAGTCGGGCCGCACGGCGGGCTGGAATGCGGGCGAGGCCACCGGCAGGATCGTCCAGCGCGTGGCGCCCATGTTAGGGATCAGCCCGGATTTCAGCGAAGTGTTGGATCAGGAGCTTGTCCCTGTTGAACTCCGCTAGCGCAACCATCGAGGAAGACCCACCCGTGTCGTTCGCACTGACGGAGTTGCTGAAGGGCACGGGGGCCCCCGCTACGCCATTGCGGGTCGAAGGCGTCAACGCCGACAGCCGCCGCGTTGGGCCCGGCGAGGCCTTCTTCGCGATTCCGGGCCTTCACACGCACGGGGATGCCTTCGCCGCTCAGGCCAGGGCCAATGGCGCCAAGGTCATGGTCACCGACCGGGAGCCGCAGGACGATCCGGGATTTCCGGTCATCATCGTCGACGATGTGCGCCGGGCTTTTGCAATGGCGGCGGCGAGGCAATTCGCGCCGCAGCCCGAAACGATCGTGGGGGTGACCGGCACCAACGGCAAATCGTCGATCGTTTCGTTCGTACGCCAGATATGGACGGCATGCGGGATTGAGGCCGCCAGTCTTGGAACGGTGGGCATCGAAACGTCGCGCGGATTGACCGCGGGCGAGCTGACGACACCCGATGCGCTGTCGTTGCACCGGGATCTGAACCGGCTGCAAAGCGAGGGCATCGGGCACGTGGCAATCGAGGCGTCGAGTCAGGGGCTCGACCAGCGCCGCGTCGATGGCATCCAGTTCAGCGCGGTCGCCTTCACCAATCTCAGCCGCGACCACCTCGACTACCACGCGGACATGGAAGCCTATCGCGATGCGAAGGTGCGGCTGTTCACCGACCTGATCGTCGATGGCGGGTTTGCGGTCGTCAACGTGGACGATCCCGAATACGAGCCTTTCATGTTCGCGGCTCTCGGCCGCGGCGTCACCTTGATGACTGTCGGCCGCGAGGGGGCATGGTTCGAGATCACGTCCGTCGTCAACGAGGGCTATGGGCAGCGCGTCAGCGGCCGGCTGGTCGGGGAGGACGTCGAGTTCCACCTGCCATTGACCGGAGCCTTCCAGGCGAACAATGCAATCGTCGCACTTGGCCTCGCAATGGCGACCGGCGCACCCAAGAAGGGGGCGATCGAATCCTTGAGCAAGCTGAAGGGCGCACGTGGCCGCCTCGAGCTGGTGGCCGAGCACAACGGCGCGGCCATCTTCGTCGACTATGCGCACAAGCCCGTCGCGCTGGAGACGGCGTTGACGTCACTGCGGCCCTATGCCCCCAACAAGCTCCGTCTCGTGTTCGGTGCGGGCGGGGACCGCGACAAAGGCAAGCGGCCGATGATGGGGGAGATCGCCGCCCGTCTCGCCGACAGCGCGATCGTCACCGACGACAATCCGCGCACCGAAGATGCCGCGGCCATCCGTGCCGAGATTCTCGCGGCTGTTCCTGCGGCCATGGAAATCGGCGACCGGCGGCTGGCCATACAGCAGGCCGTCAAATCGCTGTCGCCGGGCGACGTGTTATTGATTGCCGGCAAGGGGCATGAGGACTATCAGATCGTCGGGACCACCAAGCACCATTTCTCGGACCACGAGGTGGTGCTGGAGACCTTGAAGGACCTCTGATGCACCCGCTGTGGACTGTCGCCGAAGCCGTCGCCGCGACCGGGGGACGGCCCGAAGGACTGTCCGACGGTCCGCTGTCTTCGGTCTCCATCGACTCCCGCGAAATCGGCCCCGAGGCGCTGTTTGTGGCCATCAAGGGCGACCAGCGCGACGGTCACGACTTCGTCTCCGCCGCGCTCGATGCGGGGGCTTCCGCGGCGATCGTCTCCGAGGAGTGGTTTGCGGCCCATCCGGGCGAAAAGCTGATCGTCGTGCCCGATACCCTCGAGGCGCTGCGGGCGCTGGCGGCTGCAGCGCGCACAAGGAGCAAGGCTTTCGTTGTCGCAGTCACCGGCAGTGCCGGCAAGACGACCACCAAGGAGGCGATCCGCTCGGTGCTCGCGGCCGGCGGGCCGACGCATTACTCGATCAAGTCGCACAACAACCATTGGGGCGTGCCGCTGACGCTGGCCCGTCTGCCGCGCGAGGCGAGGTTCGGTGTGTTCGAGGTCGGCATGAACCATGCGGGCGAGATCACCCCGCTGACCCGGCTGGTGCGGCCGCATGTGGCCGTGATCACGACCGTCGCGGCGGCTCACCTGGAGTTCTTCGATTCCGTCTCGGATATCGCCCGCGCCAAGGCCGAGATCTTCGAGGGCCTGGAGGAGGAGGGTGTCGCCATCCTCAACGGGGATCACGCCTACCTCCATGTGCTGTTTTCGCGCGCCCGGGAACTCGGGGTTTCCCGCATCGTGACCTATGGCTACGACGAGGCTGCGGACTATCGCATCTCCGAGCCCGAGGCGGCCGGTGCACGTACATTCGCGCGGGTGGTGCATGGCGACGACGCGCTGGATCTCAATCTCCAGGTCCGCGGCCGGCACATGATCGCCAACGCCGCCGCGGCGATGGTCGTCGCCGAAATTGCGGGCGTCGACCGCTACGCCGCCCTGCGCGAACTCCACGATTTCGGTGCGTCGGAAGGCCGGGGTCAAACCATCCGTCTCGGCCCCAGCGACAGACCGCTGGTCCTCGTCGACGAGAGCTTCAATGCGAACGTCGCGTCGATGGAGGCGGCGATGGCGGTCTTCGCCGAGGTGGCCCCGCCCGGCGGCAACAAGCTCCTGGTGCTCGGCGACATGCTGGAACTGGGGGAGCAGGGGCCGGCGCTGCACCAATCGTTGAAGAACGCCGTGCTGGGGACTGGCGCAACACGCATATTTCTGGTTGGCCGCGCCATGGAAGCGCTGGCCGACGACCTCGATGAGAGCCTTGTCGCCGGGCGCGCGCGGCGCATCGAAGACCTGATGGAGCCTATCCTTTCCAGCCTTGCTTTGGGCGATGCTGTTATGGTCAAAGGGTCCAAAGGCGTGCGCCTCGCCTCGCTGGTCGAGCAGATCAAACAGCGTTTCGCAGCTGCGCCTTAAGGGACGGAGATCCGCCGCGCATGCTCTATTTCCTCGGCCAACTGGGCGAGAGCCTCGCGGCGTTCAACGTCTTCCGCTACATTACATTCAGGACAGCCGGCGCCGTCGTCACGGCGCTGTTCTTCGTCTTCCTGTTCGGGCCCGGGATGATCGCGGGCCTCAAGATCCGCCAGGGCCAGGGCCAGCCGATCCGCGAAGACGGGCCCGCAAGCCACTTGCTGACCAAGAAGGGCAAGCCCACCATGGGCGGGCTCATGATCCTCGCCGGTGCCGTGATCTCGATCCTGCTCTGGGCGAACCTGAGCAATATCTTCGTGTGGGCGGTGCTGTTCGTCACCATCGGCTTTGGGGCCATCGGCTTTTACGATGACTATCTCAAGGTCACCAAGATGTCGCACAAGGGGTTCAGCGGCTGGCAGCGCCTGCTGATCGAAGCGCTGATCGCGCTGATCGCGGGCTACATCATCGCTTCGATCACCGAGCCGTCGATCTCCACCCAGCTGATGTTCCCCTTCATCAAGGGGTCGGGCGTTCCGCTGTCCTATGCCTTCTACATCTTTGCGGCGTTCATCATCGTGGGCGCCGGCAACTCGGTGAACTTCACCGACGGGCTCGACGGCCTCGCGATCGTGCCGGTGATGGTGGCTGCCGCCTGTTTCGGGCTGATCGCCTATCTCGTGGGGTCCTCGACCTTCTCGGACTATCTCCTGATCAACTACGTCCCCGGCACGGCAGAGCTCTCGGTCGTCTGCGGCGCGCTCATCGGGGCGGGGCTGGGCTTTTTATGGTTCAATGCGCCGCCGGCGCAGATCATCATGGGCGACACGGGCTCGCTGTCGCTGGGCGGCGCGCTCGGCACCATCGCGGTCGCCACCAAGCACGAGCTGGTGCTGGCGATCATCGGCGGCTTGTTCGTGCTCGAAACCGTGTCGGTGATCGTCCAGGTGGTGTCGTTCAAGCTGACCGGACGCCGCGTCTTCAAGATGGCGCCCATCCACCATCATTTCGAGCTTCTGGGGTGGACCGAGAGCCAGGTGGTGATCCGGTTCTGGATCATCTCGTTCGTCCTGGCACTGATCGGATTGAGCTCGCTCAAGCTGCGCTGACTCGCAAATCGCAACTGCGCTCACCTCTTGCTAACCAAGCCGGGGCTAGGATGCTCCCCTTAGTCGCGTAAGGAGAGCCGCCCCATCGGCGGCCGCACGTCATGTTTGCACGGGATCGGAAGACGCCCCTCGCCGAGTGGTGGTGGACGATCGACAAGCAATTGCTGGCGGCGCTGCTCCTGTTGCTGGCGGCCGGCATGCTGCTGAGTTTTGCGGCGAGCCCGCCCGTGGCCGAGCGGCTCGGCCTCAGCCCGTGGTATTTCATCATCCGCCACGCCGTGTTCGACCTGCTGGCCATTCCGGTTCTGCTCGGGGTGTCGTTCCTCAGCCCGCGGCAGGCGCGGCTCGCGGCGCTCGTCGTGCTGGTCGGCAGCATCGCGCTCCTGTGGCTGACGCTGAAGGTCGGCGTCGAGGTCAAGGGTGCCCGGCGCTGGATTTCGTTCGCCGGCAACACGTTCCAGCCGAGCGAGTTCGTGAAGCCTGCCTATGCGGTCCTCGGTGCGTGGCTGTTCTCGGAGGCGATGCAGGGACGCGGCGTTTTTGCGCGCTCGATCGGCACGCTGCTGATGGTCGTGATCGTGGCGGGATTGCTGCTGCAACCCGACATCGGCCAGACGGCCTTGATCCTTTCGACCTGGGCGGCGCTGCTGTTTCTCTCGGGCATTTCATGGTTCCTGATCTTCGGCCTCGCCGGCGTCGGCGTCGCGCTGCTGTTCGGGGCCTATTTCGCCTTCCCGCATTTCGCCTCGCGCATCGACACGTTCCTCAACCCCGAGGGCGGCGGCAACACCTACCAGATCGACAAGGCACTGAGTTCGCTGCTCGAGGGCGGCTGGTTCGGCCGCGGGCCCGGCGAGTCGATGGCCAAGAAGGTGATCCCGGACGCGCATGCCGACTATGTGTTCTCGGCTGCGGCCGGTGAGTTCGGCATCCTCTTCTGCCTCTGCCTGGTTGCGCTGATCAGTTTCATCGTCATCCGTCCGCTGGCGGCGGCGCAGCAACAGCAGTCGCTCTATGCGCGCCTGGCCGTCGCCACGCTCGCCATCCAGTTCGGCCTGCAATGCGCGATCAACCTCGCGGTGAACCTCAACCTCATCCCGCCCAAGGGCATGACACTGCCCTTCGTCAGCTACGGCGGTACCTCGACCATCGCCATCGCCTTCGGCATGGGCCTGATGCTCGCGCTGACGCGGACACGCCCCGAGGAGCGGATGGCCACCGGACTTCCCGTCTATCGCAGCAGCCGCTCGGTCGTCCCGGCGGAATGAGTGTCTTCGTGCTGATGGCGGGCGGGACGGGCGGGCACCTGTTTCCGGCAATGGCGCTGGCGCAGGAGCTGACGCGGCGCGGGCACACGATCCACCTCATTACGGACCATCGCGTGGCGAGCTATGGCGCGCAGTTTCCGGCGGAAGCCGTGCATGTGGTTCCCTCCGCCACGCCATCGGTGCGCAATCCGGTGAAGTTCGTGAGCGCAGGGTTCACCATTCTGCGCGGGTTGATTGCGGCGCGCGACCTGCTGGCGCAGGTGAAACCCGCGGCGGTCGTCGGCTTCGGCGGCTACCCTATCTTCCCGCCCTTTCTTGCCGCACGTTTGGCGGGCATTCCCGGGCTTCTGCACGAGCAGAATGCCATTATGGGGCGTGCCAACCGGGCGCTGGCCGCACGCGCGACCGGTATAGCCATCAGCTTTGCGCGGACACATCACGCCGACAGGTTCGCGGACAAGACGGTCGTGACCGGCAATCCCGTGCGCGACGCGGTCCGGGCCGCGGCCGGTGCGGCCTACCCGCCGCTTGGTCCTGACGACCCGATCCGGCTCGTGGTGTTCGCCGGCAGCCAGGGGGCGCGGGCCTTCTCCGATTTCGTGCCGCCGGCTCTTGGGCTCCTGCCCGAAAACATCCGCCGCCGACTCAAACTCGCCCAGCAGGTCCGGCCGGAAGACACTCAGCGCGTTACCGCCGCCTACGCGGATGCCGGGATAGAGGCCGAGCTTCAGCCATTCTTTGCCGACCTCCCCCGGCGGGTGGCAGGCGCGCATCTGGTGATCGCCCGGTCCGGTGCCTCCACGGTCGCCGACCTGACGGTGCTGGGGCGGCCCGCGATTTACGTGCCGCTGCCGGGATCGATCGATGCCGACCAGCGGCGGAACGCGCAGGTCATCGAGGCCGCCGGCGGTGGCTGGATTGTGGAACAGGCCACCATTTCGCCACCTTCGCTCGCCAATCGCTTGACCCAACTTCTGGGCGATCCGGCGAGACTTGAAGCCGCAGCGGCAGCGGCGCTATCGCTGGGACAGCCACACGCAGTCGAACAGCTCGCGGACCTCGTCGAGGCGGCGGGCAGGGGGAAGACCACATGAAGATGCCGCGCAATATCGGCCCCGTGCACTTTGTCGGCATCGGCGGCATCGGCATGAGCGGCATCGCCGAAATCCTCCATGACCAGGGATACAAGGTCCGCGGCTCCGACAGCGCCGAGAACCCCAATGTCCAGCGGCTTCGTGCGATGGGTATCGAGGTGGAGATCGGGCAGCGGGCCGAGAATCTGCGCGACGCGGCCGTCGTGGTGATCTCCTCGGCAATCAAGAAGGGCAACGCGGAACTCGCAGCGGCGCGCTCGCGCGGACTGCCGGTGGTGCGGCGCGCCGAGATGCTCGCCGAAATCATGCGGTTCAAGAACGCCATTGCAATCGCGGGTACGCACGGCAAGACGACGACCACGACGCTGGTCGCGACACTGCTCGATGCGGGCGGCGTCGATCCGACCGTGATCAATGGCGGCATCATCAATGCCTACGGCACCAATGCGCGCCTGGGCGACGGCGAATGGATGGTCGTCGAGGCCGACGAGAGCGACGGCACCTTCGTCAAGCTGCCGGCGGACGTCGCGGTGGTGACCAATGTCGATCCCGAGCATCTCGACCACTATCACGACTTCGACCACGTCAAGCAGGCGTTCCTGACCTTTGTCGAGAACGTGCCGTTTTACGGTTTCGCGGTGATGTGCCTCGACCATCCTGTAGTGCAGTCGATGGTGGGCGAGATCCGCGATCGGCGTGTCATCACCTATGGGCGCAACCCGCAATCGGATGTCCGGCTGGTCGATCTCGAAAGCCGCGACGGGCAGAGCCATTTCGCAGTGGAAATTCGCGACCGCATCCGCATGACGCACCTGCGGATCGAGGGCCTGACCCTGCCCATGCCGGGCGAGCATAATGCACTGAACGCGACTGCTGCCATTGCCGTTGCCGACCAGCTGAAGGTTCCGGCGGAGTCCATCCGCAAGGGGCTGCTGGGGTTCTCAGGCGTGAAACGGCGTTTTACGAGGACCGGTGTTGTCGGCGGCGTAACGGTCATCGACGACTATGGTCATCATCCGGTCGAGATCAGCGCTGCGCTGAAGGCGGCCCGGGAATCGGCGCGGCGCGATGTCATCGCCGTGGTACAGCCGCATCGCTACACGCGCCTGCACGATCTGTTCGATCAGTTCGCCACCTGCTTCAACGACGCCGATACGGTGATCGTCGCCCCAGTCTATGCCGCGGGCGAGCAGGCGATCGACGGCGTGACGAACGAAGAGCTGGTGGTGCGCATCAAGGCGCGCGGGCATCGCGACGCTCGGGTGCTCGAAGGTCCGGAAGTGCTGGCGCAGCTGCTCGCGGGCCGTGTCGAAGCGGGGGACTATGTGGTCTGCCTCGGCGCCGGCAACATCACGCAGTGGGCCGCTTCGTTGCCTGGCGAGCTGGGGCTTCTCCTCGGCAAGGAGCCTGAGCTCTCATGACCGAATGGCCCGACCTGCTGCCGCGCCTCGCGCCCTGGGTGAGCGACGTGCGTGGCCAGCTCATCCCCAACCAGCCGCTGGCCGAGATGACGACGCTGCGCGTGGGCGGCCCCGCGCAATTGCTGTACCGCCCAGCCGATGAGGACGACCTCGCGTTCTTCCTCCGCAACCTGCCGCTCGATATTCGCGTCACGGTCATCGGCCTCGGCTCCAACTTGCTGGTGCGAGACGGAGGCATTGATGGCGTGGTCATCCGCCTGCCGCCGAAAGGCTTTGGCGCGATCGAAATTCTGGACGGGCACCGGGTGCGTGTCGGAACCGCCGTTCCCGACGTGAAGGTTGCGACGGCGGCGGCCGAGGCGGGTATCGACGGGCTGTGGTTCTACCGCGGCATCCCCGGCGGCATCGGCGGCGCGCTCTATATGAATGCGGGCTGCTACAAGACCGAGACGCGCGACCGGATGATCGAATTGCGCGCCGTGACGCGCGAGGGCGAGATCGTCACGCTGACGAACGCCGACATGGACTACCGCTATCGCAAGTCGAACGGCCCGCGCGGCGCGGTGTTCGTTTCGGCCCTGTACCAGGGCTTTCCGGGCGATGCGGCGGCGATCCTCGAGGAGATGCGCACCGTTACCGAGCGGCGCGAATCCACGCAGCCGACCCGTGCCAAGACCGCGGGCTCCACCTTCAAGAATCCCGAAGGCCATTCGAGCTGGAAGGTCATCGACGAGGCCGGCGGCCGGGGCCTCACCTTCGGCCGGGCGCAGATGTCCGAGATGCATTCGAACTTCCTCATCAATATGGGCGAGGCCGACGCCTACGAGGTCGAGACCGTGGGTGAGATGGTGCGCCAGAAGGTGCGCGACACGCACGGCATCGAGCTGCGCTGGGAGGTCCGGCGCATCGGACATTTCGTGCCTGGCCGCGAAGTGCGCGAGTTCATGGACGGACAGCCGTTCACGGGAGCCGTCTGATGAGCAAGCATGTCGCCGTCCTCAAGGGCGGCTGGTCCAACGAGCGGCCGGTCTCGCTCGCTTCGGGCAAGGCGTGCGCGCAAGCGCTGCGCAACGCCGGCTACACCGTCACCGAGATCGATGTCGAACGCGACATCGCCGAAGTGCTCACCAAGCTCAAGCCGGACGTCGTGTTCAACGCACTGCACGGGCCGTTCGGCGAGAGCGGCATGATCCAGGGGCTGCTCGAGCTGCTGCAGATTCCCTACACGCATTCGGGGGTGCTCGCGTCGGCGCTGGCGATGGACAAGCACCAGGCCAAGATCATGCTGAAGGCCGCCGGCGTGCCGGTGACCGATCACCTGATCCTCCCGCGCGCCGAGGCTGCGCGCGAACACGCCATGACGCCGCCCTACGTCATCAAGCCGATCGCCGATGGGTCGAGCTTTGGCGTGTTCATCGTCAAGGCCGACCAGTCGCACCCGCCGCAGGAAATCCTGCGCGAGGACTGGACGGGGGGCGAGGAGATCATGGTCGAGCGCTATATCCCCGGCCGCGAACTGACCTGCGCCGTCATGGGCGACGTGGCGCTGGGAGTGACCGAGATCGTCACCGACCTCCAGTTCTACAATTACGAGGCGAAGTATGCCTCGGGCGGCTCGCGCCACATCGTTCCGGCCGACATTCAACCGAAAATTTACAACAAAGTGCAGAAGATGGCACTCAAGGCGCATACTGCGCTTGGGTGTCGGGGCGTCTCGCGGAGTGACTTCCGCTTCAACGACCGCGCGGGCGAGGACGGCGAGCTCGTCTGCCTCGAGATCAACACCCAGCCAGGCATGACCGAGACCTCTTTGGTCCCCGAACAGGCACGCCATGCGGGCCATTCGTTCGAGGAACTGGTCAGCTGGATGGTGGAGGACGCGAGTTGCAACAGGTAGGCGCCAAGGGATTTGCCGACGCCCAGCTCGTCGATCCCCGTCAGCTGCCCGTTCCACTCTCCGACATCTCGCGACGCGCCAGGGTCAATCTCGGCTACGCATGGGTATTGCACCGCAAGGTCATGGTGCGCGCCGTCGCCGCCGCGATCGCCCTCGGCGGGATCGTCGGCGCCTATGAGGCGCGGCAGGCCATCACCGATGGCGCGGTCGCGCTCTACAGTTTCGCGCAGGGCGAGTTCGCGCGCGCGGGTTTCGGCATCACCAAAATCAACATCACCGGCCAGTCGCTGACGAGCGAAGCCACGATCCTTGAGGCGCTCGCGCTCGATCCCAACATCTCGACGCTGAGTTTCGACGCCGACGCGGCGCTCGCGCGGGTAAAGGCGATCTCGACGATCAAGTCCGCCTCCATCCGCAAGACCTATCCGGGCGAGCTCAATGTCACGATCGAAGAGAAGGTGCCGATGGCGCGCTGGCGCATCGGCGATGCGACCTATCTCGTCGACGAAAATGGCGGGCCGGTTGCCCTGGACAATGGCAGCTTCCGCGAGCTGCCGCTGGTCGTGGGCGAGGGCGCTGCCGACGATGCGATCGTCATGATCCGCACCCTCGATCGCTACCCCGCGATCACCCGGGACCTCGCGGCTCTCAGCCGCATCGGCGACCGGCGCTGGGATCTCATCTTCTACACCGGCCTGCGGGTGCAACTGCCCGAGAAGGGCGTCGCGCAGGCGCTGGCGCAGCTCGATATGTACCAGGCCACCGACCAGCTGCTCGACCGCGACGTCATGGTCATCGACCTGCGCGTGCCCGGCATGGTGTCGCTGAAGCTGGGCGAACTGGCGCTCAAGGAGCGCGCGGCTGCCGCCAAGGCACCCAAGAAGAAAAAGCCCGTGGTCGCGGATGCCGACTACGCTACGCCGGCCGAGCGGGCCACGGAGTAAAGCCACAATGATCACCGACTCGATGACTGCACGTTTGCGCCCGGTCCAGGCCGGCCGCGCCTCCCTGGTTTCGGTGCTCGATATCGGCTCGACCAAGATCGGCTGCGTCATCGCGCGCCTGACGCCTCGCCCCGAAGGCAAGGCGCTCAAGGGCCGCACGCACACGGTCGAAGTCATCGGTTTCGGCTACGGCCCTTCGGCCGGCATCAAGAGCGGCGTCGTGACGGACATCGACCAGGCCGAGCAGGCGATCCGCACCGTCGTGGGCATGGCCGAGCGGGCCGCAGGCCTCACGGTCCAGTCCGTCATCGTCAACGTCACCGCGGGACGGCTCGGCTCCGAGACCTTTTCGGCGACGGTCGATCTCGGCGGCCATGAGGTCGAGAAATCCGACATCCAGCGCGTGCTGCGTTCGGTCAACGCGCGCAGCGTGCGGCCCGAGCGCTCGATCGTGCATGCGATCCCGATCGGCTATTCGATCGACGGACAAAAGGGCGTGCAGGATCCGCGCGGGCTCGTCGGCGAGAAACTCTCGATCGATGTCGCCGTCGTCAGCGCCGAGACGCTGGCCATGCGCAATATCGAGCTGGTGCTGAACCGCTGTCATCTCCAGATCGAGGCACTGGTCGCCACGCCCTATGCTTCGGGCCTGTCGACGCTCGTCGACGACGAGGCGCAGTTGGGTGTCGCCTGCATCGATCTGGGCGGCGCGACGACCACGGTCACGATCTTCGCCGATGGCCATCCGGTTTATTGTGATGCGCTCGCGATCGGCGGCCACCATCTGACGCTCGACATCGCGCGGCAGCTCTCGGTATCGGTGGCCGACGCAGAGCGGCTGAAGACCGTCTATGGCAGCGTGCTGCCGGGCCAGGCGGACGAGCGCGAGATGATCTCGATCGTCCCGGTCGGGGCAGGGGCCGACGAAGCGCCGGGCATGATCCCGCGATCGCACCTCACGCGCATCCTGCGGCCGCGGGTCGAGGAAATCCTCACCGCCATCCGTGATCGTATGCAGGCAACCGGCATGATGGATATCTGCGGACGCCGGTTTGTCCTGACCGGCGGCACCTCCGAACTCACCGGTCTGCCGGAGGTCGCGCGGCGCGTCTTGGGCCGCAATGTGCGCACCGGCCGGCCCATGGGAATCGCGGGCCTGCCGGAAATGGCGCGCGGCCCCGCCTTCGCGACGATCGCTGGCGTGCTGATTTACCCACAGGTCTGCGGGCAGGAGTTCGTGGAGCCGCGCCCGGCAGCCAAGCTCACCGGCACCGATGGTTACTTTGCCCGCATGGGCAATTGGCTACGGACCAGCTTTTAAAGCGATACTTTAAGGTAAACGAAACGTCACTACGGCCTGCCCGGCCGTCGCAATTTGCATCGGATGTTAACGGAACGGTTCGAATTGTTAGGGGGCGGTTAACGAATTGGCGACTACGCTGCTCCCATACCGCCATCCCATGGGGCCAGCATGACTATCAACCTCACCATTCCCGATATCCAGGAATTGAAGCCCCGGATCACCGTTTTTGGTGTCGGCGGCGCCGGTGGCAATGCCGTCAACAACATGATCGCGTCGGGCCTCGATGGCGTGGACTTCGTGTGCGCCAACACCGACGCTCAGGCCCTTGCTCTGAGTAAGTCGCCGCGGATCATCCAGCTCGGCGTGTCGGTCACCGAAGGGCTCGGCGCAGGGTCGCATCCCGAAGTGGGACGCGCCGCGGCCGAAGAAAGTTTCGATGAGCTCAACGACCATCTGTCGGGCTCGCATATGGTGTTCATTACCGCCGGCATGGGCGGCGGCACCGGTACCGGCGCCGCGCCGGTCATCGCGCGTGCCGCTCGCGAGCAGGGCATCCTGACCGTCGGCGTCGTCACCAAGCCGTTCACCTTCGAAGGCAACCGCCGCCTGCGTCTCGCCGAAGACGGGATCGACGAGCTTCACCGCCACGTCGATACGCTGATCGTTATCCCGAACCAGAACCTCTTCCGCGTCGCGAACGAGAAAACGACGTTCGCTGATGCGTTCAAGATGGCCGACCAGGTGCTCTATTCGGGCGTCTCCTGCATCACCGATCTGATGGTCAAGGAAGGCCTCATCAACCTCGACTTTGCCGACGTGCGCGCCGTGATGCGCGGCATGGGCAAGGCGATGATGGGCACCGGCGAAGCCTCCGGCGAGGATCGCGCCCGCCATGCGGCCGAAGCGGCCATCGCCAATCCGCTGCTCGACGACGTGTCGATGCACGGCGCGCGTGGCCTGCTGATCTCGATCACCGGCGGTCCGGACCTCACGCTGTACGAAGTCGACGAAGCGGCGAGCCGCATTCGCGAGGAAGTGGACCAGGATGCCAACATCATCCTGGGCGCGACCTACGATCCGGAGATGACGGGCACCATCCGCGTCGCCGTGGTTGCGACCGGCACCGACGCGACGATGGTCCAGGCGCTCGAGCCGATGAAGGCCAATGCCGCGCGCGCACCGCTGGCGGTGCGTCCGCGCCAGCCGGTGGCCAACGAGCCGGTGTCGCAGCAGAATCAGGAATTCGAAGCCGACGTCCGGCAGGCAGTCGCCGAGGCGATCACCCATGCCGAGCCGGTTTACGACACCTACGAGACGGACGATGGCGTCACCGTCGAACCCTACATTCCGGCCTCCTCGATCGAGCATTTCGACGAACCCGCGCCGGTGGCTGAAACGCCGGTGCCCAGCGTTTACGTGCCCTCCCATGCCGAACGGCCCGAGGGGCGTACCCGGATGCCGCGCACCGAGGAGCTTCCCGCTGTTGCACGGAAGTCACTTGAGCCCCAAGAACGACAGGAATCCGAACCCCGAAATGCCCGCGCCCTGTTCAAGCGTCTGGCGTCCAATGTGGGCATCGGGCTCCGCCCGCAGCAGCCGATGGGGGCCGATGAGGGCCACCAGACCGCCTCCGAAGATGCCGCTGCGCGCAGCGCCATAGAGGCCGGACGGCCCCGGAATCCGGGCAGTTCCAGCGCCGGCGGGGGTGCGGCGGGCAACCTTGATCCGCAGGGCCGCCAGCAGCCCCAGCGCGAGCACATCGAGATCCCGTCCTTCCTCAGGAAGCACGGTTAAGACGCTCAATTTGAGGGTTGAACAGATTTCCGGCGCGCTTCCGCGCCGGTTTCTTTTTGGTTAAGAGTCGAACGGGTTAGGGTCGGAGTACATACTTTATGCAGAACCTGTCGGCGCGCCAGCGCACCGTTGGTGGTGCGCTCGAATTTAGTGGCTTTGGCGTGCACTCGGCGCTGCCTGTCACTTTGACCATCGAACCGGCGCCCGTCGACAGCGGTTACCGAATCCAGCGCAAGCTCGATGACGGCACGATCGTCGGCCCGGTCGCCGTGCATTTCGCGCGCGTTACGCGAACGACCCTTTGCACCACCATCGACCTTGGCGACAGCGTATCCGTCGCCACCGTCGAGCATGTGATCTCCGCCCTCAGCGGTCTCGGCGTCGACAATGCGCTCCTCACCGTGACCGGCCCCGAATGCCCCATCATCGATGGCAGCGCGGCACCGTTCGCCGAAGGCATCCTCAAGGTGGGCCTCGAAATTCAGGGCAAGTCGCGCCGCTACATCAAGGTGATGCGGCAGGTCCTCGTCCGCAACAACGATGCCTCGGCGGCGCTCGAGCCCTACAATGGCCGCCTGCTCGATCTCGAGATCGACTTCGACAGCAAGGTCATCGGCCGCCAGCGCATGATCTTCGACTGGACGCCGCGCAAATACATGTCCGACGTCTCGCGTGCGCGCACCTTCGGCTTCGTGCGCGATGCCAAGATTCTCCGCCAGGCGGGCTATGCCCTGGGCTCCTCGCTCGACAATTCGATCACCGTCCACGAGGATCGCATCCTCAACCCCGGCGGGCTCCGCTACGATGACGAGTTCGTGCGCCACAAGCTGCTCGACGCCATCGGCGACCTCGCACTGTGCGGCCTGCCGATCTATGGGCGGTTCCGTTCGTACAAGGGCGGGCACGCCCTCAATGCCCTCGTTCTGCAGGGGCTGTTCTCGAGCACGGCGAACTACGAGATCGTCTATGCCGAAGATCTGCCGCTCGGCTATGACGCGCTCAACGACATGCCGGACGGAATCGAGGTCCGGCCGTATCTGCGGTCCGTCAGCTGAGCGCCCAGCCACAGTTTTGATGGATTTCGTGTTTAGTCCGCGCAGCGGTGCTAGCATGCTGCGACAAGTAGGGGCGGGGCGTTTCGTGACAGACATTGGACGTATGGCCAAGGCCGGCCGAATTGCCCGGATCGCGTTCGTCGTCGCGCTCGTTTCGGTGATTTCGGCGTGCTCGATGTTCGGGCCGACCAAGATCAAGGATGAGGAAATCATCCCGGCGGAAACGCTGTATCAGACCGCGCTGTCCGAGATGGACAAGCAGAACTACAACCGCGCCATCGAAAGCCTGAAAAAGCTCGAGCGCCAGCATCCCTACTCGGAGTTCAACGAGAAGGCGAAGCTGATGGAGGTTTACGCCAACTACCGCATCGGCAAGTTCGACGAGGCGATTCTCGCAGCTGACCGATACTTAGCGCTGTTCCCGTCGTCGCCTGAGATCCCCTATGTGCTGTTCCTCAAGGGGACGGCCTATTTCGCGCAGATCACCGACATCACGCGCGACCAGCAGCTTTCGCGCAACGCGATCGACACCTACACCCTGCTGATCTCGAACTATCCAAAGAGCGACTACGCCAAGGACGCCCGCGAGAAAATGGTGATCGCGGTGGACCAGCTAGCCGGCAAGGAGATGTCGGTCGGGCGCTACTATGCCGGCAACGGCCAGTACGCGGCGGCGATCAACCGCTTCCGGGTCGTGGTCGACAAGTATCAGACCTCGACGCATATCGAGGAAGCGCTGTTCCGCCTCACCGAATCCAACCTCGCGCTCGGCCTCACCAACGAAGCCCAGACCGCGGCGGCCGTGCTCGGGCACAACTACCCCTCGAGCAGCTGGTACAAGCAATCGCTGGAACTGCTGCAGCGCGTGGGCCTCCAGCCCAAGATCAACACCGCAAGCTCGCTGGCCGCCTCGCTCAAGGGCTAGCCAGCGCACCGGCGAGTTGCTATTTTGTTCTTGCTGCGCCGCTGGCGCCCGTGACCAAAAACTGGAGCTAGACAGCCGGTGCTCAGCGCGCTGTCCGTCCGCAACATTGTGCTGATCGACCAGCTCGATCTCGGTCTCGACCGGGGGCTCACCGCCCTGACCGGGGAGACGGGGGCGGGCAAGTCCATCCTGCTCGATGCGCTGGGCCTTGCGCTGGGCGGACGGGGCGACGCCTCGCTGGTGCGGCACGGGGTCGAGAGCGGGCAGGTCGTTGCGATCCTGCAGCTGCCGGAGGATCATCCCGCGCGCGTGGCGCTGCGCGAGAACGAAATCGGCGACGATGCCGAACTGATCCTGCGCCGCGTCCAGTACGCGGACGGCCGTACCCGGGCCTTCATCAACGACCAGCCGGTGAGCGCCGGGCTGATGCAGACCATCGGCGCCAGCCTCGTCGAAATCCACGGTCAGCACGATGATCGTGCGCTCATCGACCAGGCCACCCACCGCGCTCTGCTCGACGCATTCGGCGGCCTCGACAAGGACGTCGCCGCGACCCGCGATGCGCATGCCGCCCTCGCGGCTGCCGAAGCGGCGGTGGCGGCGCAGCGCGCGACCATCGCCGAAGCCGCGGCGCGCGAGGACTACGCGCGGCACGTCGTGGAGGAGTTGGGCGAGCTCGCACCGGAACCCGGCGAAGAAGAGGTGCTCGCCGAACGCCGGCAGCGCCTGATGCAGCTCGAGAAATCGGCCGACGAGGTCCGGGACGCCGACGAGATCATCAGCGGGCCCACCGCGCCCGCCGCCGCTCTCGCGGCCCTGATGCGGCGGTTGATGCGCAAGGCAGACAACGGCGCCTCCGTCTTCCAGCCGCTGATCGAATCGCTGGATGTGACGCTCAACGCGCTGGACCAGACCGCTGAGGCGATCGAGACGCTGAAGCGCGAGATGGCGTTCGACCCTGCCGAGCTCGAACAGGTCGAGGGCCGGCTGTTCGCCCTGCGCGGCGCGGCACGCAAACACCACGTCACCGTCGATGAACTGGTGAAGGTGCTCGAAAAATACCGCGACGAGATCGCCGCGCTCCAAAGCGGGGAGGCCACACTCGCCAGGCTCGAAGCCGAGGCCGCGGCTGCGCGCGAGGCATATCTGCGCGCCGCGAAAAAGCTGTCCGGCCTCCGCGCCAAGGCGGCCAGGACCCTGAGCAAGGCCGTCGAGGCGGAACTGCCCGATCTCAAGCTCGGCGCAGCAAAGTTCATCGTCGACCAGCAGGTGGATGAGGCGCGCGTGGCCGCGAGCGGCTTCGACCAGATCGCCTTCCACGTGCAGACCAATCCGGGCACGCTCCCCGGTCCGCTGATGAAGGTGGCGTCCGGCGGCGAGCTCAGCCGGTTCCTCCTCGCACTCAAGGTCGTGCTGGCCGACCGCGCCTCGGCGCCCGTGCTGATCTTCGACGAGATCGATACCGGCGTCGGCGGCGCGGTGGCCGATGCGATCGGGCGGCGGCTGAAGCGGCTGGCCGAGAAGGTGCAGGTGCTCACGGTGACGCACGCGCCGCAGGTCGCCGCGCGCGCCGACCTCCACCTGTTCATCGAAAAGCAGGCGTTTGCGGACGGCGCGTTCGTGCGCACGCTGGTGCGGCCGCTGGACGAAGCCGGCCGGCGCGAAGAGGTCGCGCGCATGCTCGCGGGCGCAAGGATCACCGACGAGGCCCGCGCCGCCGCGAGCAAACTGCTCTCCGACGTCTCATGAGCGGTGCCGATCGCGAAATCGAGAGTTTTTCCGAAGACGAGGCGCGCGCCGAGATCGACCGGCTGTTCAGGATTCTGAGCGACGCGGACATCGCGTACCATCAAAAGGACAACCCCACGATCACCGACGCCGAGTACGACGCGCTGAAGCGGCGTTATCTCGCGTTCGAAACGGCGTTTCCCGAGCTGCGCCGGGCGGACACGCTGGCCGACAAGGTGGGGGCGCCGGCTGCCGAGGGCTTTGCCAAGGTGCGGCACGAGGTGCCGATGCTCAGCCTCGCCAAGGCGTACACCGAGCAGGACGTGATCGATTTCGTCGAACGCGGCAGGCGCTTCTTCGAGAAAGACCGCGACCTCCAGCTCAGCTTCACGGTCGAACCCAAGATCGACGGCCTTTCGGCCTCCCTGCGTTACGAGAACGGCGTTCTGGTGCGGGGCGCGACTCGCGGCGACGGCAGCGTCGGCGAGGACATCACCGAAAACCTCAGGACCATCGGCGATATTCCCCATCGGCTGAAGGGTCGCGGTTGGCCGGAGGTCATCGAGATTCGCGGCGAGGTCTATATGACCTATGCCGAGTTCGAAGCCCTGAAGGCGCGGTCGGCCGCGGCCGGCGGACAGAACTACGTCAACCCGCGCAACACGGCGGCCGGATCGCTGCGCCAGAAGGATCCCTCGATCACCGCAAGCCGCAACCTCCGATTCTTCGCCTATGCCTGGGGCTTCGCCAGCGCCGATCCCGCGCCGACCCAGTACGAGGCCGTGCAGAAATTCGCGGGCTGGGGTTTTGCCGTCAGCCCCCTGATGAAGCGCGCGGCGACCGTCGACGAACTGCTCGAGCACTATCGCGCCATCGAGGCGCAGCGCTCGTCGCTCGGCTACGACATCGACGGCGTCGTCTACAAGGTCGACCAGCTCGCGCTCCAGCAGCGCTGGGGCTACGTGACGGGTGAGCCGCGCTGGGCCATTGCGCACAAATTTCCGGCCGAGCAGGCCTCGACCGTCTTGCGCCAGATCGACATCCAGGTCGGTCGCACCGGCACTCTGGCCCCGGTGGGCCGCCTCGATCCGGTGACGGTGGGCGGCGTGACCGTGGTCAATGTGACGCTGCACAACGAGGACTACATCAAGGGCCTCGACAGCTTCGGCGAGCCGATCCGCGACGGCGTCGACATCCGCATCGGCGACACGGTCGTGATCCAGCGGGCGGGCGACGTCATCCCGCAGATCGTGAAGGTGCTGGTCGACAAGCGGCCCAAAGATGCCAAGCCTTACGTGTTCCCCGATGCGTGCCCCGTCTGCGGCTCGCCGGCCGTGCGCGAATTCAACGAGAAGACCGGCAAGCTCGACGCGCGCCACCGCTGCACGGGCGAGCTGATCTGCCCGGCGCAGGCCGTCGAGCAGCTCAAGCATTTCGTGTCGCGCGGGGCGCTCGACATCGAGGGGCTGGGCACCGAGAACATCGAGCTGCTGTTCAGCTCGGGCCTCGTCAAGACCGCCGACCACATCTTCACCCTGCGCGAGCGCCGCAGCGAGGTGCAGGCCGCCTTTGCCGCGCGGCGCGAAGAACAGTCCCGCCAGCGCGACGAAGCAGCCGGCAAGGTGCGCAAGACCTCGCGCTCGGTCGAGGAACGGAGCTTCGAGGGGCTCGACAAGCTGTTCGCCGCGATCGAGGCGCGGCGTGAGCCGGAGCTCGACCGCTTCATCTTCGCTCTCGGCATCCGCCACATCGGCGAGACCACGGCGGCAGTCCTCGCCAAAACCTTCGGCACCATCGAGGCGCTGCGCGAGACCGGGCTCAGGGCCGCCGCGGCGGGCG
>JBIQKK010000022.1:31316-36181 GCA_044506585.1 Hyphomicrobiales bacterium
CCCTATGTCGTCACCATTTCGGCCAATTCGGAGGTGGCGGGGAAGACCGTCGTCTTCACCGGCACGCTCGAAAAGATGACGCGTGGCGAAGCGAAGGCCATGGCGGAACGGATGGGCGCAAAAGTCGCGGGCAGCGTGTCGAAAAACACCGACATTCTGGTCGCGGGCCCGGGCGCCGGTTCGAAACTCAAGACCGCCACGGAGCTCGGCATCCGCATCCTCGATGAACAGGGATGGCTCGACCTCGTCCAGAAGTAGCCGGGCTGCCCCGATTGTGCCCCAACGCGCCGATAGTGCTGCCATCATTCACGGAGCAGGAAACGGAATGCGGATTGCAATCGCGATACTGGTGATGGTGCTGGCGATGGTCGCGCCGGCCCGGGCGTTCGACGATCCCAAGGCGCTGGTCGAGGCGATCTATGCGCCCTATACGACCCTGGGCGCCGCGCAGGATCAGGATCCCGCGCAGTTCTACTCCGAGCGCCTGCGCGGCCTTGTTGCGGCGAACGCCGCGGCCGAGGGCGAGGAGCCGCCGCCCGTCCTCGAGTTCAATCCGTTCATCGGCGCGAAGCAGGCCCTGCTGCGCGACCTCGCGATCGGCACACCCGTGGGCAATGCGCAGAAGGCCATCGTCACGGTGACGTTCGGCAATTTCGATCAGGTCAGCCTGCTCGCGCTCTCGCTCGTGCGCGAGCCCGACGGCTGGAAGGTCGACGACATTGCCTCGCTGGGCGAAGGCGAGAACTGGCTGCTGAGCTGGCTGCTCCAATACGACCCCTTCGCGATCAGATAGCGCGCGTCGCCTCCTTCAGCCACGCCTTCACATCGCCCTTGAGGCTGGGGCCGATCTCGCGGAACACCCGCTTGTGGTACGCATTGAGCCAATTGCGCTCGTGCTCCAGCAACAGCTTCTCGTCCACGAGCCTGAGGTCGATGGGGCAAAGCGTCAGCGTTTCGAGCTCGAGGAACCGGCCCTCGGCGAGGGAACTCTCCACCACCAGAACGAGGTTCTCGGTCCGGATGCCGTAGGCGCCCGCCTTGTAGTAGCCGGGCTCGTTGGAGAGGATCATGCCGGGTTCGAGCGGCAAAGGGTAGCGCACGGAGAAGCCGGTCGGGCCCTCGTGCACGCTGAGGAAGTGCCCCACGCCGTGACCGGTGCCGTGGTTGTAGGTGACGCCGTCCTGCCACAGGAACTGGCGCGCGAGCACGTCGAGTTGCGCGCCGGACGTGCCGCGCGGAAAGCGCGCCATCGAGAGCGCGATCATGCCCTTCAGTACGCGGGTGAAGCGATCCTTCTGCTCGGCGGTCGCCTTGCCGGTGAACATCGTGCGGGTGATGTCGGTGGTGCCGCTCAGATATTGCGCGCCGGAATCGACCAGCATGAGTTCGCCGGCGCGCAGCGTCCGGTTCGACTTCTCGTCCACATGGTAATGGTTGATCGCGCCGTTCGGGCCGGCGCCCGAAATGGTGTCGAAACTCGCATCGACGCAGGTCTCTTCCTCGCGGCGGAAGTGTTCGAGCGCTTCGACGATGCCGATCTCGGTCAGCTTGCCCCGGGGCGCCTCGCCGTCGAACCAGTGGAGGAACTTCGCCATCGCGATGCCGTCGAGGCGCTGAGCCTCCTTCATGCCGCTGATCTCGACCTCGTTCTTCTTCGATTTCGGCAGCAGGATCGGATCGCGCTTTTCGATGATCACCGCGTCGCTGACGCCGCCCACCGCCGACACCAGGGCCAGCGGTGCCGTGGCCGGGTCGATCCACACCCGCTTGTCGCCGGCTCCGAGCTTGCGCAGTTCGCCGATGAGGCTCGCCACATCGGCCACCTTGGCGATGCCGGTGAGGCCTTTTTTGAGCTCGGGCGAAATCTTGGCCTTGTTCACGAACAGCGTGGGCGTGCCCTTTTGCGGCACGATGGCGAAGCCGAGAACGACGGGGACGTTCGGCACGTCGCGGCCGCGCATATTGAACAGCCAGTTGATGGAGTCGGGCAGCGTCAGCACCACGACGTCGGCATTTTCGGCCGCGAGCGTCTTGCGCAGTTCGGCGAGCTTATCCTCGGCGGTGCGCCCCGCGCGATTATGGCCGAGGAACTCGACAGGCGTGACCGGCGCCGCCGGCCGGTCGGTCCAGACGGCGTCGACAAGGTTGGGCGAGGGGACGAGCGTTGCCTTGCCCGCTAGCTTCTCGCTCAGATCCTTGATCTCACCCGGCGTGTGCAGCCAGGGGTCGAAGCCCAGCTTGCCGCCCTTGGGGATGAAATCTCCGATGCGCGGGTCCACCGCACCCTGGCCGGTTTCGACCACCGTCACGTGCCGCGTGTCGGTTTCGATCGGCGCCTGCAGCGTATAGCGGCTGTCGATGAAGAGGCCCGCCTTCCTGGGACCGACCACCGCGATGCCGGCCGACCCGGTGAAACTGGTGATGTAGGCGAGCCGCGCCTCGCTGTCGGGCACCGACTCGCCGCGATGGGCGTCCGCGCGCGGAACCAGGAAGCCGTCGAGCCCCGTCTCGGCAATCTTGGCCCGGAGTGCCTTGAGCCGTGGTGCGACCGTGTCGGGGGTCGTTCGGGTGGCGAATTTCTGGAAGATCGCGGGGCCGAAGCTGTTGTCGGGCATGATTCATTTCCTGTTAGGCCGGGTTGCGGCGGCGGCATGGCTGGGTTGCCGCGCGCCGCCTTCTCCGGCCGGGGTGGACGGCCTATCTAGCCGGTGTCCGCGATAGGCGGGCAACGACCAACAGACCAGCGAATTGACGACCATGAACGCCAGCAACACCGATTTCCGCAAGGCCCTCGACGGAGTGATCAGCGCGCGCAGCCGCGAAGCCACCCGCCAGATCCTGCGCACCAACGAATTCCAGCTCATCGGCGCCTTCACCAAGCGGCCGAACTGAGGCTCTCCTTTACCTCCGCCCCCATGCAGGCGATTTGCAAATCCCCGGACCCCGCGTCCGGGGATTTTGTTTTGGCTAAGGCTTCTCGAGAATCAACGTGGCCCAGTCGCCGCGGATAAGACGCTGGCGGAGGACTATCCCCTGCATGGCATAAGCCGAGGCCACGCGTGCGGCCTGGGTGGCGAGCAGCCCCGAGAGAATGATCGTGCCGCGATGGGCAGCGGCGCGGGCGAGGGCCGGGGCCAGATGGACCAGCGGGCCCGCGAGGATGTTGGCGACGATCAGCTCGTACGGGGCGGACGCGGTGATCGCGCGATGGTCGAGACCGGTCGCGGTGATGGCGCGGATCAGCGGGCCGACGCCATTGGCGCGGGCATTGTCGATTGTCGTGCGGGTGGCGATGGGGTCGATGTCACTCGCGATGACGATGCGGTGGGTGCGGCGCGCGAGCGCGATCGCGAGGACGCCGGTGCCCGTGCCGACATCGAGCATCCGCTGCGGGCGGCGGCGCTTGAGCGTGCGCTCGATCGCTTCGAGACAGCCGGTGGTCGTCTCGTGGTGGCCGGTGCCGAAGGCCTGCGCCGCCTCGATATGAAGCGGAATGAGGCCGGCGGGCGGCGCCTGCTCGGCGCTGTGGCTTCCAAAGACATAAAAGCCCCCGGCGGTGACCGGCTGGAGCCCCTCGAGCGACTTGGCGACCCAGTTCACATCGGGGTCGATCGGAGTGATCGCGAAATCGACCTCGCCCCCCAGCGTCGTGCGCGCCAGTTCCTCGAAGGCAAGAAGGTCGGGCAGCATTTCGCAGGTGGCCTCGAACACCCATTCGCCGGTGGCCTCGTCTTCGTGGGCCGAGGCCGTGAGCGCAAGGTCGCCCAGCTCCATCACCGCGTCGACCAGTGCGTAGGCCTGGTCGCGGGTGAGGGGCGTTGAAATCTGGCTCAGGGTCATGGGCGGTTTGTTGCCGGGCACCGGGGTGAAGTCAACCTTGGGCAGCCCGGTGCATTCGGGCCATTTCTGTTTGCCGCGACTGCGAGGGGCGACTAAGCACGAGGGATGGACGATCCGGCCCTCCCCAAAACCAAGAACGGCGCCCTCACGGGGATCGGCTTCAAGGTCGCGTCGGTGATCGTCTTTCTCGTGATGGCCGCCCTGCTGAAGGCGGCCGAGGGTGTGCCGGCCGGGGAACTCGCGTTCTTCCGCTCCTTCTTTGCCATCATCCCGGTGGTCGTGTTCCTCACCTGGCGCGGCGAGCTCGTCGAGGGGATGAAGACGAAGTACCCCATGCGCCACCTGGCGCGCGGGCTTGCCGGCACGGGCGGCATGCTGTTCGGCTTTTATGCGCTGACCAAGCTGCCGTTCCCGGAAGCCATCACGCTCAACTACGCAACGCCGCTGATCATCGTCGTCATCAGCGCGCTGTTCATGGACGAGGTCGTGCGGCTGTATCGCTGGAGCGCGGTGCTGCTCGGCCTGACGGGCGTCGTCATCATCAGCTGGCCCCGGCTGACGCTGCTGACGACCGGGGTCGATTCCGATGCGGCGATCGGCGTGGGGTCGGCACTCATGGCGTGCCTGTTCGCGGCCATCGCCATGGTTCAGGTGCGCAAGCTCGTCCACACCGAGAAGTCGGCGACGATCGTCTTTTACTTCTCGATCTCGTCGTCGGTGATCGCGCTGATGACCTGGCCGCTCGGCTGGGTGATGCCGTCGCCGCTGTTCTTTGCCTATCTCGTCGGCGCGGGCATTGCCGGCGGGATCGCCCAGATCCTGCTCACCGAGAGCTACCGCCACGCCGATATGAGCGTCATCGCGCCGTTCGAATACACCTCGATGATCTTTTCGATCGGCATCGGCTTTTTTGCCTTCGGCGACGTGCCGACCTGGCACATGCTGATCGGCGGCATCATCGTCGTCGGCTCGGCGCTCTTCATCATCTTCCGCGAGCGCCAGCTGGGCAAGAAGCTGCCCGAGCG
>JBIQKK010000123.1:0-5265 GCA_044506585.1 Hyphomicrobiales bacterium
TCCTTGACGACATAGTCCTTGCCTTCGTCGCGGGCCTTGCCGGCTTCCTTGGCCGCGACTTCGCCGCCGAGGCTGACATAGTCGTCGTAAGCGATCGTCTGGGCGCGGATGAAGCCGCGTTCGAAATCGGTGTGGATGACGCCGGCGGCCTGCGGGGCGCGGTCGCCCTTGTGGATCGTCCAGGCGCGCGCCTCCTTGGGACCGGCAGTGAAATAAGTCTGCAGTCCAAGCAGTTGGTAGGCTTCGCGGATCAATCGATTCAAGCCGGGTTCGCTCAAACCGAGGCTTTCGAGATATTCGGCCTGCTCGTCGTCGGGGAGCTGCGCGAGCTGGCTTTCGATCTCGGCGGAGATGACGATGACGGCAGCGTTGTGCTGTTTGGCGTAGTCCTCGACGAGCCTGCTCATGGCGTTGCCGGTTGCCGCCGAGCCTTCGTCGACATTGCAGACGTAGAGGGCGGGCTTGCTGGTGAGGAGCTGCAGCTCGCCGAAGGCTTTCTCTTCCTCGAGCGAACGCTCGACAAGGCGCGCGGACTTGCCGTCGCGCAGCAGGGCAAGCGAGCGATCGATGAGATCGAGGGTGAGCTTAGCGTCCTTGTCGCCACCCTTGGCCTTCTTTTCGACGCCGGTGCGGCGCTTCTCGAGGCTTTCGAGGTCGGCGAGCATGAGCTCGGTCTCCACCACTTCGGCGTCAGCGATCGGATCGACCTTGTTGGCAACGTGGATGATGTTGCCGTCCTCGAAGCAGCGCAGGACATAGGCGATGGCGTCGCATTCGCGGATGTTGGCAAGGAACTGGTTGCCCAGGCCCTCGCCCTTGCTGGCGCCCTTCACGAGGCCAGCGATGTCGACGAAGCTCATGCGGGCGGGAATGATCTGCTGGGATTTCGCGATGGCGGCAAGCTTGTCGAGACGCGCGTCGGGGACCGCGACCTCGCCGGTGTTGGGCTCGATCGTGCAGAAGGGGAAGTTGGCCGCCTGTGCGTTGGCCGTGCGGGTGAGGGCGTTGAAGAGGGTCGACTTGCCGACATTGGGCAGGCCGACGATGCCCATTTTGAAACCCATGAGGGCGCTCCGAGGATGTTGGCGTTCACATCGGGGAAGGGCGGCGGGAAGTCAATGTCGGAGGCCGTCGCAGGGCGCTGCGCCAGGCGTCTCCGGCGTTATTTCGGCCACGAGCGCAGGAGGCCGGCGAGGAGGACGACAAGACCGGAGATGGCGAGCAGGCCGAATCCGACATTGAGGTTCGAGGCGTTCGACACGAAACCGATGAGCGGCGGGCCGACGAGGAAGCCCGCGAGCAGCATCGTCGCCACGGAGCCGATGGCGACGCTCGGCGCCATGCCGGGTGTCTGGGCCGCGGCAGACATCAGGATCGGGACGATGTTGGCGGCACCGAGGCCGATGATTCCGAAGCCCGCGATCGAGAGCAGCGTCCAGGGCGAAAGGACGGCGACGAGGACGCCGATGGCGATCAGCGCGCCGCCCGCGACGAGCAGCGTCTTGCGTCCGAAGTGTTCGACGGCGCTGTTCCCGGCGATGCGGCCGAGCGCCATTACCGCGGTGAAGCAGCCGAAGCCGGCAGCGGCCCAGGCGGGGTCGGCTCCCTTCTCGACGGCGAGGAGCACGCCGCTCCAGTCGACCATACCGCCTTCGACGAGGAAGGCGAGAAAGGCGAGGATGCCGAGGCCCAGCACCGCGCGGTTGGGGGCGACGAACACCGGGCCCCGGTCGATCGGCCGGCTTGCCATGAGCGAGGGGATGGCGAGGAGCACGGCAGCGACATTCACCGCCGCGGCTCCGGCCGCGCCGAGGCCGTTGCCCCAGCCCGCGCCGATCAGCAGGCCGCCCACGGCCGAGCCTGCAAGGGAGCCGATACTGAAGCCCGCGTGAAAGGACGACATCGTGGGGCGGCCGCGGGCCGCCTCGACTTCGCTGGCCTGGGTGTTCATCGCGACATTGCAGCCGCCCCAGGTGACACCGATGGCAAAGCAGAAGACGAACAGCAGAGGCACGGTCGGCGAGGAAATGACTGTGCCCATGCAGATGGCAGCGAGGGCAGGGAACACCATGGCGGCCGGACGGGAGCCGGTGCGAGCCATCAGCATGCCGAGGGCCGGCTGCGAGACGATGGTGCCGACGGCCGCGGCGAGCAGGGCGAGCCCGAGGGTCGCGGGATCGAGGGCCAGGCGTTCGTTGACCACCGGGATGTGGGCGGCCCACATGCCGACATTTACACCGAACGCGACGAACAGCACGGTGACGGCGATACGGGCACGCTTAAGCTTCGCCGCCCCGGTGTCGCCGGCTTCGATCGTTGCAGCGGACGTCGACATCGGTCCCCCGTGCTCCAGTCACGCGTAGCCTATGCCTTTGAGGTACGTACCGCAAGCGTGGCCCCAATACGTGTTGAGAGGGATGCGCGTCAGGAGTCTTTCTTGCCGAATACTTTGGCAAGCATGTCGGCCATGGGACCGCGCTCGGGCAGCTTGGCATCGAGGGGTTTTTCACGGGCTGCGCGAACGTGCGACTGCGCCGGCGCCTTCTTGCGGGTGGGGTCCGCGGTCTCCGGCCGCTGGGGGCGGTCGGCTCCGTCACCCTGGACCGCGACGGCGAGGCGGTTCATCAGAGTGTTGTCGTCGCCTTTGACGATAAGGTCGGCATTGGCGGCGAGCGCGTCGAGGAGGGGGGCGAGCCATTCGCCGTCAGCCTTGGAGAAGTCACCCAAGACCCAGGGCATAACGGCGTCCTTGTGGCCGGGGTGGCCGATGCCAAGCCGAATGCGCCGGTAGCCGGTCCCGATGCGCGGATCGATCGAGCGGAGTCCATTGTGGCCACCGTTGCCACCGCCACGCTTGATGCGCGACTTGCCGGGAAAGAGGTCCAACTCGTCGTAGATGACGGTGAGGTCTTGCGGGCCGAGCTTATAGAATTGCAGAGTCGCCTCAATGCTTTCGCCGGACGAGTTCATCCAGGTCTGCGGCTTGAGGATAAGCACCTTCTCGCCGGCGATGGTGCCTTCGCTGAGCAGGCCTTTGAACTTTTCGCGGAAGGGCGGGAAGCGGTGACGCGAGGCGATCGCGTCGGCAGCCATGAAGCCGATGTTGTGACGGTTCCGGCTGTATTTGTCCCCGGGATTGCCGAGGCCGACGATCACATGCATCGCCTGTCTCCCGGTGCGAGAAGGGGCGAGGCGGCCAACGGCCACCCCGCAATTCGGTCTTACTTCTTGGCCGGGGCCGCGGCCTCAGCCGGCGCTGCTTCAGCGGCAGGCGCGGCAGCTTCTTCGGACCGCAGCGCCGACGGAGCGGCGACGGTTGCGATCGTCAGGTCCTTTTCGTGCGTGCGCACGGACGTACCCTTGGGCAGCTCGATCGACGACAGGTGGATGGAGTCGCCGATGTCCTTGCCCGTAAGGTCGATGGTGATCGCCTCAGGAATGGCGCTGGCCGGGCAGGTCACGTCGAGGGTGTGGTGCACGATATTGAGCACGCCGCCCCGCTTGATGCCGGGGCTGGCTTCCTGGTTCACGAAGTGAACGGCCACCTGCACATGGAGCTTGGTGTTGGGACCGACGCGCAGGAAATCGACGTGCTGCGCCTTGTCCTTGACCGGATCGAGCTGGTAGTCGCGCGGAATGACCCGATGCTTGGTGCCGTCGACGTCGAGCTCGATGACGTGGCTGAGGAAGCCACCGGCATAGATGGCCTTCATCGCCTCGTTGTACGAGATCGAGATCGGCAGGGGGTCTTTCTTGTCGCCGTAGATGACGGCCGGAATCCAGCCTTCACGACGCAGTGCACGAGCGGCCCCCTTGCCCACCCCGCTCCGCGCCTTGGCAAGCAGTTCTTTTGCCATGGAACGTATCCTTGGGTTGGTGCGCGTTCTGGATGCCCAAAACAACGCGCGCCCGTCCTCCAGGGGTGACAGGCGCTTCATGGCGCGTGGCTATAGGGGAAAGTGCCCGGGCGGGCAAGGGTTTTAGCCGTCGCGCAGGGTATCGATGCGGGCGTGGAGGTAGGCCCGGACGGCGGGGTCGGTGGTGAGGCCGATCGCGACGGTCAGGGCCTCGATGGCGCGCTGGCGGTCGCCGGCTTCGGCGTGGAGGTGGGCGAGGGCGGCCCAATAGGGCTGATAGGCCTGCATCCGCTTGTCACCGTCGAGGATTGCGACCGTCGTGAGTGCGGCTGCGGGTCCTTCGAGCTCGGCGAGGGCGACTGCGCGGTTGAGGACGACGACAGGCGAATGGGTGCGGGCGAGGAGGTGGTCGTAGAGGGCGACGATCGCCGCCCAATTGTCCTGGCCGGTGAGGCGGCGCGCCGCGTGGGCCGACTGGATGGCGGCCTCGAGTTGATAGCGGCCTGAGGGGCCGGACTGGTTGGCGTCGTGGAGCAGGGTCTCGGCCAGCCGGATCTGCGAGTCGTCCCAGAGGCTTGTGTCCTGCTGCTCGAGCGGAACGTAAGCGCCGGCGGCGTCGCGGCGGGCGAAGCGGCGGGATTCGGCGTAGAGCATCAGCGCCAGCATGCCCTTGGCCTCGGGCTCGGCGGGGAGCAGCGAGACGAGGAGGCGGCCGAGCCAGACGGCTTCGCCGGCGATTTCGGGAACGCCCGCGTCGCCGACTTCGGACCAGCCCTTGGTGTAGGCGGCGTAGATGGCGTCGAGAACCGCTTCGAGGCGGTCGGGGAGTTCTTCGGGCTCGGGGATGGCGAAGGGGATGCCGGCGTCCCTGATGCGGGTTTTCGCGCGAACGAGGCGCTGGCCCATCGTCGCGGGTGGGATGAGGAAGGCGCCGGAGATGTCGTCGGCGGTCATGCCGAGAACAGTCTGGAGGATCAGCGGGGCGCGCATGCCGCGCTCGATGGCGGGGTGGGCGCAGGCGAACATCAGCGCCAGGCGCCGGTCGGGGATGGCCTCGGGGGTGCTGGCGGCGTCCTCGATCTCGTCGGCGATGAGCTTCAAATGATCCTCCCCGCTCCTGCGGGTCTGTCCGCGGCGGATGACATCGGTCTGCCGGCGGCGCGCGACGGTGAGAAGCCAGGCGTCGGGATTGTCCGGCACGCCGTCCACGGGCCACATGCGGAGCGCGGCGGCGAAGGCTTCGCCGAGCGCATCTTCGGCACCCGCGACATCGCGGGTGCGGGCGGCGAGAAAGGCCACGAGGCGGCCGTAACTATCGCGCGCGACGCGTTCGGCAGCGCGGGCGGCCTCGTCCTTCGACGGGCTCAGGGTGAGGTCCTTCGGCGGGCTCAGGATGAGGTCCTCCGGC
>JBIQKK010000124.1:0-2298 GCA_044506585.1 Hyphomicrobiales bacterium
CGCCGATCGGCTTGAGCGAGATGGTGACGGACACATAACCCGGCTGCTTGTGGGTGTGCAGGTTCCGCTCGAGCCACTCGCCGTATGCGGGATCGGCCGCCTTCGCCTTCGCGACATCGAGCTGGGTCTCATTGACCAGCTCGAAATCAGGCGCCCTGAAATACTCGGTGATGCGGTCGAGTTCTTCCTGCGGCAGGGTCAACTGGCCGCCCTTGACGAGCGCATACTCCGCCTCGACCTCTTCGCGCATTTTGTCGATGCCGATTTCGTGCACGAGAATCTTGATGCGCGCCTTGAACTTGTTGTCGCGCCGCCCATAGCGGTTGTAGACGCGCACGATGCTCTCGGAATAGGCAAGCAGGTTCTCGTGCTCGACGAAGGGCCGGATGAGCTTGGCGACCATCGGTGTGCGGCCCATGCCGCCGCCGACCCAGACCTCCCAGCCGATCTCGCCTTCGGCGTTCATGACGGCCTTCAGCCCGATATCGTGGAATTTGATCGCGGCGCGGTCGGACGGCGCTGCCGTCATCGCGAATTTGAACTTGCGCGGCAGGT
The DNA here is from genome assembly GCA_044506585.1 of Hyphomicrobiales bacterium. Taxonomy (GTDB): domain Bacteria; phylum Pseudomonadota; class Alphaproteobacteria; order Rhizobiales; family Devosiaceae; genus Devosia_A. The sequence goes on from JBIQKK010000124.1 coordinate 556, forward strand.
ACGAGAACTCCGGGTGAAGGCTCGACCACTGACGCAGGATTTCGGCCATGGGCCGCGGATCGAGAAGCTCGTCCGCGGCGGCGCCCGCGAACTGGTCGGTCGAGATATTGCGGATGCAATTGCCCGAAGTCTGGATCGAGTGCATCTCCACTTCATTGAGGTGCTCGATCATGTCGGGCACATCGCTCAGCCGCGGCCAGTTGAACTGGATGTTGGTGCGGGTGGTGAAGTGGCCGTAGCCGCGGTCATAGGTGCGCGCGATGTAGGCGAGCTTGCGCAGCTGCCTGGACCGCAGAGTCCCATAAGGGATCGCAATGCGGAACATATAGGCGTGCAGCTGCAGATAGAGCCCGTTCATCAGCCGCAGCGGCCGGAACTGGTCCTCGTTGATCTCGCCGCGTACGCGCCGCATCACCTGGTCGCGGAATTGCGCGGTACGCTCCTTCACGAACGCCGCGTCGAACTCGTCATATCGATACATGATCGTCCTGGCCCAGATGCTGGCGATCGAAGCGCGGAGCCGTCGGCCCCTCGGCGCGTATCCGTTCGCGGATGCGGTCGGGGTAGATCACCCCATCACGCAGCGTCACGGTCTCGATCTCCAATGAATTGATCCGCATGGTCTTTTTGGTAGCGGCGATGGCGGCATCGCGCGCATCGGCTTCTTCCTTGAGGAAGACGCGCGCCTTCTGCAGGTCTTCGACCCACCGGCCCTCGCGGTCGAGATAAACCGTTGCGCCGCTGATCAGCTCGTTGCCCGTCAGGATGTCCATCATGCGACCCCGTAATTGCGCGCAGCGATCTCGGCGGCGCCGGTCCAGTCGCCATGCGCGACGGCCTCGCCGACAAAGATAATGGCCGGCCCATCGGCCATCTCGACTTCGCCCGCTGCAAGTTGCCCCAGCGTACCGCGATGGAATGAACGATCCTTGCGTCCCGCATTGACAACGATGCCGATGGGTAACGAAGGGTTCATGCCGCGCAGCAGGAGCTTGCTGGCGGTCTCCCGCGCGAGAGACTTGCCCATATAGAGCCCGAGCGTCTGGCCCGACGCCGCGAGCGCGGCCCAGTGGTCGAGCTCTTCGCTCTGCGCGCCGTGCGCGGTGGCGACAAGGAAGCCGGGCGAAACCTGCCGCAGCGTGACGGGGGTGGCGGAATCGGCCGCAGCGGCGAGCGCGGCCGTAATGCCCGGGACGATCTGATAGGGGATGCCGGCCTTGCGGAGCGCCGCGAGCTCTTCGCCGGCGCGCCCAAAGACCATCGGGTCGCCGGATTTGAGGCGCGCCACGCGCTTGCCCTGGCGCGCCAAGCGGGCCAGCAGGGCGTTGATCTGCGCCTGGGTGAAGGAATGGTGACCCTTGCGCTTGCCCACCGAGATGCGCTCGGCGTCCCGCCGGCCCATTTCGATGACCGCGTCGGGGACCAGCTGGTCGTGGACGATGACGTCGGCGGCCTGCAACAGGCGCTGCGCGCGCAGCGTCAGCAGATCTTCGGCACCGGGACCAGCCCCGATCAGCCAGACCTCGCCGGTCGCGCCGGTGGCGTGCGCTTTGAACAGGGCTTCGGGTTCGCCAACGCCGCTCACCAGATCTTCGTAAAAGCGGCGGGCCTGGGGTTTGCCCAGCATGGCCGCGACGCGCTCACGGAGCGAACCGGCGAGACGCGCAAGGCGGCCGAGGTCGGGTGGAAGCAGCGCTTCGATACGCGCGCGGACCAGCCGCGCGAGTACCGGCGCATCGCCCT
>JBIQKK010000124.1:2398-5256 GCA_044506585.1 Hyphomicrobiales bacterium
AGCAGCGCTTCGATACGCGCGCGGACCAGCCGCGCGAGTACCGGCGCATCGCCCTCGGTGGCAACCGCAACCGTCAACGGGGCGCGGTCGATGATCGAGGGCGTGAAGAAATCGCATTCGCCGGGGACGTCGACGACGTTCACCGGAATGCCGCGGGCCCGCGCGTCGGCTTTGACGCGATCGGCGAGTTCGCCCTCTGCCGCAATGAACACGAGGGCCGCGCCGTCCAGGACCGGGCTGTCATACGTCTCGACGATCTCGGCGCCGATGGCACGGAGAGCGTCGGAGGGTGTGGGGGAAACAATGACGACCGATGCAGTCGTCTTTATTGCCAATCGGGCTTTGTTGAGCGCTTCCTCTCCATCGCCGACAATGACGATGCGCCTGCCGCTCACCTTGTAGCTCAGGGGGAATGTGTTCAGTTCACCCATTCATGGCCTTTCGCGGCTGCTATATGCGACTTCGGGCTTTTGGAGCAAGCTATTGAAATACAATAGCTTTACATTTTCCCTTACGCCGCCTCGCCTTGGAATGCCGTCTTGCGTCCACGGGCAGGATTGGAAACCGCTACCCCTGCCGGGACGGGACGCGCATGATGAGCCCATCCAGCTTGTCAGTCACCTTGATCTGGCAGCTGAGCCGGCTGTTGGGTTTCACTTCGAAGGCGAAGTCGAGCATATCCTCTTCCATCATCGACGGGCCGCCCACGACATCCACCCACTCGGGGTCGACATAGGCATGACACGTCGCGCAGGTGCATGCCCCGCCGCACTCCGCAATAATGCCCGGGACGCCATTCATGATGGCGGTTTCCATGACGGTTGAGCCGATTTCGGCTTCGGTCTCGTAGACCGTCCCGTTGGCTTCGATGAAGGTGATCTTGGGCATGGCCGGGCATATATCGGCGCGACCTATCGCCCGCAAGCGAGCCTTTCGGGAGGCACCTATGCCGCGTGTGCGTCCGCGTCCTTGAGCCGGGCGCCGATATAGGCCGAGACCTCCTGTACCGCGATGCCCAGATCGTCGATCCGCTCGGGATTGACGGGACCGCCCTGGCGCAGTTCGGCTTCGGCCACGCGCGCGAGCTCGGCCAGGGCCTTTGCCCCGACACCGGCCGCGGCACCGCGCAGGGTATGGAGGTTATGCAGCAGGTCCGGCACATTGGTGCTCGTTTCCACGCGCGCGAAATAGGTGTGGCTCATCTGGTCGAAGAGGCGGAGGATTTCCTGCTCGAGGCCGGGATCGCCCAGAGTCTGGCGGCTGAGGAAATCGAGATCGATGGGGCCGCGAATCGCCGGCTCGGGGACCTGCTCTGGAGCGGCCTTGGCCGCGTTTCCGCCACGCATTTACTCGCCTCACACAAGAAACTTCGCTCCTTAGGGAGCCGGTGTGAGCCTAGGTCCTGGGGGTGAATCGTCGCTTAAGGGAGCGCCCGGCAATGCGCACAAATAGGGCTCGCGCCTCCAAACCGCCCAAATTAACCTTTGCTTAAGATAGCGCTCGGTTTGCCTCAAATTGAATGTATGTTGAGCAATCCCGGCGCGCGGCGGTGCGGGGGTTGGGGTCAATGGCGGGGCATTTGATTCGCTTTTTACCCAAATGTTCCGGAGTCCTGAAACAGGGACAGGTGCATGACAACTCGACGTGCCGCCCTTGTCGCAAACTGCCGACGTGAGAGTTGTAAAGAGTATGGCGAAGAAATCGAGCACCCAGGAAGATCCCGCGACCCTTGCATTCTCAGCGGTCGAGGACGCTCTCAAAGACTCGGTATTCGGCGATAGCGCCGCTCCCGACTTCCGCGACGAGCCACAACCCTCCGTCCAGCCGCAGCAGCGTTCGGGCGGATCGCGCGCCGAGCGTGCGCGCGTCGCCGACAAGCAGGCGGCGATGGCCGGTTCAGTGGCGAACGACGACCGCTTCCAGGGCTCGCGCATTCTCTACGGCCTGCAGTCCCGCTCGAACTCGGCGCCCAATTTCGTCGCGGTGATCGTCTCGATCGTCTGGGTCGCGGCGATCCTCGCCATCGGCCTCATCCGCAACGGCAGCCAGATGGGGAATTCGTCCTTCTGGGGCTCCAACGATTTCATCGGGCTCGTCGCCCTCGCGGTCATCCCGGTCTTCGCCTTCTTCGCGATCGCAACGCTGATCCGCCGCGCGCAGGATTTGCGCAATGCCGCGACTGCGGTGACGCATGCCGCGATCCGCCTCGCCGAACCCGAAACAACCGCCTCCGAGAAAGTGGCGTCGGTCGGACAGGCCGTGCGCCGGGAAGTGAACGCACTCGGCGATGGTCTCGAGCGCGCCCTGTCGCGTGCCGGCGAGCTCGAAGTGATGATCCACAACGAGGTCACCGCGCTCGAACGCACCTATTCGGACAATGAATCGCGCATGCGCGCGCTGATCCAGGAACTCGCCAGCCAGCGCGAGGCCGTGATCACCAATACCGAGCGCGTCCGCGAAGCCATCACCGAGAGCCACACGGGTCTCGTGTTCGACCTCGATATGATCAGCCAGCGCATTGCGGGCACGATCGTCGAGTCGGGCGGCAATCTCACCAAGGCGCTCGAGACCGCGGGCAATTCGCTCAACGGCGCATTCGGCGAACGCACCGAATCCTTCGTCTCGCTGATCGACCAGCGCACGAGCAACCTGCTCACCGCGCTCGACGACAGCGCCAGCCGCCTCAACGTCACGCTCGAGGATCGGGCGGGCACCATCACGGGCGCCTTCGAGAACCGCACGCAGGAATTCAGCGCCGCCATCGACGACCGCATCCAGGCGCTCACCGAAGCGCTCGACGGCCGCGGCAACACGCTCGCGGAAGCCATCGAGAACCGTACGTCTTCGCTCGCCAAACT
>JBIQKK010000125.1:0-5168 GCA_044506585.1 Hyphomicrobiales bacterium
CGGCTCAAGGCCATCCATTCGGCCATACGCTCCGGCATCGCCGCCGCGGACAGCATTGCAGCAGCGCTGACCGCGGGGAGGGCGCATGACCGGCTGGAGGATCTGCCGGGACGTACGCTTGCCACCGGTATCGGCCCCGAGCTTCATCGGGTCCGCAACGTGAAGCCGCTGTGGTCCCGCTTCGGCAACGCCATCGGTGTGCTGCTGGCTGGGGTTGATATGTGGGTGAACAGCCTGCTGCGGTTTTCGCCCTTCGGTACCCTGCGGCACAGCAAAGCCGACGCGGATAGCCTGTGGCCGGCATCCGCGACAGGCGTCCAGACCTATGACCGGCCGGACGGCAAGATGACATTCGACCGCGCGTCGTCCGTATTTCTCGCCAATATCGCCCATGACGAGGACCAGCCGGTCCATTTGCGACTGGCCGACCCGACGGTCCCGGTTCGCGACACGCTTCCGGCCTACGGCGCCGAACCCGCCCCGCTCTATTGCCCGGCCGGGGTCTACGAGATCGCGGACGAGGCCGGGCAACCAGTCTTCCGGATCCATCCGGCGAACTGCGTCCATTGCAAGACTTGCGACATCAAGGATCCCGCCCGCAACATCACCTGGGTTCCCCCCGAGGGCGGCTCGGGCCCGAACTATGTGGGTATGTGAGCAACTGCTGTCCCCCTGGCGGTCTTGCGGGGCAGTCGCAAAATAGACAATGTTTCCGGGCCTATCTCGGCGCGGTCTGAGGAGACTGAGAACCTCGTGAATTCGCTTGTTCGTGTCGTCGCCGCCTTCGGGCTCGCCGGTCTTTTTCTCGCCGCGCCCGCCGTGGCGAGCGACGGCTTCGTCAATCTCGCATCCCCAAGCGCCACCGGCAGCTATCTTGCCGGCATCGAGGCCATGGGTGAGCTCAGCACGCCCGATGCCTCACGGTTCTTCGCCGAGGCCGTGGCAGGCGATCCGGATAACCCCATCGTTCTCAACCGCGCCTTCCTGGCATTCGCGGCCAACGGAGAAATCGAGCGCGCCTCGGGTCTTGCGTCCCGCCTCAGGCAGGCCGACCCGTCCAACCAACTCGCCCGCCTCGTCATCGCGACCACCGCGATCAAGCAGCGCCGTTACGAGGCTGCGATACGCTCACTCGACAATCTCGGAGAGGACTCCTTCGCGGGCATTACGGGCTCGATCCTCAAGGCATGGGCTCTCACCGGTACCGGCAGGATGCAAGAGGGGCACGCGTTGCTCGACACGGTCGGGCAGGGTGGGCTCGACGAGTTTCTCGTCTATCACCGCGCGCTGATGGCCGAAGTTGCCGGCGATTCTCAGGCCGCGCAGGAACTCATCGCCGAAACCGTCGAGGGCAATCCGTTCGACCCGGATGTGATCGAGGCCTACGGCCGCATCATGGGCAATGCCGGCCGCTTTGACGAAGCGCTCGATGCCATCGTTCAGTACGAGGCGCGCGGGCTGACTCACCCGATCGTCACGATGGTCAAGCAGAAGCTGCTCAACAAGCAGCGCCCGGGCCCATTTGCGACCAGTGTGCAAACGGGCGCCGCGCGCATGTTCCACAGTGTCGCGATCGGTTTTGCCCGTGAGGGCTCCAACGACCTGGCTCTCTTCCTCGAGCGCCTGGCGCAGTACCTTGATCCCAGGAACGATGCCGTCGCGCTCCTGATCGGCCAGCTCTACGACAGCGCCGACCAGCACGAGCTCGCGAACGCACTCTACGACGCCATGCCCGCCGATTCCGCACTCAAGCCGATGGCGACTGTGCGTATCGCCGACAACCTCGATGCCATGGGCGATCGCGATGAGGCGATCGGCAGGTTGAAATCGATCATCGAGAGCAATCCTACCGACATCGACGCGATCTCCGTACTTGGCGATCTGCAGCGTGCCAACAAGGAGTACGCTGCCTCCGCCCAGACCTACGGCCAGGCGCTCCAGGTGACGGGCGGCAATGCGCCGGCCGACTGGCGCTTCTACTACGTGCGCGGCATTGCCTATGAGCAGTCCGACCAGTTCGAGCTCGCGGAAAAGGACTTCCTGCGTGCCCTCGAGCTCAACCCCGACCAGCCCCAGGTTCTCAACTATCTCGGCTACAGCTGGGTCGACAAAGGCCTGCATCTCAACCGGGCGCTGGCCATGATCCAGAAAGCCATCGAAGGCGCGCCCGGCGATGGTTACATCATCGACAGCCTCGGTTGGGCCTACTACCGGCTCGGCCGCTATGACGAGGCGGTCCAAAAGCTCGAAGAAGCGGTGCTCCTCCGCCCGAACGATCCCGAGATCAACGATCACCTTGGCGACGCCTATTGGCGCGTCGGGCGCAAGCTCGAAGCGACCTTCCAGTGGAACGTTGCGTCGGCGATGGACACCGAGGGCAACGTCAAGAAGCGGATCGCCCCCAAGCTGAAGGGCGGCCTCGACGCGGCCCCGGTCACCGAGGATTCGGCACCAGTGGAGCCCGTCCCCGGAGAGCAGGCCTCTGTCAACTGACCGGGACGCACCGCTCATGATCGAGGCGGCGCCGGCCAAGATCAATCTCGCGCTGCACGTCACCGGCCGCCGCCCCGACGGCTATCACACGCTCGAAATGCTGGTCGCGTTCGCGGAAGTCGCCGACCAGCTCGAAGCCCGCACGGCTGCAAGAGACACGCTGACGATCACCGGTCCGTTTGCGTCTGCGCTAGGCAATGGAGAAGGCAACCTCGTGCTGCGGGCGCTGGCCGGCTTCCGCGCGCGCTGGCCGGGCAGGCTGCCCGAGGGCATCGCGATCAGCCTCGCCAAGAATCTGCCGGTAGCTGCGGGGCTCGGTGGAGGCTCCGCCGACGCGGCAGCGGCTTTGCGGCTCCTTGCCGCGATGGCCGGCGGCGTCCCGATCAGCGACCTCGCCGGAGTTGCGGCGGCCCTCGGTGCGGACGTCCCGATGTGCCTTTATTCGCGCCCTGCCGAGGTGCGCGGCATCGGCGAGATCGTCCTGCCTCTGCGGCATTTCCCGGCCTGCCACGTGGTGCTCGTCAACCCGCTCATCCCGGTCGTCACTGCCGACGTCTTCCGCCGCCTCGAACGGCACGCCAACCCAAGCCTGCCCGACGTCACGGACGCGCTGACGCGGCCGGCGCAGTTGGCGCTCTGGCTCGACGAAACCCGCAACGACCTCGAGCCACCCGCCATAGCGATGGTTCCGGTGATCGGGGAACTCATCGCGCACCTGCGTGACGCCAGCGGCTCGATCATCGCGCGCATGTCAGGCTCGGGCGCGACGGTCTTCGGCCTCTTCGGGTCCTCAGCCCAGGCGCATCAGGCTGCCCACGACCTGCGCGAAACCTGGCCCCAATACTGGGTCGCGGCCTCGCCGCTTCTGGGCGTTGAAGGCTAAACGCCCTCGTCCATCCTGCAGATAATCTGGACGGTGAAGGTCTTACCTCTGCGAGCTATTTCCTGCACGGAGAGCGCCGTAGTGTCAGTCGCTTCAGTGAAGTTGAAGATCCGAAGAAAGTCGAGCAGGGCACCGCTCTTGATACCGAAGCCGACATTGGGGGCAGTGTTACCCATGCTTTCGAGCATCTTTGCGTCGTCGATTTTCGCGACCGCCACTCCAATCACCGCACCCGTTTGGTCGAGGATGGGACCTCCGCTGTTTCCCGGCTGTATCCCGGCGTTGGTTGTGAACCAATGGCGATTGCCACCAAGACCATTTTCCCCCGAGACGATCCCGGTCGCCACATTTAGCGAAGAATCGAGCAAGTCTGACAATGGATAGCCCAACAGGACGACTTCCTCAGCGAGGGAGGCCGGTGCGCGGCGGATCGGAGCCCACTTGGTCGGGCGGTTGCCCTCCAACTCGATGACAGCGAGATCGATGTCTTCGTCCCCTTTGACGAGCTTGGCCGGTCCATAGCCCGGAACGGTAATGTCCGAACATGTCCCGGCCACATGGAAGTTGGTGGCTATCAAGCCCTGCGAGTTCACAAAGAATCCGGTCCCCGATCCATAACTGGGGGACTGTTCGGCGGGTGGGGTCTTGCCGTCCGAGCGGCCATTCGACTCGTCTTTTCGCAACGGAGCGGAAAAATTGGCGAGCATGATGGACAGTATATTTGCGAGCTCCGTGTACTCCTTCGACCAACTGATCGAGAATCCAGAACTCGTTGTCCCATCATTGTAAAAGCGCAGGTAGAAAAACCTCGATCCGTCAATACCACTAAGCGTGAATGTCTCGGGTTTGAATGTGGAGTATGTCACTTTGCGACCGCGGACCGCTGTCTTGAGGTGCTCGAACAAGCCGTCGAACGACTGCTCCGCTTGGGACTTTGCGACAGTCTCCATCACGATGCCGCCGTCGTTTGAGACATATCTGGAACCGCGTTCGGTGGCGCGGCGCTTCGACAGTATCTTAGTCGGGACCAGAAGTTGCAGCTGCGCCCCGGAGTCCTTGACGTCTTCGAACCCCAACTTGTTAAAAATCTCACTCGCGCTGTCGGTCAGCTTGCTCCGCTGGGCGTCGGTGAGGACACCGTCCGCCGGCGCATGGATCTGGTCCTGATATGCGACAAGGGCACGATAGGTGCCGGGGCCGAATTCGGCATCGATATAGCGGTCGTAAAGACCGATCAGGACAAGGTTTGCCTGGATGACGATGCGCCCTTGCTCGTCAAGGGAATTGTACCAGGCTCCACTAGCCCGGTAATCCGGACGTGCTTGCCCGGTAGCCGCTACAATTAGAAACAGTGCGAAAGCGATTGCCTTAAACAGCATCTTATGCTCGAGCCCCCTAGCTATCAGGGCACTTGCACGCATTTTTGTCCAGTATTGATTGGGCCTGATCGCAGCCGCGCGTGCTCAGTACGCCCGGCTCACATAGAATTCCGCGATATCGGACAGGATCGATTTCATCTCCGAATCGGGGAGGGGCTCGAGCGCAGCGCGGGCCTTGCGCACATGCTCGTGGGCCTTTTCGACCGTACGGCTCAGCGCACCGTGGCGGTTCATGATGGCGACGACCTGCAGGTGCGTGGCTTCGCTGGCATCGGCCTTGCCAAGTGCGGAGGTGATGATTTCGCGTTCGGCGGGGTTGGCGTCCGCAAGCGCGAGGATCACCGGGAGCGTCATCTTACCTTCGCGCAGATCGTCGCCGGTGTTCTTGCCCATCGCGCCGCTCTCGCCGCGAT
>JBIQKK010000126.1:0-5146 GCA_044506585.1 Hyphomicrobiales bacterium
GAAGCCGGCGCCGAACAGGCCAAGGCCATCAAGGACAATGCCGAGTACAAGGCGGCGCGGCCCGGTCAGTGGACCGCCGACCGTGCCGACCTCGTCGCGGAGCTCCGCAAGATTCCCGCCGTTGCGCGCATGATGGCAGGTGCCTGATGGCCAAGAGCCCGGCAGAACGCCGTGCAGCCATGGTCCGGCTCGTCGAGTCGCGAACGGTCACGCGTGTTGCGCCGCCGCTCCTCCTGCAGGCCGGTCCCTATCTCGACCTCGCGGGCGAGGAGTTCGGCCGCCAACTGCTGCTGACCACCTCCAACAACGGCATCGAGTACTGCCTGCGCCCGGACTTTACGCTGCCGATCGCCAAGTCCTATCTCGATGACGGGATGATCGGCGTGCCGGGTGCCTACACTTATCTCGGCCCCATCTTCCGCCAGGAGAACGGCGTTCCGGTCGAGTACGAGCAGGCGGGCCTCGAATTGCTGGGCCAGCCGGACGCCAGTGCTGCGCTCGACCAGGTGCTGACCTTTGCGCGCTGGGCGCTCGCGATCTACGACATCACCGCTCCCAATGTGCGCATCGGCGGCGTCGGCCTGTTCGAGGCGTTCCTCGCCGCCATGGGCATTGCCCCGCAATGGCAGCAGCGTATCCGGCACCGCTTCGGCCATCCGCGCGCGATGCAGCGGCTGATGGAGCGGCTGACCCGGCAGGGCGAGAGCGGCGTCGTCACGACGCCGGACGCCCGCGAGACGATCGTCGAGATCGTCACCGACAACATGCTGCAATCGGGGCTGAGCCTCGTCGGCTCGCGCCACCCCGACGAGATCGCCGACCGCTATATCGAGAAGCAGGCCCTGGACGCTGCGCCGATCCCGGTCGAGATGGTGGCCCTGATGGTCGATTACCTCTCGGTGGTCGATACGCCGGGCAGGGCGCTCGACAGCATCTGGAAAATGGCGAGCGCAGCCGGCCTCGACATCGAGGAGCCGCTGATGACGGTCCGCAACCACGCTGCCGCGCTCACGGCGCTCTCGCCCAAGGCCGAGGTGCTGTTCGATGCGAGCTTCTCGCCGCGGCTCGACTATTATACCGGCGTGGTCTTCGAGATGACCGGCCGGCGCGGCGAGGTGCTGGCGTCTGGCGGCGAGTATGACCGGTTGCTCGACCGGCTGGGCGCCACCGAGCCGGTCACCGCGTCGGGGTGCGCCCTGTGGACCGACCGGCTCGAAGCGGAGGTCGACCAATGAGCGACGAACAGCTCGTCCTCGCCGTCCCCTCCAAGGGCCGGCTCGAAGAGGAAACCCGCCGCGTCTTCGGGGAATCGCGGCTGCCCATCGCGCGGCCGGGCGGGTCGCGCGCCTATGTGGGGTCGATCAAGGACCAGCCGCAGGTTTCGGTGCGTTTCTACCCGGCGGCGGAAATTGCCCGCGAGCTCATCATGGGTGCCATCGACATCGGCGTCACCGGTTCGGACCTGATCTACGAGGCGACCGAGAATGGTGAGCAGAATGTCGTTTTCGTGAAGCCGCTCGATTTCGGGCAGGCCGACGTGGTCGTCGCCGTGCCCGACGCCTGGATCGACGTCGTCGATATGGGCGATCTCGCCGACGTCGCCTCGGACTTCCGGGGGCGGCACGGCCGCTGGCTGCGGGTTGCCACGAAATATGTGTACCTGACGCGGAAGTTCTTCGCCGAGCACGGCATTGCCGAATACCGGATCGTCGAGAGCGTGGGCGCCACCGAAGCGGCACCGGCTTCGGGCGTTGCCGATCTCATCGTCGACATCACCTCGTCGGGCGAGACCCTGACCGCCAATTCGCTGCGTATTCTCGACGATGGCCTCATCATGAAGAGCGAGGCGAACCTGATCGTCTCCAAGGCCGCCGACTGGACGCCGCTGAAGAAGGCGCAGCTCGAGGCGCTCCTCTCCATCATGGGCGGCATTCCACCGGGGATTTCGACGCAGCTCTAGGCCCGCGAATCCCGTATAAGCGGCCATCCAGCCACCCGGGCGATTCGCTTGGCCGATCTTGAACTGACCATCCTGATGCCCTGCCTCAACGAGGCCGAAACGCTCGCCATCTGCATCGGCAAGGCGCGCGGCTTTCTCGACCGCAGCGGGATCGCCGGCGAGGTGGTGATCGCCGACAATGGCTCGACCGACGGCAGCCAGAAGATCGCACAAGAGGCCGGTGCCCGCGTCGTGCCGGTCGCCACGCGCGGCTATGGCGCGGCTCTCGCGGCGGGCATCGAGGCGGCGCGGGGGCGGTACGTCATCATGGGTGACGCCGACGACAGCTACGACTTCGCCAATCTCGATGCGTTCGTTGCGAGCCTGCGCGCCGGAAACCAGCTGGTGATGGGCAACCGCTTCAAGGGCGGTATTGCGCCCGGCGCCATGCCCTGGCATCACAAATATATCGGCAACCCCGTCCTGAGCTTTGTCGGCCGCCTGTTCTTCGGCAGCAAGGCATCGGACTTCCATTGCGGCCTGCGCGGGTTCGATCGCGAGGCGATCCTGTCGCTCAATCTGCGGACGAGTGGAATGGAGTTCGCCTCCGAGATGCTCGTCAAGGCGACGCTGATGGGGCTGCGCGTCGCCGAGGTTCCCACCACGCTCAAGAAGGATGGCCGCAGCCGGCCGCCGCATCTGCGCTCGTTCCGCGACGGCTGGCGGCACCTGCGGTTCCTCCTGCTGTTTTCGCCGCGCTGGCTGTTCCTCTATCCCGGGCTGGCGCTGATCGCGATCGGTCTCTTCTTCGGGGCGCTGCTGATCGGCGGGCCGGTCAAGGTCACGCCCACCATCGAGCTCGACGTCCACACGTTCCTTGCGGCGGCGATGTGCATCCTGCTGGGCCTGCAATCGGTCAGCTTCGCGCTGATCGGGCGGCGCTTCGCCTCGCGCTACGGCTTCATTCCGCAGTCGAAAACCTTCGACGACGTGCTCGAGGCGCTGACGCTCGAGCGGGTGCTGTTGGTCGCGCTGGCCCTGATCCTGATCGGGCTCGTCGCGCTGGGCTGGGGCTTCTCGCAATGGGCGGCGCGCGATTTCGGCGCGCTTTCGCCGGCCACCACGATGCGCCCGATGATTCTGGCGGTGACGACGCTGGTCGCGGGCCTCCAGATGGCGATGGCCGCCTTCATGGCCTCGATGATCGACGTTCCGCTCAACGAACGCCGCATCCAGGAGGTGCCGCGCGAGGACTGGATGGTGCGCCGGGCCGAGGATCGCGAGTGATCCTCGATCCGCTCGTGCTGCTCGCGCTCGGCGGGGCAGGGTTGCTCGCGGGCTTCGTCGATGCGATCGCCGGCGGCGGCGGCCTCATCGCGCTGCCGGCATTGCTGGCGGCCGGCGTGCCGCCGATTGCGGCGCTTGGCACCAACAAGGTGCAGTCGGTGATCGGCACCGGCATGGCGGCGCTCACCTATTGGCGGAGGGGCTATGTCTCGCTGCGTGCGCTGGTCGTTGCGATCGGCTGCACGCTGCTCGCCGCTTTCGCCGGCGCCTTTGTGGTCAAGCAGATCGACGTGAACCTGCTGCAGATCGCGGTTCCCGTCGCCCTGATCGCAATCGCGCTCTATTTCCTGTTCGCGCGGCGGCTGACCGACGAGGACCGTCACGCCCGCCTGCGCTTCGCGCTGTTCGTGCCGGTCATGGGCGCGGCCATCGGCTTTTACGACGGCATCTTCGGTCCGGGGACCGGTTCGTTTCTAACGATGGGGTTCGTCGCCCTGTTCGGGCTGGGAATGACCCGCGCCGCGGGCCACACCAAAATCCTCAACCTCGCGTCCAATCTCGGGGCGCTGGCGCTGTTCATTCCGTCCGGCGACGTGCTCTGGCCCGCCGCCGGCGCGATGGCGATCGGGCAGTTGCTCGGCGGCTACCTGGGTGCCCTCACCGGCATCCGCTTCGGCGCACGGTTGATCCGCCCGCTGGTGGTGGCGATCTCCGTCGCGCTGGCCATCAAGCTGCTGTTCTTCCGCTAGGCGCAGGCCGTCCACATACGAAAAGAGCGCCGGTGTTGCCACCGGCGCCCTGATCTTAGTCCGTGACTGGGAAGTCTGGACTGAGCTGTTGGGTGCTTAGAAGTCCATGCCGCCACCGGGCTGGCTTGACCAGCCCGGCAACGAGAGCGTGGGGGTAGGGACTTCCTTAGAAGTCCATGCCGCCCATGCCGCCCATGCCGCCGCCGCCCGGCATCGCCGGCGCTGCTTCCTTGGGCATCTCGGCGATCATGGCTTCCGTCGTGATCAGCAGCGAGGCGACCGAGGCCGCATCCTGCAGCGCGGTGCGCACGACCTTGACGGGATCGACGATACCGAGCGCGATCATGTCGCCGTACTCGCCCGTCTGAGCGTTGTAGCCGTAGTTGGCCGACGAGTTCTCGAGGATCTTGCCGACCACCACCGAGCCTTCGTCACCCGCGTTCTGGGCGATCTGGCGGACGGGTTCCTGCAGCGCGCGCTTGACCAGGTTGATACCCGCCTGCTGATCGGGGTTCTCACCCTTGGACTTGAGCGAGGCCGACGCGCGGAGCAGGGCAACGCCACCGCCCGGCACGATGCCTTCTTCGACGGCGGCACGGGTCGCGTTCAGCGCGTCGTCGACGCGATCCTTGCGCTCCTTCACTTCGACTTCGGTCGAACCGCCGACCTTGATCACGGCAACGCCGCCGGCGAGCTTGGCGAGACGCTCCTGGAGCTTCTCCTTGTCGTAGTCCGAGGTGGTCTCCTCGATCTGCGCCTTGATCTGCGCGACGCGGCCCTGGATGTCTTCCTTGGACCCCGCACCATCGACGATGGTGGTGTTCTCCTTGGAGATCTCGACGCGCTTGGCGGTGCCCAGCATATCCAGCGTCACGTTCTCGAGCTTGATGCCCAGCTCTTCCGAGATCACCGAACCACCGGTCAGGATAGCGATATCTTCGAGCATGGCCTTGCGGCGGTCACCGAAGCCCGGCGCCTTGACGGCCGCAATCTTGAGGCCGGCGCGCAGGCGGTTGACGACGAGCGTGGCCAGCGCCTCGCCCTCGATGTCCTCGGCCACGATCAGCAGCGGGCGCTGCGACTGGACGACGGATTCGAGGATCGGCAGCATCGGCTGCAGGTTCGACAGCTTCTTCTCGTGCAGCAGGATCACCGGATCCTCGAGCACGGC